>JAZRZG010000114.1:0-28945 GCA_045601305.1 Synergistaceae bacterium
AGCCGGCTGCTTTGTCAAGTAATGACATGACTCACTTCGGTAACGGTATGGCTGCGTGCGCCAACCGGGTTTCACGTCAAAAACGCCGTCCAATACGGCAAAATCGCTCACCCGCGGGGGCGTACGCCCCGCAAATATTTACAGCCCGCGACAGAAAATTCTGCCGCAGGCTGTACCAAAACATAAGCTGTAAACTTTATTGCTTTACGCTTTATGTTCGTTTAGCAATTCCATCACTTATACAACGCTTTTTCAACCTGTTTCCACCAGATTTTATACCTTGCCTTATCCTCTTCATAGCACGAGAATACTCCTGTGTATCTGTCAATTATCTGCCTTGAGACAAGAAACAATTTGTTCTTTTCAGGCACGTAAAGATAGTTGTAAGTGCCGGTTATTGGCAGTTTCTTTACCGAAACCCATATTATAAAACAATTCGGCGTTACCTGTTTTGATGCCGAAAGTTCAACTTTGACCTTCGACCTCTCTATCCCCAAAGTTGCCGCGAAATTTTTAACTGCACGCCAAGAAATCGATTCTAAAAGATACGCATTTTCTTCCGTTGTTTTTTCTGTATCTTCCTGTGTATTCTTCGCCTTCTTCTCCGTAGCTCTTCTTTCAGCCACGGGAAGATTTTTGTTTGATCCCTTTTCAGACCAGATATGAAAAATATCCTCTTGAAAAATTAGCCCCCATGCAATCACTACTCCAACATATATGCAAATGCCAATAAGTATTCTTTTCTTTGTTTTCGGCTGCATATCTTAAACCTCCAATTTATTCTTAATCTGCTTTTTAACACCGTTGTTTTTTGACTGACTATCTGCTTCTATCTTTGTCAACGCAGCCTCATCTTCCCTGCCATAATAAAAACCTCCTATTCCTTTGTCTGTAAGACAAGAATAGGAGGTTATCAATGTTTTGTGGTCGAAATTATTTCGACAAATCAAGCAGAAAATTATCTCGTACAAAAGACTGAGAGCACCTCAGGCGATACATAATATATCATTAACAATATTATCAAGTTCTTTAGTAAGTTCTTTCCACTCAACAGCCAAATCAAGAATACGTACAATAATTTTCTGACCGTTATTGAATTTTAAAGTTTCATTAGGCAATTTTTCTTCCCCTGTTTTTGCATAAAGCAACATACCATTCACAGTATAGTTGGCACGCTTTGCTCTTTCATTTGTAATATACGCATATATCTGATACAAATTGTCAGAATACATTTTTGATTTATCAAACTGATTTGAAAGCAATACATGTTTGTAATATTTAGCATCTATAATAAGCACCGACTTACCTGTTTTGCTCTCAAGAAAAACATCAGACTGCATAACCGGTAAATTTTCAACTTCATGCTTGTTACTTATATCCCATTGAATCTGCGCAGAACGTACTTTAAGCTTGTCAGCATATTCTTGTTTATAATACTCAAGTATAAATTTTTCATAAAGTATGTTCATATGTTCGTCCATAAAATTTGGCATTTTATATTGACCGACACTGTCAGAGTATATGGCATTATGCAGAATAAAATAACAAATATTCATCAGTATTTCGTATGTCTGATTATTTTTCTGAAAGCATAACGCACGCCAGTTTATAGTTTTGGGATGTATGATATCAACATCATTAAAATACATCAGAAGCATCTTAAGTTTTTTATAGGATTCCAATTTGATTTTTGAAGTAAACAGCACCAATAATGATGTCTTTAATATTCGGTTATAAAAATTGTTCTTTGAGAGTTCGTCAAACTCACAATTAATCAGTTGTCGTTGATGAATAAGATTGTTCATCGTGCCACAGATATTAACTTTTCCTTTAAGCAGAGGTATGTCATCTGTTTGAGAAATATATTCGCGATACAATCCTTGTTTTAACTGGCGACTAATAGCCTTAAATAGAATTTCAGCAAACAAATCTTCAATATTTTCAAAGTTTTCCTTGTCAATATAAGCATACTCGCCCTGCTTTAATATCTGAAAAGCATAGGCAAGCATATGAAAGATATTCCTGATTAAAATTCCCTTATCGTTTATCACTATTTACAACTTCATTTAGTTTTTTAATCTCAGTTTCTGCTATCTTCTTGTTTTCAAACCAATATTCTCTGAGAGTATCGGCAATATCATATTCTATTATTTCACGAAGATAACTTTCCAAAGTGTCATCGTTCTTTAATTCGCAAAAATAACTGTGCCCAATACAGAAACCTTCACCAAGCGCAGCATCGTCTGCAATATTCTTATTCAGTTTTTTAATAGCTTCAATAAGTTGGTCAAATTTACTGTTGTTTAACTGTTTTTGGTAATTTTTAAACGTGATATTGTCAAACGCAGGCTTCATAGTGTAAAACGCAAAACGACGACGTAAGGCATAGTCAATTAACGCGAGACTTCTATCAGCAGTATTCATCATACCGATAATATATACATTTTCGGGAACATAAAATTCGGTATCACCGTATGCAAGCTTAATAGTATGCTCCTCGCCGCGTTTATCATTTTCAATGAGCATAAGCAGTTCGCCGAATATTTTACTGAGATTGCCTCTGTTGATTTCATCAATGATGAAGAAAAAAGCTTCATCCGGATACTGTGCGGCATTGTCACAAAAGGCTTTAAAACAACCATCTTTAAGTTCAAACAAAACCTGCCCTTCTGTAGCAATAGGTTTATAACCGATAACAAAATCTTCATACGAATAATTTTGGTGAAATTGAACTACCTGAACATGGGTATCATCTTTCAGTCCCATTATACAGTATGCCAATCTCTTAGCTACAAAAGTTTTTCCTACACCTGGTGCTCCCTGCAACACAATATTTTTCTTGCGCTTAACAAGATTTTTTAGTGTACTAAGTTCTTCTTCATTGATATATACACTTTCCAAGAAAGTCTCGTCACTATATTTATTAGGTAATGTGACAGGAGATGGATTATAATCTTGAATAAGTTCAAAAATTCTCTTCGCCTGTCTCTCTTTCACACTAAACAAACTCCCCTGCTTACCTAATCCTTGGATATCTTTCAGTATTTCATCGTTTTTTAAGTTGGAATATGTTATTGGGCTAACTAAATTCTCTTTTTTGACAAATTCTATGTCAATATCATTTGCCGATCGAGACACTTCTAATATAGACACTATAGCTTTCGTAGGAGACGCCTCATATCCAAAAACAATATCACCAACTTTTGCATTTCTAAAATTTTCTGCTATTTTACGGAGATTATTATTCTCATTATGTAAAGTATATTTGCGTCTTCCACCAATCTCCAAACCTTTCAAATCCCACATTTTAGGATTAGCAATAAGCCACCAATATTTTTTTTCCGGGACTACTGGCTTGGGTTTAGGATTAGGTGTTAGTTCAGGTATCTTACCTTCGGAAGCATTGTACGAAAATTCAGCGATATTTTTTGACATAGTAATTCCGCTGTTTATCAGCTCTTTGACCGCATTAAGTGCTGCCAAATATTCATCTGCTTTTATTTTTTGTTTGTCCGTTAAGTTAAAACTATTTGGTAACTGACCAAGTTTTTGATATTTGCGGATAACATCTTGGTTAGGCTTATCAAGGCTTATAAAATATAATGGGCGAATCCAAAACAACCCCATTGTAATATTCCATTTAATTCCTTTCTGTAACATTACTTTGTCAAACCAAATCTTGAATTTCTCTTTACTTTTCATACTATCATTATCTGATAATTTTAAAGTCACTTCAAACAAATGCCAAAGATTATCTATATCATTCGTACCACGATTCGCGACAAAAAAGGATGTTTTTATTGTCAAAACTGGTATACCATTAACATCTTTAGGTGTTTTCGTTGTAATATTAAACTCTTTAGCTATTCCTTCTATAATTCTAATTCTGTTTTCTTCTTTAAGTTTTCTGTTAAACATTCCATATACTGTAAACGGATCAATATCTGTAGCTTTACCATTTTTTTCAAGTGTTGGAAATTGCAACTTAACATTATCAAAAACGGTGTGCAATTTTTTCAACAACAGTTCTCTGTTGTCCTTATAGCCAAGCAGAACATCCGCAAATTTCGTATAAAACTCAACCCAAGTAAATTTATCTTCCATTTCAATCTCTCCTACAAGTAATTTGAGACATATAGCTTCTTGAACACAAGTATATTATATCATCACAACAGATTAAACGGCAGAAAAAATCTCTGCCGTTTTTTCTTGTTCTTGTCTTCCAAACTTCTTATTTTCTAAACTGATTGATAATTCTGATTGTGTTCGTGATTGCTTGGTCAATGGTTGCTCTTGTCTGTTCCTGACGATGTTCTTCACGCCACTGCTCTGCTATTTCCTCTTCAACAGGATGTTCATTTGGAATTGGCTGACATTGGTGACTATCGACAATCATTTGTTCAACTTGATTTATTTTGTCGCGAGGCACCCCATTCAGTTCATCTTCCGTTAGTGGATGTTCTTCAAAGTATTTGCTTGCTTCATTCATTCTTTTTTCAGCGTCCTGATTACTTTCAGCCCAAGCCTTTAAGGCACTGTCATCTTTAGTTGCTTCTTCATACGCTTTGCCCATTTGGGTATATTTATCCCACTCTTTTTTATCTGTTATTGGGCGTTGCACTGATTTTGTCGCCCATCTGTTTCCGTCACGTTCAAGTCTCTTTTCGTATATGTAACCATAAACTTTTTTAGGCTTTTCCGTTTTTTGAACTTGTTTCTGTGGCTGTGATTTTGTCTGTTGCTGATTAAGTGCAATTTCCTCCGGCTTTCCCTGCATTGCGATTTGTCCGCTTGCTATTGCGCTTGGGTTTCCGCTTCTGTAGTAGTCCGCTTCGTAGCGCGGAAAAAGTTTCGAATTGTCACCGGCAAATGCCGCCGTGCAGCAGAGCAAAGCCGCGCAAAACATAGCAGATGCCGACCGCATAATTTTTCTTCTCATTTCAAGTACCCCTTTTCGTTTCAATCTTTCTGCCCTTTAAGCATAACTCCTGTTTGTGGAGATTTTGTGATGATTTGGATTTTTTTGTGTTTCAGGCATTATTTCTGTTTTTTGCCGCGTTTTCGGTAATCTTTGTCAATTTCGTCTTTCCAATCGTCCCTTATTGTCTTACCTAACCTCAGGTCGCTTACACATCCGGTGATTGCGGCATAATTTCCGCGTATACCCCGACGGTCGTTGATAAAGTTTGCGGCGCGTTCTTTGCGTATGCCGATGTTTTCCGCTGTTTCTACCGCGTCTATGTTTGCGCCGAGGAAAAGAAATTCCCAGCCTTTTTCTGTCTGCTGCTCGATTAACCTTTTGACTTCTTCTTTTCTGTACTCACGGCTTGCGTTTTCCATTCCGTCTGTCGTAATTACAAATAATGTTTTTGTCGGCCGCTCGCTTTTCAGATAGCGGTGTATCGTCTTAATGTGGTTCACGGTACGTCCTACAGCATCAAGCAAGGCGGTACAGCCTCCGGTAAAGTACTCTTTAGCGGTCATTTCTTTAACTTCTTCAATCGGAATTCTGTCGTGAAGCACATTAATTTCATCATCGAACAGTATTGTACTCACAAAACAGTTGCCGCCATCTTCTTTTTTCTGTTTTGCAAGAACAGAGTTGAAGCCTCCTATAGTGTCTTCTTCAAGTCCGCACATTGAACCGCTTTTGTCAAGAATGAAGACAAGCTCTGTGGAAGGTCTGAAAATTGTTCTTATTCCGTTGCCGTCCAGTGTAACATATTTTTCTTTGCTGCGCTTTTTCGTTTTTGCCGCTGCTGTGTCTTTGCTCTCTGTTTTCCTCATCATAAGAAAAACCTCCTTTTCCCTGTGTGTGACATAAGAATAGGAGGTTAGAATTTGTTTGCGGTCGAAAGCGTTTCGACAATTTATATTTTTTGTATTTTATCTGATTTTTGTTCCGAGTTGCGCCACGTCGTTGTCAAAAAGTATAAAATTAATTTCGTCTATGTCGTATATCTTCTTTTTTAGGCAGTAAACGATTATCACGTCAAATATCAGCGAGCTTGAGAGTGTGTAACCGGCTTTTTGGAGCAGGTCAAGCGTTTCGTTAATATTCAGTTTAAGCCCCACAGCAAGCGACACAGCGCCGATTTTTGACACGCGTCCGGACTGTTTTATTTTGGAAAAGGTTTTTCTGTCCAAGTTTGCCGCGGTGTAACATTCCTTCGGCGTAACTCCTTTTTCTTTCATCAGTCTGTCAAGACAGTCTATAAAACTTTCGTCAAGCGGCAGCATTTCTTTTTGATAGTCATACTCAAATCTTACAAAATCCGGGGTCTGAATTTTTCCAAGACTGACAATGCCATCGTCCAAGCTGTCACATTCGTTTGCTTCCGCGATATCTTCCAGCCGGCTGTTTTCACGTCTTGCGCCATAGTCTGCCTGTCTGTACGCGTTAACGTTTCGCATCGGACTGTGCGTCTCAACGTAGTTGTCGTCTATAAACTGCTGAATTTTGCCGAACATTTTGCCGCTCAACCAAAAACCACGTCTGTCGAACACGCACAGATACACGTCCATTTCAGTTGTACGCAGGAATTTTCTTATCTGCGCTGTCAGTGTTGTAAGAACAAGCTGTGCGGGACAGCCGAACGTACCTGCTGATATTAACGGAAAGGCTATAGACTTACAGCCCAGTTTTTCCGCAAGTGCAAGAGAATTGCGGCAACAGGCGGCAAGCAGTTCCGCTTCGCCCTCTTTTCCGCCGCGGTATTTTGGTCCTACGGTATGAATAATAAATTTTGCGGGCAGATTAAAACCGTGAGTGGCTTTTGCCTCGCCTGTATTGCAGCCGCCAAGCGCGCGGCATTCTTCGCGCAGCTCGTTTCCCGCCGCAGTATGTATCGCAAAATCCACGCCGCCTGCTCCGCTCAGCTTTTCATCGGTAGGGTTTACCACCGCGTCTGTTTCGATTTTTGTTATGTCCTGTCTGATAATCTGAAAAGGCATTTTGTCACCTCATTTTACCGCGTGTCTGACACTGAATGTGACGAGAGTTCTTCTAAGGTTATTCCGCGCTGTTTCATTATACATTTTAGTATTTCGTACAATTTGTACGCGTCTGTCGCGTCAGGCAGAGCGCGGTGCATTTCTTTTTCGCGTATGCCGAAATAACGGTCAAGCGTGCAGAGTCTGTGATCTCGTACTTCCTGCGGCTTCGGCAGCAGCGCGTGGGCAAGTTCGCACGTGTTTATGTAGCTGTTTTCATATATCACGCCTAATTCTCTCGGAAAAGCGGCAGTAAAAAGTCTCGTGTCAAAGGGAGCAAAGGGGCTTGAATGTTCAAGCACCGGCAAATCTCCGATAAACGCGCGCAGCGATACAAGGGTGTCTTTCAGATCTGGAGCGTCTTCGAGCATGGCATTTGTTATGTGATGCACGGAAAATGCCGTGGGATAACCTCTGTCATCGCGAAGTCTTTCGTCAATCGGAAAGGTCGGTTTAACAAGCGTGCCAAAACAATCTATGATTTTACCGACGGCAACGTGAACCGCGCCGATGTCGATAATTTCGGCACAGCATCCCAAGCCTGTGGTTTCCGTGTCATAAGCAATGTATTCTGACACAAGTATTCGCTTTGTAATGTTTCTTTTCGGGTTCACCCAGCCTGATGAAAACATGACAGTACCTCCGAGTTAATAAAGATAGCTACTCTTATGAATATCGTTTACACACTTCTAATATTTTTTTCAAGCAGCCAGTCTGTTATGTTAATGAGTTTTATGCCGTCTTTGGATTTTATGAAGTTTCTGTCCATTGAAAGTACAATTTTCTCGTAGTTATCTTTTATCTGTTGAAGCGGACGTATTTCACGGTCAAGTGTTTCTTCGGAGGCTGTTGTTTCAGCGACTTGTATATATTTTTTGTCATCAGCTTTTTCGGCAATAAAATCTATTTCTTTGCTGTCCGCTTTTCCAACATATATTTTGTATTCCCTGCGCAACAATTCAAGATACACGATATTTTCAAGTATGTGTCTCCTGTCAGCATCTCTGTAGCCTAAAAGCAAATTGCGGAAGCCGATGTCTGTCACGTAATGTTTTTCAAGCGTTTTAAGCAGTTGTTTGCCCTTAATGTCATATCTGCCTACAGGATAAAAAAGATACGCGTTTTCAAGCATTTTCAGATATTTGTCAACCGTTCGTCCTGCAACTGAAGCATCGCCTTTTGCGCTGATTTCTTTTTCACTGCAAAGGAATTTTCCTATGCTGTTCGGTGAGGTTATGCTGCCTATGTTATCACACAAAAATCTTGCAAGCCTGTGAAGCAGAGAAGTGTCCGCCGTTTCTGTGCGCTGCAGTATGTCGCGCAGAACAACTGTTGAATATATGCCTTCAAGCGCTTTCATGCTGTTTTCGATATTTTCAGTCCCGTATTGATAAAGCACAGGCATTCCGCCTATTTGAAGATATGTTCTGAATTTTTCGTCAGTTGAAACATAACTTTCAAAGCTGTAGAATGTCAAAAACTCTTTAAAGGAAAGCGGAAGTATTCGTATTTCAACGCAGCGCCCCGACAGCAGAGTAGAAAATTCTGTTGACAGCAGATGCGCATTAGAACCGGTAATATATATGTCAACGTCAAAATCAAGCCGCAGGGATTCTATGGCTTTTTCCCAGCCGTTTACCTCCTGCAGTTCGTCAAACAGCAAATAGCTGCGTTCGCCCTGTTTCAGCTGCACCGCAACGTAACGATAAAATGCTTCATAGTTTTTCAGCTCGGCATACTGCATAGATTCAAGGTTCATTCGTATTATGTTTTCCGAAGGTACACCGTCATCAAGCAGTTGTCTGTAAAACAGTTCAAGCATTGTTGACTTTCCGCAGCGCCGTATGCCGGTAAGTATTTTCACTAAATCTATATCCTTATTGTCCATAATACGTTTGAGATATTCAGGTCTGTTTATCAGTTCACGCATTTTGCCACTTCCCTTCCGAAAACGTATTATAATATACCTCACCAAAATTTACAAGTTTTTGACTTGCAAGTCAAAAACTTTGTTTTTATGTATAGTTTTCAACATTGATTTACAAAAAAGCAGACAGCATTTGCATACTGTCTGCTTTATATCCGCGGAAACCGGATACCCACTATTGAATAGAGCTCGCCGGTTTCTGCTTTTCTGCGTCCGTTTAAGCGCGGAGACATTCAAGAGTTTTCTGATAACATTCCGCGGCTTCTTTGTATGAACCTGCGCCGTAATAACTGTTGGCAAGCTCTTCCCACGTTTTTGCCATCGGGTCTTTTTTCACCGGTTGCGTTACATTTTCCGATGCTGCCGTATAAAACGCGCTGAATTTGTCGCTGATCAGCTTCTGCATTTTACCGTCGCAATAGACTGACTCAAATTCTTTGCCGTTGAGGCAGCATTTTTGCATTGACATTCCGTTTGCATAGCCTTTTTCGGTCGGTTTTGTTCTGCCGTTTTCCTTTGCCCAGTAGCCTTCCGAAACAAGCCAGTCTGATACCGTTTTGAAGGTGAGCGCGTCTGAGTTGTAACGTATGTTGAGCGTTTTGACAATTTTTGTGACGGAGCGAAGATACGGCGTGAAGCCTTTTCTTTCCGTCTGTGCCGCTGCTGCTCCTGCCTGTGCCATGTTCTGCGCTGTCGTAACTGTGTCCTGCATAATTCATTCCTCCTGTTTGGATATGTGTTACGATTATTATTAAAGCGGCTTTTTCCAAAAAAATGTCATTTGACAAATGACATTTTTTTGAAAAACTGTGGTAAGGGCACAAAAAAAATTCCGCCCAAGCGGAATTTTTGTCGGCGAAACGGCGAATTATCTGTTCCGCGCTTCTGTATCTTCTGTTTTGTTCTTTTTCCGATCGGTAAATGACTGCGGTTACAACACTTTTCTGATTGTTAAATCTCTACCGCGCCTCTCTCAGTATCGGCTGCCCCACCTGTTCAAGCAGAAAATTGACGTCGTTTGCTTCGTATATTTTGTGTATAATGCAGTAGATAATCGTCTTGTCAAAAACAAAAGAGTCGGAAAGCACAACTCTGCCCTTGCGCAGCAGCTTTTGCGTTTCCTCAAGTCCCAGTTCAAGCGTCAGGGCAAGAGCTATAGCCGTGCCCTTTGAAAAATGACCGTTCTTGACGTTGTTAAATACACTGCGGCTGACGTCGGCTTTTCTGTAAACATCAGAATCTTTCAGCCCTTTTTCGTCTATCATTCCAAGCACCGCTTCCGTGAAACTGCTGTCCGTATTCTGCAGTTCGGCAATTTCCGAGGCGCTCAGCTGCACAGGCGCTGCCGCTCGGTGTGAGGGAAATTCTGTCTCTTCAAGATAATTTTTCAGTGCAGCAAGATGCTGCTTAAGTTTTTCCTGTTCCAACGTATTCACCGTCCTGTACTTCGACAACTGCTCGCGATTACTGTATCATTATTCCGGTAAGCATTCTCTTTTCCGTATCGCCTTTGCGATATGACGGACACACGCCGGAATGGTACGTGCATACATCGCTTTCAAATATATTTTCGCTTTTTACGCCTGCTTTTTCAAGTGTTATTCTGATTGCAAGCGGCAGATTGAGCAGATATTTTCCGTTTTCTTTTGCAGTGAAAAAGCGGCTGATTTCATCTTGCGTAAAATTTTCTTCAAAACGCGGTATTAAATCTGCGCTGACTTCGTAACACTCTCTGCATATACAGGGTCCTGTTGAAGCGGTTATGTCTTCGGCTTTTGTGCCGTATTTTTCTGTCATGAGTTTCACGGCATTTGCCGATATTTTTCCTGCCGTACCTTTCCAACCGCTGTGCACCATTGCCGCGACCTTTTTAACAGGGTCAAAAAGATATACAGGACCACAATCTGCTTCAAGCGTGCAAAGCAAAAGCCCGCGTTCATTTGTAACGACACCGTCAAAGCCGCTCTCACGCTCCTTGCACACTATACCTTCTCCGCCGTTGCATTTTGCAACCGCTTTAACCGCAGACGTGTGTGTCTGCGACGGGCGGACAATATCCGTCAGATTTATTTCAAGCATTTCAGCAAGCGTTTTCCAGTTTTCTTCGCCTTCAGCACTTCTCCAGCAGCCGTTTCCGTCAGGAACGTAAAACGCGAAGACTTCCATATTTTCAAAAGCAGCTATTTTACATATTTTCATTACTTTACCCCATGAAGAAAATCGCTTAATTCTATTGGCAGCGGCACTCTGAAACTCATCTGTACTCTTGTTCGCGGGTGCGCAAAACTAAGTTTCCATGAGTGCAGAAATATTCTTTCCGCGCCGAACGGTGACTGACGCGACGGGTCATAAAGTTTGTCACCGACAAGCGGACATTTGAGCGCTTTAAGGTGGACTCGTATTTGGTGTGTTCTGCCCGTGTGAAGCCGGCAGACAACAAGCGTGTAACCGTTTCTGCTCCATAAAGTTCTGTAATCCGTCCATGCGTCGCGTCCGTCTGCAAGCACCGCCTGCCGCAATCTGTTGTACGGGTCTCTGCCTATCGGATAACGTATTTCGCCTTCGGGCGAAGGCAGTATGCCGTTACACAGCGCAAGATATTCCTTGTGAACGCGGCGCGCCTTAAAATCGCGGAACAATCCCTCTTGCGCAAGACCGTTTCTCGCGACAACCATAAGCCCTGATGTTGTGGAGTCAAGCCGGTGTACAATTCCCGGACGCTGTACGCCGTTCAGCGAACCCATATCAGGAAATTTGTAAAGCAAACCGTGTACAAGAGTGCCTGACCAATGACCCGGCGAAGGGTGAACGACCAGCCCTGCGGGCTTGTTTATGACTATAACGTCATCGTCTGCGTAAACTGTTTCAAAATAAACGTCTTCAGGCTCCAAATCAAGCGTTTCCACAGGGGGCACATGTATGTATATTTTGTCGTTCAACGCGACTTTAACGGACGGCTTCACACGCCTTTCAGGTATTAGGGCAACAGCGCCGTCTTTTATAAGTTTCGCCGAAAAAGCGCGGGAAACACCAAGCAGACGCGAAACTGCAAAATCCAGTCTGTGCCCGTCAAGGGCATCGCCGGCTTCAAACAGTTGGCGCATTGTTTCGTTTTCTGCCTGTTCGTCAGACAAAAATTGGGGAGAAACTGTCTCCCCAATTACGATATTTTTTGTTTTAGTATTATTTGACAAGGACTTCCCTGCAACGGTCGCAAATTCCGTGTTCAGCGACTTCCGATCTTCTCTGCCAGCAGCGCGGGCATTTTTCATACTCGCATTTGCTGACAAGAATCTTGATGTCTGTTGCTTCATCGGTAAACACATTTTCACCGCTGACTTCGCCGAGTCTGCAGTCAGAAACTATCAAAAGTGTCCTCCACTGCTCCGGCGTAAGTTTTCCTGCGTCATCGGCAAATTTTTCACCGAACGCGATTGTTACGTCAGCGTCAAGCGGATGACCGATAACGTTGTTGGCACGCGCGTTTTCAAGTCCGCGGAGAGCTGCCTGACGCGCGTCCGTAATTTTGTCCCATCTCTGCTCAATTTCAGGGTCAATGCCTTCAACATCTGCCTCCGGCCATTCTGAAAGGAATACGCTCTTCGGAAGCGCGGCATCTTTTTCTCTCATGCACTGCCAAATTTCTTCTGCAGTAAACGAAAGCACGTTGGACATCATAATCGTAACAGCTTTAAGCACTTTCCACATTGTGGTCTGAATTGCGCGGCGCGCCGCAGAATCTTCGGCATCCGTGTAAAGAGCGTCTTTGTTAATGTCAATGTAAAGCGCGCTCATTTCCTGATCGCAGAACTGGTGAATGAGTGTCATCGGCTGGTGGAATTCGTATGCTTCAAAGCCTTTGGTAACACGGTCGCGCAGCCTGTCAAGTTTGAGCATTACATACTTGTCAAATTCTCCGAGCTTTTCGTTAGGCACCATGTTTTTCGCAGGGTCAAAGCCGTTGAGATTGCCGAGCAGGAAACGCGCGGTGTTTCTGATACGGCGGTATTCTTCCGTAAGCGTCTTAAAGATTTCTTCGGAAATGCGAACGTCACTGCGATAGTCTGACGAAGCAACCCAAAGCCGAAGGAGGTCAGCGCCGTATTTGTCAGAGATTTTTTCCGGCGTCATAACATTGCCGAGTGATTTTGACATTTTGCGTCCGTCGCCCGCCATTATAAAGCCGTGCGTAAGGACTGTGCCGTAAGGCGCTCTGCCGCGGATTGCAACGCTGTTGAGCAGTGATGTCTGGAACCACCCTCTGTGCTGGTCACTGCCTTCAAGATAAAGGTCTGCCGGCCATCTAAGGTCGCTCCAGTTATCAAGAACTGCCGAGTGGCTTGTACCTGAGTCAAACCAAACGTCAAGAATATCTGTTTCTTTTTTAAGGTGATGTCCGCCGCATTTCGGACAGACTGCAAGGTCTCCGATAAGTTCTTCGTTGGACATGGTCCACCAGCAGTTTGTGCCGTGCTCGCGGACTTTTTCCGCAAATCTGCGAATACGGTCGCCTGTTAGGATTACCTCTCCGCAGTCCTCGCAGTAGAATGCGGGAATCGGCACACCCCAAGTGCGCTGACGTGAGATACACCAGTCTGAACGGTCGCGAACCATGTTTGTTATACGATCTTTACCCCACTCAGGAACCCACTTGACTGAGTCAATGGCTTTAAGTGCCTCATCCTTGAATTTTGATACGGAAATAAACCACTGCGGAGTCGCGCGGAAAATAACCGGCTTTTTGCAGCGCCAGCAGTGCGGATAAGAGTGCTTGATTTTAAGGCGTCCGAGAAGTCTGCCGTTGTCCGCAATCATCCGGAATATAACGTCCTCGCCTTCATGAATGGGCATACCGCCTACAAACGGAAGTTCCTTAACAAAGCAGCCTTTGTCGTCAACCGAGTTAAATACGTCTATGCCGTAGCGAATACCGGTTTCATAGTCGTCAGCGCCGTGTCCGGGCGCCGTGTGAACACAGCCGGTACCTGTATCCAGCGTGACATAAGGCGCAAGAACAACAGGCAGTTCAAGGTCATAGAAAGGGTGTGCCGCCTTTGTGTTTTCGAGTTTCTGACCTTCACAGGTAATAATCGGACTGCCGAATTCAAGATTTGTTGCCTTTGCGACTTCATCTTTGAGTTCTGTCGCGAAAACATAAACTTTGCCGTTTGCCTCGTAGAAACCGTATTCATAATGCGCGTGAAGCGCAACAGCGCGTGATGCAGGGAGCGTCCACGGAGTTGTTGTCCAAATAATGATATTAACGTCTTTTCCCGCAAGGTCAGGGAAAACTTTGGCGGCGTCCTGATACTGATACGCAACGTAAATTGACGGTGACACCTCATCGCCGTATTCAATTTCAGCGGCGGCAAGCGCCGTCTGGCAGTCATTGCACCAGTATATAGGCTTGTTGCCCTTGTAAACATAGCCTTTGTCTGCCATATCTGCAAGACCCTCAAGTTCCGTCGCTTCAAATGCAGGAAGCAAAGTCATGTACGGGTGTTCCCAGTCGCCTATAACACCAAGACGCTGAAACTGTCCGGACTGAACGCCAATAAATTTTCTGGCATAGGCTTCACAGCGTTTGCGAAGTTCAAGCGGTGTAAGAGAATCTCTGTCCACACCGTCTTCTTTGAGAACTTTAAGCTCCGTCGGAAGTCCGTGAGTATCAAACCCCGGGACATAGGGCGTAAAGAAGCCGCTGAGCCATTTGTATTTGACTATAAAATCTTTCAGTATTTTATTCGTCGCAGTTCCGATATGTATGCTTGCGTTTGCGTAGGGTGGACCGTCATGAAGAATAAATGACGGTTTATTGCTGTTTTTCTTCTTCAGCTCACCGTAAAGGTCCATATCCTGCCAAAATTTAAGAAATCCCGGCTCGCGCTGTGAAAGATTTGCGCGCATGGGGAACTCAGTCTGCGGCAGAAGCAGTGTTTCTTTGTAATCCTGTGCCATATCCGTACCTCCGTTTATACCGGACAAAATTTGCTCGTCAACCGTAATATTATACTTGCCAAACTGTGCTGCTGCAAGCATTTTTACACATTTTTTCATCTTACGGTTTTCATATTTCTCAATTAAAGTAAATATTGTTATATAATAATCACAGACAAAAGCAAAGGAAGATATAACATGCCCGAGTGGAAGAACAGAAACTGGTTTGACAAAACAGGCTATTCGTTTGCAGGACTGCGCGACGCGCTGAAAACAGAAAAAGCCGTGAAAGAGGAAACTGCTGCACTTGCGGCTTTGACTGTTATTGCCTTTATTAGATTCGGCTTTTCAAATTTTACAAGGGTAATTGAAATCTTCTTTGCAGGTCTTGCGCCGATTATTCTTGAACTTATCAACACCGCTTTTGAAATTATAACTGACCTCGCCTGCGGCACTGAGTACAACGAAAAAATCCGCATGGCAAAGGATATGCTTTCGGGCGCTATGCTCCTCACTTTTATTCTGTGCTACAGCATCTGCCTAATGTTGCTGCTTAAGTAACTCTCTGGTTGAATTTCTGAAATATTTTGCCGCAGGCTCTTCGGAACCTGCGTTTTCTTTGTTTTGGGCATTTCCTGTTTCTTCTTTAACTGCCTTTTCAAGCATTTTCAAAAATTCTTCAAGCTGCTTAAGTCCTTCTTTTCCTGACTTTTTAATTTTTATGAATTTACGCAGAATCCCGTCCATGTAGTAGTTTGTATCAAGAATACGCAGAGTGCCTTCTTCTATCCGCTCTTTCTGAATCTCGCTCAGCAGACGCGTTTCTGTCAGAAAATCGGGAAGTTTTTCTATATCCTCACCCTTATCTTTTGTATCGCCTTCTTCATCGGTGTTTATCTTGTGTTTTTCTTCGTCTTCTTCTGTATCGTCACGCTTTTTATCCATCTTGTCCAGTGTTGATTCGTGTTTTGACTTTTTACTTTCAGGCATAGCAGGACTGTCTATTTCAGCAATCAGCATATTGTTTGTTTCCTGCACACTGAGTTCAGTGAGCAGACTTTCAAGGCTTGTTATCTGCGAAAGTCCGCGAAGCACGGCAGTTTCTTTCTGCGGCTCAATTCCGCCCGCGCGAACGTCAATTTCACAGATTCCTGCCGCGTCTTTAGGCACAACAAGCGAAATTTTTCTGACAACTGGTTCTTTTCTCCACGGACGTATGGTCACTTCAAGTTTTATAATGTCACCGGGCGAATAAAATTCCTTCTCGTCAATGATTTTAAGGCTGTCAATAAACGCAACTCGCGGAAGTATTGTCATAAGAGCTTCTATTTCTATTCCAAGCGGATTTATTTCCTCAAATTTATTGAGCGCGAAAATATCCGTAAGCTGTTTCATGGATTTTTCAATCGGTTCAAGCGCATTTTCGTTTGAGAAGAATATGTTTTTCCGTTCCCACGGTTCTTTCAGCCCTCCGCCGGTTACTTTATAGCGCAGCATAAGGGTGCCTTGTCCCTTCCTTGCCCATTCATTTTCAAGAATACTGAGCACGCCTTCCTGTCCGAGTTCAGGCGAAAGGAACGGGTCAACTATTGTTCTGAAACGTTTTGCTTTGACACGGTTATTGTCAAGGTCATGGAAGAGGACATCATACGAAACACAGGGCGGCAGCTGACCGAAATAACCGCCTATTGCTTCAGGTCTGTCCTGTGTTATCATACCTGTTATATCACCGATACTTCCAAGTTTAAACGATTGTTCAAGGTTTGGGATAATACGGATAACGCTTGACTCGGTCAAAGGCATCGCGACTGAACCGCGTTTGAGCATAGGATGTCCGAAAGCAAGGAAACGCCCGTCCTTGTCAACCGCCGTCAGTGTGCCTATTCCGCCGAGTGTAATGTCTCCCCAGACAAGCACTGCACCCATAGAAGCGCCGGGCTGGAGGCGTTTGTCCAATCTTACGCCGTTTGCGGCTTCAGAGGCTGCCGCCAGCGGAATTATTGTCATGCCAAGTTTGTTTTCAAGCCGTTTCAGACTGCTTTCGTCCAGTCCATCCGACTGCAGGACAAGGCTGAGCGGTATTAACTTTGCATTTTTAATTTTGTTAATGTCAGACGACAACTCGTCATCGATGAGCAGAAACGGCGGACGGACTGTATTTTCCTTAATTTCTTCAAAATCTTCAATAAGCACCGGAGGGAAAGGATCTCTGTCAGGAATATCCTGCAGTTTTAGTTCATCGCCTTCAAGCTTTATAAGCGTCTTAAGCGGTGTGCGATTATCTGCGGCAAGAAAATCTTTGTCATCAGGTTCGTCTGTTTTGATAAAGCTCGGAACAAAATCTGTCCAGTCCATACTGCGGCACATTTCTTCAATCGGAGTAACAAGTCCCAGACTCTTGTCCGCAAATGACCAGCCGTATGCAAAGGCACCAATCAGTTTTCCGTTCACATACACAGGAGAGCCGCTCATACCTGCGGCAGCTCCGCCTTCCTGCAACAGTTTTTTGTCCGTTATTTTTACAAGAATTAATTTTTTGGGCGAGGTTTTGCGTTCAATAACACCTTCAACAGTCAGTTTGTGCGTCGTTATTTTTTTGCCGCTGATAACGGTTTTGAGACAGCCTTTCATGCCTTTTCTGACATTTGAAACAGACATAACAGGCTCTGTCGGGACAAAACTTTTCTTTACCGCTGCCGCAGAACAGGAACAGGACAGTCCTCCAGCTAAAACAGCAGCTAAAATTACCGCGATAATTTTTCTTATATGTTTCATTTTATTCCCTTTCCTGTTCTGTTTTTCCGATTTTCAAAAAGCGCAGCCAATTCATCAGCAGAGAATCGATTTTCCCGTCGAGCACCGCGTCAACGTTTCCGACCTCAAAGGATGTCCTGTGGTCTTTAACAAGCTGAAACGGCTGCAGCGTATAGGAACGTATCTGACTGCCCCACGCTATCACGCGTTTTTCGCCGTGCAGACTTTCAATCTGTTCCTGTTTTTCTCTCATCTGCTTTTCAAAAAGTTTGCCGCGGAGCAGCTGCATTGCCGTTGCTCTGTTCATGTGCTGCGAACGCTCTGTCTGGCAGCTTACAATTATTCCTGTGGGGATATGGGTTATGCGAACGGCTGAATCTGTCATATTAACATACTGTCCGCCGGCGCCGCTTGCGCGAAAGGTATCCATTTTCAGATCTTCCGGTCTGATTTCTATTTCTGCATCTTCTGGAAGCGCAGGCATTACTTCAACAGAAGCAAAACTGGTGTGGCGGCGTTTTGCAGTATCAAACGGCGAGATACGGACAAGCCGGTGTACTCCCTGCTCTCCTTTCAGATAACCGTAAGCATAGTCACCTGAAATTGAGAAGGTAACGCTTTTTATTCCCGCTTCCTGATCAGGAAGTTCATCTATGATTTTAACCGAATATTTATGATCTTCAGCCCAGCGAACATACATTCTGTAAATCATTCCTGCCCAGTCCTGGGCATCCAGTCCGCCTGCTCCGGAATGTACTGTAACAATAGCGTCTCCGGCATCATATTCACCGTCAAGAAGCACATAAATCTGATATTCGTCAATTTTTTCGGCAAGTGATTTTGCCCGTGCGAAAAATTCTTCAGACAATTCCGCGTCGTCAGTTTCATTCAGAAGTTCGTTCATTGTTTCAAGTTCTTCAATTTCATTTCTGACGCCGGAAATTTTTTCAAGCCGCGCTTCGATACGCGAAATTTCACGCGTTATGTCCTGAGCGCGTTCATAGTTCCAAAAATCTGCTGTTTCAGTTAATTTTCTAAGTTCAGCCGCCTTTTTCTCTGCTTGCGGCAGGTCAAAGGCTCTCACGCAGTTCATCAAACGATGAACGCAGGTTAGACATGACGGTTGATGCAGGAAGCATTACCATGTTTACCCCTCCCTTTTGTTACACTTTACATTATACGCTCCGACGATGTAAAATGAAAGTGTAAAGGCGATGATGATTTGAGCGTAAAGTTCAGTTTGAATCTTGTAAAGAGATATCTAAACGCTGCCGGCTGCAACGGTCAGTGTTTCTTTTTTGATGAGATTGACTCTACGCAGAATGCTGCTAAGAAATATTTAAAAGAAACAGGCAGCGCAAATGCTGTTTTTGTAACAGACAATCAAACAGCCGGATATGGAAGAAATGCGCGCGCATGGTTTTCAACTGCGCGCAAGTCGCTTGTCTTTTCACTGCTTGTCTCTCCTGTGCTTTACCCTGAAAAACTTCCTTTGGCAAATTACGCGGCAGGGCTTGCGGTGAAACAAGTACTTTTCAATCATAATATCCGTGCAGAACTCAAATGGCCGAACGATATACTTCTCAACGGCAGAAAATTATGCGGCATTTTTAGTGAGAGCGCTGCAGTTGACAATTCTCTGTTTTATCTTGTAACCGGCTTTGGGATTAACGTAAATCAGAACGCCGAAGATTTCCCGAACGAAATCAAAAATACCGCTGTATCACTTAAAATGGCTTGCAAAAAGGACTTCTGCCGTGAAAAACTTACGGCAGAAACAGTTGCCGAATATCTGCGATTGCTGTCTCTGCTTGAAAGAAGTCCTGAAACTCTTTTAAATATCTATAAAGAAAACTGCTGCACTCTCGAAAAAACTGTTAAGGTAGTCTTGGACAACAGAGAAATTATCGGCACTGCCAAAGACATTGACGCTGACGGTTCAATTGTTATAAACAAAAACGGCGAAAAACTTTCGTTTTTCGCCGCAGATATTGTCCACCTCAGAAACGCTTAACCAAGTTTGTTTGCCCTTTGGCAAAGTTTGATTCCCATGATCGCAAAAACTATATTGGCAAGCCACGCGGAAAGTACCGCAGGAATAATTCCCGCTTCGCCCATAGAACGGGCGAAGGACATAATTACGTAATATATAAAAACAATTATTGCGCAAAGTCCTACACCCCTGCTTGAATTTGTACGCTGCGGACGGCTGCCGAGCGCTGCCCCCACCATAGCCAGAACAACACATGCCCACGGAATAGCTATTCTGAAATGAAGGGCTACCCACAATTTCGCAGCGTCTTCACCCATTTTATATTTTGTCTGTATCAGCCTGTATAACTCCGGTATGCCCATTTGATCGGGATTTTCAGAGCTGTGTTTCAGTTCCGCCGGATTAAGATTCAAATTAAGCTGCTGTTTGTCAAAGTTAAAAAGCGGGGCTGCTTTAATATCATCAGATACTTCATACACGTTTCCGTTATATATCCACCAGCTTCCGTCCTTCCATTCGCCTTTTTCAGCGCTTGTAAGCCTTGCAAGTTTCCCCCCCTCATATTCGTGAATGCGAATTTCTTCCATTTCACCGCTTCCGACAGCCATCTTGTTGATATAAAGAACCCGTTTAAGTTCATTGTCTTCTTCCTGTTTGATAAAAACTTTTTCTTTGATAAGCACCGGAGATTTTTTCAGCACCTCGTACATCATAACATTTCCGGCGGCTTTTTCGCTGACAGGAACAAGTGTCTCGTTAAAAAACATTGCAGCACAGGAAACAAGAACAGAAACAAGCATAACAGATTTTATAATTCTGCCGAAAGAGAGTCCTGCTGATTTCAACGCTACAAGTTCAGAATTTGCAGACATAGTGCTAAACCCAATCAACGCCGCAAGCAGACAACTCATAGGAATCGTAAGCGCCATAAGGGCAGGGAGACTGTAAAGAAACAGCCGCAGTACAATGGCTATCGAAACTCCGCGTTCAATAATCAGTTCCGCAAGCCTAAAGAGAAGTCCGCCTGCCACAAGTATTGTGGTAAATACCATAATTCCGAACAAAAACGGACCCGAAAGTTCGCCGAGTACGAATTTGTCCAAGGCGCCTATTCTAAAAAATTCTTTCACCCTTACAAAGAAACTTTTTTTCATTTACTGTTTTTCTCTTTCATTAAAGTCAAGAATTTTGTCCGCCATCTCTCTTACCGCGCCAAAACCTCCGTCAAATGCTGAAATCCAGTCAGCGGCTTCCTTTGCAGGACAACTTGCGTCTGCCGGAGTCATGCCGAGTTTTGACCATGAAAGACACTCTGTATCAGGAATATCATCTCCGGCATACGCAATTTCTTCCCGTGCAATATTCCATTTCGCTGCAAGTTCTTTCAAATCATGCAGCTTGTGCTGCGTGCCGTTAATGCAAGCGTCAATTTTGAGATTATCCGCGCGTTGCTGCGTTGCCGCTGAATATCGTCCGCTGATAAAGGCAATTTTTATACCTGCATTTTTAAGCATAACTATACCATAACCGTCACGCACTGAAAAACGCTTTAATTCTCCGCCTTTTCCGTCCATGTAAACACCGTCATCAGTCAGCGTACCGTCTATATCCAGTGCAAAAAGCTTAATCAAGACTATGCCTCTTTCTTGCCCGCAACTTTAATTTTCTGCGCAAAACCGCGCGTAGCATTAGCGGCAAACTCAAGGATTTCTTTTGCTTCGGGCATTTCCCCATATTGTTTTTTAACTTCAGCAAGCCCCTCGCGTACTGTGAGATGCGCCCCGTAAATAAGCTTATACATACGGCGTATTGCAATGCGCTGCGACTCTTCAAATCCTCTGCGATGAAGTCCTACCTTATTTATATCATAAACTTTAATAGGATCACCTGATGCAAGACAGTACGGCGGTATATCCTGCACAACACGCGACATGGCGCCTATCATACAATATTTTCCGATATGCACAAACTGATGAAAACCGCTCATGCCGCCTATAACTGCGAAATCATCAATATGCACGTGTCCTGCTATGCCTGTTTTATTGGCAATCGTAACGTAGTTTCCTACAACTACATTGTGTGCAATATGTACACTTTCCATAAGCAGATTATTGTTTCCGATTATTGTACTGTTTCCTTCTCCGGCAGCACGGTGAACCGTAACATATTCACGACAGGTAACATTATCTCCGATTACAGTGTACGATGTTTCTCCTTTAAAACTGTAATCCTGAGGAATGGCGCCTATGTTGGCATGTTCCATAATCAGGCAGTTTTTGCCCAATGCAGTGTAATCACAGATATGTACAAACGGTTTCAGTTCCGTGCCTTCGCCTATTTTAACTTTCGAGTCAACTATACAGTAAGGACCAACTGTAACCCCGTCCGCTATTTCAGCCTCTTTTGAAACAATAGCTGTAGGATGAATATTTAAGCTCATACTATCACCTGCTTATCCGTTAATCCGCTATAATCAAACGTTTCAATTTCTCAACAAGCCTGTCATGCACAGCGTGACCAGCACAAACAGCAACGTAATGTGCCACAGGTATCCTTCCAAGCAGCGTAAGGTCTCCCATCAGGTCAAGAACCTTATGTGTTGCACATTCAAGAGGCATACGCAGACCTTCTTCATTAAGAAGCCTGTCCTGTGCAAAAACCATGGCACAGTCGAGCGAACCTCCGCGTGCCAGACCGTTTGCTTTCAGATAATCAAGTTCCGCCGTGAGACAGAAGGTTCTTGCTTTTGAAATTATATCAAAAAAAGTCTGCTCGTTGATCTCATAACTGACCTTCTGAACCGCTATCGGAGTTTCGCTGTAATCAATCACGTAAGTAATTCTGAGTTTGTCCGAAGGCATTGCAAATACGCAGCGATTACCTTCATCAACACATACAGGTACAGAAACAGCAGGAAATTTTGTATCTTTCTCTCCGATAAAACCCGTGTCTCTAATTGCCTGCGCAAACATTACAGCGCTGCCGTCAAAAATAGGAATTTCACCGCCAAAGGACTCAATAAGCAGATTGTCCACACCCATACCTGAAATTGCAGCAAGCATGTGCTCTGCCGTTCTGATTTTTGTTCCATCGGGAAACACAAAACCGGTCAGACGCTGATCTTCTTCAACTACTGCTTCAGATATTTTATAAATGCCGTTTTTTGTTTTAAAACAAATCCCATTACCTTCAGAGGGGTAAAAAACAACTCTGCACTCTGCTCCTGAATGTAAGCCGACACCTTCAAACGTCAGTTCTTTTGCGACTGTTCTGCTCATTATGCTTTTTCCTCAAGTTTCCTTACAGCTTTTGAAAGTTCACGAACCTCTTTCGCGATTTCAGGCAGCCGCGCAACAGTTGCCTGTATACGCATATCATGTCTATGCTCTCTTGCAGGGAACCCGGAAACCACAGAGCCTGCCGGAATATCAGCAGCAACTCCTGCACGACCTGCAACTGTGCATCCGTCGCCGATAGTCGCGTGATTTGCAATTCCTGACTGCGCAGCCATGGTAACTCCGCTGCCGATTGTAGAGCTTCCGGCGATACCGCTCTGCGCAACAACTATTGTAAAATCGCCAATCACAGCGTTGTGCCCAACTTTGACAAGAGCATCAATTTTTGTGCCGCGTCCAATGCGTGTTTCACCAAACGTTGCTTTGTCAATGCAGGTATTGCAGCCTATTTCCGCGTCATCTTTAATAACGACAGTACCAATCTGTGGTATTCGGAGAATACCGACCTTTGGATCAGGCATAAAACCGAACCCGTCACAGCCTATTATTGCGTTTGCGTGAAAAATACAACGATTGCCGACAGCAATACCGTCATAAAAAATTACCCCTGGTTCAAGCAGACAGTTATCACCTACGGTAACATCTGTACCAATCCAGTCTGAACCTTCAAGCACACAGTTATCACCTATTTTGGCTCCGGCAGAGATAACACAATTAGGACCAATGTAAATATTTTTCCCAAGTTTGGCATCAGGATCAACAAATGCAGTAGGATGAATTCCTGACTGTTTAGTTTTTTTTGTCATTTTTTCTATATAAATAAGCAGTAACGTCAAAGCCTTGCGCGGATCATCAACTTCTATACCGCTGCAGCCATCCGGAATCCAACCGTTTTTTGTAAGCAGCACAGTTTCCGGTTTAACCTGTGAAACAAATTTCTTTTCCCACAGAGGAACAATAGCGCCGCTGACAAAATCCTGTGCACGCACTATACACGAAACCTTATAATTCCCGTCACCGACGACATTTCCTCCGACAAGAGCCGCCATTTCATTCAATGTTATTTCAAATGCCATGTAAATTTCCCCTATGAAGAAAGGCTGCGGTTAAGCCGCAGCCTTGTAGTACATTTCAGATGTTAGAACATTTCGCCGAAACCGAAATGGAAGCGGCTTTCGTCACCGTTAGCATAGTCAAGGCGCACATTGCCGAATGGTGTTTTAAGGCGGACACCGACACCGGGAGCCTGCCCTATATCACTGCCAAAGCCTATACCCGTATCTTTACGCCACGCACGACCGACATCATAGAAACCGACAATACTGAGCGCTTTCTGCAAGGGCACGCGGATTTCAAAATTACCGAGCATCATCTGCTCACCGTGGAAATATTCATCACGGTAACCGCGCAGAGTGTAGTCGCCGCCAATTTTGTACATTTCATCAAACGGAACGTCACCGGTAGCCGTACCTGCCATTAAGCGGATAGCCAACAGCGGAGGTGTGTCACTGCCGGGAACTCCAAAGTAATCAAACACGCTGCCGAGCAGCTTTTCAAGTGACGCGTAATATCTGGCTTCAAGCCAATATTTCACGTAAGAATAGTCTTTGGAACCATTTACATCGTTATCGACTTTAGCTTTACCAGGCTGAATAAAAATCGTTTCGCTGTCGCCCTTGGTATACGGCGCGTATTCATCTATATTAAATCTGCGGAAAGAAACCGTCGCAGAATAGTACCGTCCGTCACCGAGGTCATCCGAAAGACGAATTGGATCAGCATAGTATTCAGTGTTAACATAAATAGCTGGCCATTTCCATTTTGCATATTCCTGACTGTCAGTTTCGTTATACACCTTATGGTAGTCAAGCGTCAGATACCAGTTGTATTTTGAATCTTGTTTGCCAATCTTTTTACCGGCACCGACAAAAGCACCCGTTGTCTTGCGGTCATATTGGAAGAGCCAAGTATTGGAGCTGTTATCGTAGTAATACAAATCATCCCAGTTGCGTCTGTAAGCACCAACTTTCCATGCCCACACCTTATTGTCAAGATACGGCTGCTCGAGTGTTGCGTATATATCACCGCGCCGGCCTACCAAAACACCTGCATCAAATTTGAGACCTTTACCGCCGATATTGTAGTTTGAATAGGTAACACCGCCGCCCAGTCCGGACTGTGAACCGTAAGAAACGTTAAAACCGATACGGGAAGTTTTTCCTTCTTCAACAGTAAGAACGACAATAACTTCATCTTTCTTGTCCGTCGGCTCAAAATTGACGTTGACATCGTTAAAGAAACCAAGTCCCTGCAAACGATTAAGTGTCAGGCGCAATTTGTTTGAATTAAACAAATCCCCTTCTTTAATCTTCATATAACGCTGAATAATCTTCTTTTTGGTGATTTTGTTTCCCTGTATGATGATCTGGGAAATGCGAGGTTCGCAAATAATGACGTTAACATTTGAACCGTCAATTTTGACATCCTCAACATTTGCCATAGCATATCCTGCCTGCTGATATTTTTCCTTTATTCGCTGGAGGTCATTACGGAAGAATGTTCTGTTGAATATTGACTCTGGAGTTGTAAAAATAACTTTCTGCAGTTCAGCTTCTGTAAACACAGTATTTCCCGTAAATGTGATGCTCTCAACAACAGGATTTTCCTGCACAACAAATGTTACTTCAACTCCGCCCTTGACATCTTTTACTTTATAATCAACATTCGCAAAAAATCCCAAATCAAAAATAGCGGCACCGTCTTTACGCAATCTTGCTTCGCTTAACTTTCCGCCCTGTTTTGTTGTAACAACACTTAATATATGTTCTTTTACAACGTCCTTGTTTCCTTCAACGTTAACAGCCATGATTTCCGGACCTGCAACGTCAGGAATTTCTTCCTCCTGAACATGGTGTTGTCTGATAACGGCAGCTGCCGCAACAGCAGCCTGTTCCTGAGCGGCTTTTCTTTCTTCCGGAGTGTTAATCAAACCGCCTTCGGGAAGCACGCCCGTAGCCAGCGCACTTTCACCCTTAATAAAAGTACCTTCTTCATCAGCTGTTGTTCCGCTGCTTTGTTTTGCTGCAACAGGCTGCTCTGCCTTCTTCTTTTTCTTTCTTGAAAACAAACCGGCTTCCGCAGACGGAACCATAGATAAAATCAGCACCAGTGCTATTAAAGCCATAAATCTTTTCTTCAATTTTTTTCACTCCCCGCATAACAATAGAGCTGACATCTCACTGACAACTAAGATTTTGACATCCAACACCACAAAAGTCATACTTGCCATAAGTTATTCTAACATATTTATATCAAAGACAAAAGATTTTTTTAAAAAATTTTTCATATCTTGCACACTAAATTAACATATAGACGTATAATAGATATGGAAGATTAATTTTGTTAATCTTACACTAAGCAAGCACGGAGGGATAGCAATGTCAGCCAAAAAGTATTACCTGGCTCTTGACCAGGGGACAACAGGTTCCACCGCAATACTTTTCGATGAAAAGTGGCATCTCGCAGCACGTGGCTACAAAGAAACCACACAAATTTACCCGCAGCCTGGCTGGGTAGAACATAATCCGATTGAAATCTGGCAGTCAATGCTCGAGGCTATTCAGCAGGCTCTTGATACTGCAGGAGCCAATGTTTCTCAGATTGCAAGCGTCGGTCTTGACCATGAAGGCGAGTCCATAGTCCTTTGGGACAGACTTACCGGTCAGCCCGTGTACAATGCAATCGTGTGGCAGGACCGACGTACCGCACGTTACGCTGACCAGCTCAAAGAAAAATCAGGAGCAATGATTCGCGAAAAAACCGGTATCGACCCCGATGCCTATTTCTCGGCAACAAAAATTAAATGGATACTTGACAACGTACCTGAAGCAAAAGCTCTCCTAAAACAAGGACGTCTTATTGAGGGAAACATGGATGCGTGGATGGTTTGGAAAATGACACACGGGCATGTTCATGTCACAGATGCTTCAACAGCTTCACGCACAATGCTTCTCAACATACACACAGGACAGTGGGATGACGATATTCTCGCGCTTCTTGACATTGACAAATCAATTCTTCCTACAGTCTGCGACAGCGCGATGGTTTTCGGTCACACGGATCCTCTCGATTTCGGAGGGGCAGATATTCCTATTTCCGGTATCCTGAATGACCAGCAGGCAGCACTTTTCGGCCAGGCTTGCCTTGCTCCGGGAACGATTAAGACAACCTATGGTACCGGCTGCTTCATGTTCATGAACACAGGAGACAAACCTGTCGATTCGCCAAACGGCATCCTTACCACTGTTGCCTGGAAACTCAATAACAAGATGACCTTTGCGCTCGACGGCGGTATCTATATCACAGGCGCAGCAACACAGTGGCTCCGCGATGGTCTTCAGATTATCAAGAGCGCTTCCGAAACAGAAGCAATGGCCACAAGCATAAATGATACCGGCGGCGTGTACTTTGTTCCGGCATTCACAGGGCTTGCTGCCCCCCACTGGGATTCTTACGCACGCGGCACAATGGTAGGTATCACAGGCGGAACAAGACGCGAACATATCGTACGCGCAACACTCGAATCTACTGCTTACCAGGTCAAAGATATACTTGACGTTATGGAAAAAGACTCTAAGGTTCCTATTTCAGTTATGCGCTGCGACGGCGGTGCAACTGTAAACAACTTCCTTATGCAGTTCCAGGCTGATATACTTGGTATACCTATTGACCTACCGAAGATTAATGAGACCACGGCACTCGGAGCAGCATATATGTCAGCACTCGGTATCGGTGATTTTACCTCAATCGATGAAATAGCCGGTCATTGGGAACTTGCCAAACATATCGAACCGCATATGAGTGCTGATCAGCGAGACAGTCTCATGTATGACTGGCATAAGGCAGTAGAACGCGCGAAAAACTGGATTGAAAACTAAATTTTAAGTCACATTTCCTGTACAGCCTGCAACCTTGCTGTACAGGAATAATTCAAACACAATCTATAAAGGAGAGTAATACTATGTCAAAAACAATGCTTTTCAGCCCCGGGCCCGTAATGGTCAAAGAAAATGTCCGCACGTCGCTTCTCCATTACGATATTTGCCACCGCAGCCCTGAATTCGAAGAAATGTTCAGAGACACTCAGGCAAAGATTCTTAAACTTTTCAACGCAGATGACAGTTACTATTCAGTTATCGTATCAGGTTCAGGCACATCAGCAAACGAGACTGTTCTTTCCAGTTGTTTCAAACCTGGCGAAAAAGCCCTTCTTATCCGCAACGGCGAATTCGGCAACCGTCTCAAAGAAATTCTTGACAAATACGCCGTTCCGACAGTTGACTGCGAATTTGCATGGGGCGAATATCCTGATCTTGCAAAAATTGAAGCTGCACTCAAAGCAAATCCCGACGTCAAAGTTGTTGCCATGGTTTTCCATGA
Organism: Synergistaceae bacterium; assembly: GCA_045601305.1. Lineage (GTDB taxonomy): Bacteria > Synergistota > Synergistia > Synergistales > Synergistaceae > Equadaptatus. The sequence continues at coordinate 28,280 of JAZRZG010000114.1, forward strand.
AACCTCTACCTGCATGATTAACCCTGTCCCTGAAGTCGGTGCACTTTGCGACAAGTACGGCAAATGGTTCTATGTTGATTCAGTTTCAGCAGCAGCGGGACAGAATATTGACGTTGCAGCCAACCATATCACATTCACATCATCAGTCGGCGGCAAGTGCCTCGGTGCGTTCCCCGGCTCAGCATACATCTGTGCAAAAAAGGAAGTCCTCGAACAGATTACTCCTGAAATGGGCAAAAATGTTTACCTTAACCTCGGCAAGCATTATGCGATCGCAAAGGCAAAATCCCAGACACCCAATACACCAAACGTTACGCTCTTCTGGGCGCTTAATGTTGGTCTCAGCAACATTTTTGATGAAGGCGGCGAAACACTCGCCGGAAGAATAGAGCGTTATCAAAAATGCGCCAAGATTCTTCGCGACGGAATGAAAGAAATGGGACTCCGTTTCCTTCTTGAAGACAAATACATGTCCAACACCGTTACGTCAGTATTCCTTCCGGAAGGAAAAAATCTTGACAAATTCATCTCTGATTTGGGAGACGCCGGCTATACGGTCTATAAAGGCAAGGGTGCATTCGAAGCACAAGGAATGTTCCAGGTCGCAAACATGGGAGAAATTTATCCTGACGACTGCGTAAAATTCCTTGAAACACTCAAAAAAGC
>JAZRZG010000115.1:0-13729 GCA_045601305.1 Synergistaceae bacterium
CACTTAACTCACTTCGGGCGGCAAAGCAGACAGACTGTATCGGAATGCAGTCAGAATCAGGACTTTTCAACGCTTTGGCTGAAATTGCCGAAGGCTGAAACTCAAAAAAGCGCTGAAAGGCTGCTGATTCAAAATTCCGAATTAGCTGTATGCAATATTTTGCAGACGGTTAAGTTTTTAATACAAAAAACTCCTGTTAATTCAAAGTTTTTTGTTATTATTACAATTTGCTTTTAACATAACAATTTAATCGTAGTATTACTATTATACCGCTTCTGTAACACAGCAGGCAGTATTATATCGCGTGTGTAACGCAAAAATATCTTTTACCAATATGCAGCTTAAAAATAATTTTTTCTCTCTCCATTAACGGGAATACATTTCTTCCCGACACCTTTTTCTGTGAAAATTTTACCAGTTTATACTTTCCAATTTTTAATATTAATATTCTCTTAAAAATATCTTCCCATGTATAGGCAAAATGGTGTATTGCAAAATTTTTCTTATTTTCTAATGGTTTGCAAAAATAATATGTCGGGCAAATTATACCTGCCTTTCCAAAACAAAACACTCTATCACTTTCTGTCGTTGAAGATGGCGTAATATGACACAGTATGTTAAAATTATACTTGATTTCAAAATAATCCGAAACCTTGTGTACATTAGCAGTTAAGTCAAGTTCTCCGTCTTCTTTAATAAAGTTTCTGTCTTTATACTCGTCCAATAATGCTTTTATGTCAGCATCATTTTTTTCACATCCCCAAAAAGACGTGGCAATCTTTTGAGGAACACCGTTACCATATTCTTCAAGTCCTAGTACATGAGAATATTTTGTAAATTCATCTATTGACGCTGTAATTTCACAATCCGTGTCAAGATAGAAACCACCATAACGGTAAAGCACATACAGCCTGATATAATCCGATACAAATGCCCATTTCTTATACTCAAGGGCTTGACTTACATATCTATTATCTATCTCAGCAAGTATTTCGTTCCCCCACTGTTTAATTTCAAAATCAGGACAATATTTTTTCCAGCTTTCAATACACGTCCGTACCGTTTTCGGCAGTGGACTGTCTCCTATCCATACATAATGAATAATTTTAGGTATCATGTTATTTCTCCAGTCAAATTAAATTACTCTTAATTCTTGCAGACTCTTTTTTATACCATCCCATGTTCTTTTCGTACTTCCAGCTCTTTCGGCAAAATATTTTTTACATTTTTCTTTTACATTATTAGCATTAATTTCGTCTCTGAGTATATTAAGCCACACCTCAAACAATTCTTCTGCAGAATACACCTGACAAGAAATTCCCTGCTTGATAAACTCTTCAGATATAATAGCAAAATCCTCCATGTGGGGACCATATTGAACAGGTATTCCCCACACAGCCGGTTCAAGTATGCTGTGTCCTCCGTTCTCCGTAAAACTGCCTCCAACAAATGCCGCCTTACTTACACCGTATAAATCAAAGAGAAGTCCGGTTTTGTCTACAACAAGTATTTCCCAGTCATCACAAAGTTCGCTGTATTTGCACACCTTATGCCCGTCTTTGACATTTTCACAAATTTCGTCAGACTGGTTAATATAACGGGGCACTATTATAAGACGAACGTCAGCATTATATTTCTTTAATCTTCGATATGCCTCAACAACTATTTTTTCTTCACCGAGATGTGTACTGCCTGCAATAAATATTGGGCTCTTTTCTGTTTTTAACATTTTAGTCCAGTCCTCTTTGGACGGTTGTTCTCTCATACCAAGCAAGACATCTGTTTTTGAATCTCCAACAGTAATTACATTATCTTCACTGATACCAAGTGAAATAAAACGTTTTGCATAAACTTCGTTGCGTACATATAGCTTTGTAAAACAGTTTATCATTTCTGCGGTAAATTTTTTGCAAATACTGCTCATACCACGTTTCCAACTGCGTTCGGAAATCATTCCGTTGCACAGATAAATCGGTATGTTTCTTTTTTTCAGCTCTGTTAGAGTATTCGGCCACAATTCTTTTTCTGACAGAATAAAAGCGACAGGCTTCAATGTCTCTATTGCTGAAACGGCATATTTTACAGTATCCCACGGATGATAAATCAACAAATCATAATAACCGTTCAGCAATTTCTCTCCCATTGCTTTTCCGCTGTCTGTCATCGTTGTAAGTACAATCGGCAAATCAAAGCCATCAGCTCGCATTTCTTTTATGAGCCCTGACGCTGCCAGTACTTCACCGGCTGAAGGCGCATGCACCCAAAGAGGGTGTCTGCTGCCGAGCATTTTAAGCTGCTCTGGCGATATATTGCCTCTGCGTTCTTCAATACCTTCGGTTTTATGCTTTAATCTCAGTTTGCAATCAACCGTTTTATATATCAAGGCGATAACAGGTTCATATATGTGTTTCAGAACAGACATAATACTGCACCTTCCATCTAGACTTTTTCTATTTTTATTCCGAATTTGTCAAACAATTCAAATACAATATCAATGTTTTTAGTTGCAAGCATTGTTTTGTTACAGACTGAAACAACTTCGACACTTGGCAACAGCCACTTTGCAGTAATCATAGCTGTACTCAAAGAACCGATTACAATTTTCAGTGTTCTGTGAAACAGCAGATAATAAATCTCTATAGGCAGATATGCGGGAAGTTCTGTTATGTTTCCGTTAATACTCAATTTTTTGGAAAGTTCATTGTTGTCTGCGTCATGCGGATGTTTTTTTATTGCTACGTTCAAACCTTTCGCAATTGCTTTTTCAAGATACGAACGCATAAGACTGATATATTCATCATTACAGTAGGTATTTGAATCCAACACTATAAATACATTGATATTACCGGATGTCAGTTCACTTAATTCTTTCGGTATATTTTCAAGCCTTAATTTCTTTAAGAGTACTGTATTGTCAATTTTATTCTTTTGCATAGCAGTAAAATTATCCGGCAAATATTGCGGGCTTACTGCTTCTGCAAATTCAGACGCACTGCCGCCTGCCAAATGTCCCTGAATATTTCCGCTGTCATGCCATGCGCCGTAAATCAGTCTGTCTCCAAGTTTTTCAATGAAACTCTTTTTGGCAATCCACTCTTTTTCTGTATACGTTATAATGCCGTCCTCGACAAAATGCAGTTCTGCACCACTATTTTTAAGACGGTGCATAAGATATGAGGTATACAGATGACGTTCACAAGAATAGTAAAACTTTGAAACCGGCGGTATAACATTTAAGATTTCATCGATTACTCTCATATTTTTTTTCTTTACCGAAATCAGCTTAATGTTGTTCAATTTGTCTGTTGCGTCAAGCATATAAACACGCATTTTAATATCAGGGAAGAGTTTGTCTAAAATTTTTTGACATTGTATCTTTGGCTGCGTGTTTGAGGTAATAATCATAATATTATGATTATCACTGCCGTTTTTTGCTGCTATCGCATAATTTAGTAACATATGATACTGTGTATACGGCAAAAACAATGTAGTTTTCACAAATAATCACTCCGTTTTGCAAAGCATCGCTTATCTCAATTACCGTGTTTTTCAGGAATTGAGTTATATAAGCATTTTTTGGATAATCTGGAAAACTTTCTGGGGGGAGATTTTTTTCATACAGTTGATATGACCGAATTTACAGTGTTTGTTGCCTGTACCTCCGCATGGAGAACATGGATAATTCAGAGTCACATTTTCATGTTTGCTTCCCCAACACCCAGCATAGGTTGGCGTTGTAGCACCAAACAGTGCCACTGTCGGAATACTGAAAGCACTTGCTAAATGTAACGGACCTGTGTCCCCAGTCACAAATAATTTTGCCAAAGAAATTCTTGCTGCATTTTTTAATATGTTTGTTTTGCCTGAGAAATCAATAATATGATCGTCCGCCTTTGCAATAATTTCCTGTGCGGCTTGAATTTCTATATCAGAATATCCCATTACTGCCACTTTGCAGTTGTCTTTGAAATGCGCGGTTAATAAATTTGCCAGTGCCAAGAAATTTTCTGTACCCCACATTTTGGTTTCGTAACTCGCGCCAAGATTGAGAATTATGAGATTTTTAGCAGCACCGCCAAGTTCTTTTCTGGTTTCTTCAATAAGTTCATCTGAAACATAACAACGCATATTGTTGGAATAGACAGGTACACCGAGCTTTGACATTGCATAAAGATTACGCGCCGTCTCATGGTTGTATTTTCTTGACAACTGCCTTTTCAGCAAACTCCATATCGGTTTATATCTTGCCCCTGAGAATAGCTGCAGAATATTGCTGCAAAAATCTATTACAAGGTCATAATGCCCTGCTCGGTATGTTTTAATTGCCCTAATACCTTTGAATGTTTTTCTGTCAAATGTATGTATTTCCTGCCACGATGTGTCAGCTGCACATAATTCAGCAACAGCCGGAACAGCATAAAGTACAAAATATGCTCCAGGCAGATATTGTCTGAGGTTATAAAGCGCTGCAGAACAGAAAAGATGATCTCCAATAAAAGGCTTTGCCACAACAAGAACTCTTTTGATTTTTGCAGGATTAAGTTTCATGACTATATACACCTCAAATAAAATATATCGACTAGATAGACACAACACCTTACTGTTATACCTTATCGAACAACTTGTTGCTTAATACAAACATACTATATCTATTTGTAATATATGTCAATAACATTCAGTCGGTTAATTTTTGTGTAAATATAACCGATAGTAATATCTACCGGAGGTGTTGTAATGCTTGGAGAGACCATTAAACGGTTGCGTGCGGCAAAGGGCTGGACGCAGGATGATTTGGCAGATAAGCTGTATGTATCAACGGGGTATATCTCCGCGATAGAGACGAACAGAAGAGTTCCGTCACTGCCGACTGTTTTGAAACTGATTGAACTTTTGGAATGCTCTCCAAATGATCTTTTTGATTTTGCCGGCACAGTGGATAATGTTTGCGAGAACTGCGAATACAAAAAGATGGATGATACCACTCTTGCAACAGTTGATTTAATGAGAACTCTTAAGCCTGAGGAAAAATTTAAGGTTTTCTATTACGCAAAAGACCAGTCTATTATTTCTAACATAAAAAAATAACCCGCGCTGAGGTTGCTGCGCATATTGAGAGCCTGTATATTTACTCCGTAACGCTCTCTGATGAAAAACCATAACCCACCGCAATATGTTTATGTCAGACAAACAAACAGCCGGAGTTCAGTCTCCGGCTGTTGTTATTGTACTGTACTTTAGTTGTATTTTGAGTTATTTCAGGCAGTATCTGCCTTTTGATAATGTGCCTTGCATTATGCGCGTGCCTGTTTTTCCTTTGAAGGCATCCATCGCATGGGTTATGTCCGTAATAATTGTTTTTCTGCCTTTTGCAGAGCGGGCAAATTCTGCCGCTGCCTCCATTTTCGGCAGCATTGAGCCTGCGGCGAATTGTCCGGCGGATTTTATCTGCACGGAGAGCAGCTGACAGCGCGGCTTTTTATGCAAAAAACTTCGGTCTGCCCGAAGTTTTTTTCATTTATACGCTTATATAAAATCCCCTGTAATCTCAATGCAGTTATTCGCAAGTCTGCATTTTCTTTTCAAGCTCAGCAACGGAGATGCCCATTTCGTTCGCCGCAATGTCTTTTGCGATGAGATTTCTGCGCACAAGCGAAAGGTAGGTGTCTTCTCTGCCTTCTTCTCTGCCTTCTTCTCTGCCTCTTGCTTCGCCTTTTGCTATGCCTTCGTTCAGGGCATTTTGTCTTATCTCGTTTTCGTATGCTTCTGATACGTAGTTCTCGTCAAACAGCATTGTCATCATTTCTATTACCTCCGCTTCGTGTTCTTCAAGGTATTTTTTGAGCAGGTTTCTGTCTTTGCATATTCTCAGCGTTTCTTGTATCGCTTTCCGGGTCCAGCCATATTTCTTCACGCAGTCGTTGAATACTTTGCAAAAGCCTATGTACTGGCTTGTTATGTTATTGCTTTTGTCTTCGCGTATTATTTTCGCTTCCGCTTCTATGCAGCAGTATTCTCCGGGGAAATAGTCTTTTCTGATTGATACTGTGTCGGGGCAGTCATCTTTTTCTCCTGTGTATATCACGTACAGTTCAGGCTTTGGAAATTTTACTTTTGTCGTGCTGTACAGATTTGCTTTTTGCTGCATAAGGTATTCTTTCAGGCTGCTTGCAAGGTAGAACAGCGATCTGATTACTATGTTCTCCGTCCATGTGCTTTGGGCTTCGACAAGGATTATGAGTTTATTTTTTACCGTAAATCCAAGGTCGTTGTATTCGTTGCCGATAAGCATGCCCTCAAGTGTTACGTTTGTCAGGTCGTTTTCTGTTGCTTCCGTGTCTTCGGGGTGTAACGACTGATACAGCTGCAAAAGGTATTCAGATCTTGAAAACAGTCTTCTGAATACGCTGTCTTTGACTGTGCGTTTCGGCTTTATTGTCATTGCTCTTTTCCTCCGCGATTTGTTTTTCCGTTCTGCTGTTATTATATCGGTTCAGCGGCATTGTGACAAGGGGTTTTTGCTGATAGAATGGTACGCCTTTTTCGATAATTTTAGATAATTTTTTGCTGTAGTGAGAGGTCTGTATAATTTCCTACATTCTTTACAATCGTAACATTTTATATAGAGAATGGGCTCTCTGATGAAAAAACATAACTTACCGTATGTTTATGTCAGACAAACAAACAGCCGGAGATTAAACTCAGGCTATTGTTATTGTACTGTACTTTAGTTGTATTTTAGAGTTATTTCAGGCAATATCTGCCTTTTGATAATGTACCTTGCATTATGCGCGTACCTGTTTTTCCTTTGAAGGCATCCATCGCATGGGTTATGTCCGTAATAATTGTTTTTCTGCCTTTTGCAGAGCGGGCAAATTCTGCCGCCGCATCCATTTTCGGCAGCATTGAGCCTGCGGCGAATTGTCCCGCGTTTATGTAACTCTGCGCCTCATCAGCGGTTACGGCATTAAGACCTGTTTCGTTCGGCTTTCTGTAATTTATTGAAACTTTTTCCATGCCTGTGAGTATTACAAGGCTGTCTGCGCTGATTTCACGCGCCATAAGCGCTGAAACATAATCTTTGTCAATTACGGCATATACGCTTCTGTAACTGTCTTTTTCTTTTATAACAGGAATTCCCGCGCCTCCGCAGGTGATTACAACGTTTCCTTCGTCAAGCGCGCGGCAGATTGTGTCAAGTCTGATAATTTTCTGCGGTTTAGGCGACGCTGTTACTTTCCTGTAACCGCGTCCCGCGTCTTCCATAACAGTTATTCCCGTCTTATGCGCTAATTCTTCAGCGTGCGCTTTTGTCATAAATTTGCCGATAGGTTTTGTCTGTTTTGCAAATGCAGGGTCGTTTTCGTCAACCAAAACTTCTGTGATTATTGAAACTACGTCTCTGTTTTTAATTTCGCGGCGTGCCATTTCTTCTCGCAGCGCATTTGCGATATCGCCGCCGATATATGCCTGTGTCATTGCAATACGCGCTGAAAACGGGATTTCGGCGGCTTTTGGATTTACGGCGGCAATTTTATTTATGATGCTGTCTATCTGTCCGAGCTGCGGGCCGTTGCCGTGAGTAATCACCACGTTACAGCCTTCCTGCAAAAGGTCACAGACAAACGCGGCTGTTTCTGCCGCACCTTTAAGCTGTTCCGTATGCGTACTGCCGAGGGCGTTGCCGCCGACGGCAATTACAATCTGTTTTGCCATTTAGAAATTTCTCATTAAATCTTCAAAGGTGTCCGCGCGTCTTATGCACTGAAGAGTGCCGTCTTCTTTAATAAGCACTTCCGCCGGTTTGAGTCTGCAGTTGTAGTTTGATGACATGCAGAAACCGTACGCGCCTGCGTTTTCAACTGCGATCAGGTCGCCCTCGCGGACAGGTCCTATGTTTCTGTCGCGCGCAAGCACGTCACCGCTTTCGCAGATGTTGCCGACAACGTTTACGCTGCCGTCTGTTGCGGGAAGGCTTACGTCAGCGCCTCCGAGTACGGTTATGTGATGATATGAATCGTACATTACAGGGCGCTGAAGAACGTTGAAGCCAATGTCAGTGCCGACATATTTTGAGCCGTAGTTGTCTTTGATTGAGTGAACTCTGCCGAGTATGACAGAGCTTTCCGCGACAACGTAACGCCCGGGCTCGCAGTTAAATTCAACGTTTTTGTTGTCATAGCCTGCGCGGAATTCTTCAAGTATCGGGCGGAACTGTTTCATAAATTCTTTGAAATCAAGACGAGGTTCTCCGGGTTTGTAGGGGCAGCCAAAACCTCCGCCGAAGTCCACAAATTCAAGTCCGGGGAAGTAATGTTTAACAAGTTCAAGCAGCGCCTTTGCAGCGTCAACATACGGAATCGGGTCAAGGAAAAGCGAGCCGATATGCTGCTGCACTCCGACAAGGCGCAGCTTGTATCTGTCAAGCACAGGCTTAACCTGATCAAAGAGTTCAGCCTGAACGCCGAATTTTGTTTCGTGTCCGGCGGTGATGACTTTTTTGTCATGCCCTGCGCCCATGCCGTAGCCCGGATTTACGCGGATTGAAATTCTGCCGCCGGGGTTGATTTTGCCGAAGGTTTCAAGCTGACTGAGAGAGTCAACGCTTAGAAGAACGTTCCTGTCTATTGCGAATTTCATTTCCTCGGCTGAAACGTTGTTTGTGATACAGTATATCTGCTCGTCCGTAAAGCCTGCTTTTTCAGCAAGGAAAATTTCACCCGGCGACATCGCGTCGCAGTAGAAACCTTCTTCGCGGATTATTTTCATGAGATGTATGTTTGTATTGGCTTTGATGGAATAGCTCGGTATGAGAGTCCCGTCAAAGGCTTCAATCATCTCGCGGCAGTGCGCGCGAAGCTCTTTTTCGCTGTAAACATATACAGGCGTCCCGTATTCAGCAGTTATTTTCTGTGCAAGTTTCAGATCGATGAACATAGTGTCGGCTCCCCTGTGTCATATATTGTTGCGTACTTAAAAATACTACACTTATACTGTAAAAAATGCAAATTTTTATGCCGTGATAATACCGGCTGCCCATTCGCTGAATTTTTCACCGACAAAAATCGGTATCTCCTTTCTGTATATTCTTCCGGAACAGGCCTCGTGCGGCAGCGGCACAAAGCGTGTTTTCGGCGAAAGCACAGGCTTATACATCGGATCAGCAATTACAAGTTCAGCGTTTTTTAACGCCTCTGTTATTTCGTCTTCGTACATTGCTGCTGCGTCGCTTTTTGCAAGCATTCCGCAGCTGTATTCCGTCGGACATATTACGTTTGCGTCAATTCCAAAGTCTGCTTTCAGCGCGGCTCGCATGGAAACCGCAGTAACTGCCTCGCCGATTATGTAGTTTTCAGACAGATTGTTTTCCGGATATTTTACAGCCGTTTTGTTTTTAATTGCACACAATATATCGTTTGAAAATTCCTTTCCGACAGGACATCCTGCAATATACGGCGTGCGAAATTTGTCCTTCAGCAGCTTCGCCGCCGACAATCCGCATGAAGACACAACAACGTTACATTCAGCTTTTGCCGACTGCGCAAGTTCTTCAAAATCCGAGTCCATTGCCCACACCGCGTTGACTTTATATCCGTTTGTTTCAAAGAATTTTCGCAGTTCTTCAACATTTCCGGTAATTGAAAAATCAAGCGGCGTAACTCCAAGCAGATTTATTGTGTTCGTTTCCCTTTCGCACGGCACGCAGAAACGTTCGGCAAAGGCGGCAAGCGCCATATTAACGCCTGAAACGTAGGAATGCATACTGTTTGTCTGAAATCCAAAGGCAGGTATGCCGGTACGTTTTTCAACAAGTTTTGCAACTGCCTTAAAGTCTGTCCCCAACATTGACGGTATTATTGTGCCGGCTATTGAAATAAACTTCGGCTGCAGCTGCTCCGCTGTTTCCGCTATATCGTTTATCAGCTTTTCGTCTCGTCCCAGTATCGCGTCAAATTGTTCCAACGCAGAGATATATACATGCGAAGGCTTTGTAAACCAGCGGGGCTCGTCGTGCGTCGCGTAAGTTGAATTGCAGCCTGACGGGTCATGCATAACAATCAGCCCGCCAAGCTCGTAGAGCGCGGAAGAAACACCCATAACGTCCGCCGTGTAGGTTGAGAGTATTCTGTTAGTCTGCCGCATGGCAGCACCCCCAGCCTTTTATCTGTATGAGATTTATATTTTTTTCATTTTCAGCTGCATCTCTCATATCGCGCATCAGCCGGCATATTCCGCCGTAACCCCACAGACCGGCGCCTTCCACGAGATTGACAAAGTGCGCCGTCCTGTTGAAAAATGCCGCCTTCTGCCCTATCGCAAGCACATTTTTTGTTTCGTGCGGATATACTTGAGCAATCGGGTTGCTTGCAGAATATATTTTCATTTCAGGCTTGTTTTTTTTCAGCCACTCAAAAGCCGTTCTGTCACCCTCAACAAAGACATTGCCGAATACGGCTGTGACGTTAAAGCCGTGCTCAACAAGAAAGCGCGCAAGCTCCAGAGGGCGCGGAACAGCTGCATAGTCTATCTCAACAGACATATTTCCGACTGCTTCTTTTGTCTTTGCAATTTCTTTTTCAGCTTCGTCTTTAAGTTTTTCAATATCAGGCATTTGACAATCTAAAGTATCTGAAACAAGCCTAAGCGATTTTTCAATTTCATCGTAATTGAAAGCAAGCGGCAAGACAAGCGGTATCTGCCCAAGCCGCCTGCTCAGTTCAAAATTGCCGGCGTCTGAGTACGGCATTGTGCTTATGTTTGCAGCACTTTCCGACATTGACTGAAATTCTTCGTAGTTTTTGCACGTGCAGACATCTTTCACTTCATAACCGGCGGCATTCAGCATCTGTATAAGCTCGCAGCTTTCAGGCAGCGCCTTTACGTTGCCGAGAATGTTGACACTCCTGCCTTTTGCTTTCGGCGAAAGCAGCGTGTACATCTGTTTTCTCAAAAGCGTTTCCGCCGCGCCGACAGTGCGTTTCATAATAAGATTCATATAGCAGTCGGCGAAATCTATATCGGGAAATTTTTCCCGCAGAACTTTGTAAACGTAAATTAAATCGCACCCAATAAAATTATGTATGCAGGTAGTAAACAACAGCACGGCTTTAGGGCGCTTCGGAAGTTTTTCAATAATATCCGAAACACCGTCAATAATGAGCGCGTCAATTTTACCGTCAATCAGATTTTTTTCTTCTATTGCAACCGTTGAAAAACGATTCATACAGCCCATTTCAGCCGCAGTAAGCACAACACCGCGAAGACATGCCTGCGCCGCGACATATATCTGGTGACTTTCGGGCACAAGCATACCGACGTGAACAATATTCCAGTTGCCGCGTGCGGGCGGACTGTATTCAAGCGTTGATTTGAACGGCGCGGGAAATTTTGCTTCGCCGACAGACACAACAGCGTTTTTCTCGTTGATTGACCGCAACATTTACATTTTCCTCATTTTACATACAAAGAATCCCTCGTACAGTTCCGCAGGCATAACACAGAGCGCGCCATTCACAGTTACCGGAAGCTGCGGAATGTCATTCATTCCTTCAAACTCTATCGGCACAATTTCCAAACCGGCTGAGAGTATTTTGCGTACATTGTCTTCATTTTCACATTCAAGCAGCGAGCAGGTGGAATAGACAAGTTCTCCGCCGCGTTTCAGCAGTTTTACCGCCTTTTTTAGCATGGATGCCTGCAGCGCAGCGCTGTTTGTAACAAGTTTTTCGCTGAACGAAGCAGCCTGTTTTTCATTATTCAGATTAAGTGTGCCGCTTCCGCTGCACGGCGCGTCAAGCAGAATTTTGTCAAAAGAAAGGAAATCATCGAGCCTTCTTGCATCCTGTATCATTACGTACACAGAATTTGCGCCCTGCTTTTTCAAGTTATATTTCAGTTTCTCCGCACGGATTTTATTCCGTTCACAGGCAGTTATATGCGACTTGCAGCCGGAAAGCGCCGCCAGTTGAGTTGTTTTGCCCCCGGGAGCGGCTGCCATGTCAAAAATATCTTCGCCATTCTGCGGGTTAAGGACTATCGGCGGAAGCATTGAAGAAAGACTTTGCAGATAAATTTTGCCTTCTTCATACGCAGGAAGCTTCCAAACGCCGCTCTCGCGCGCGTCGTTAAGAATAAAGGCCTCACTGCTCCACGGCACAGTTCCAAATTTAATTCCGTTTGATTTAAGCATTTCCGCAGTTTCTTCAGCAGAGCTTTTCAGCAGATTGGCACGCAGAGTAACAGCACGTTCACAAGAAAAACCGTCAAAAATTTTTGAGACGTTTTCAGTTCCGTACTGCTGTATCAGTTTTTCACGCAAAAAATCAAGCCTGTTCATTTACCTCTGTCACCTTGCAAAAAAGCGAGTTTCCGCTTAAACTTTTACAATGTCAATTATACAGGAATAAGGGGATTTGAGACCATGAATTATGCTGACGAGTCGCTTAAACTGCACGGAGAATGGAAAGGCAAGATAGAAGTTGTTTCAGCAGTTAAACTTGAAACAAAAGAAGACTTGTCGCTTGCCTACACCCCCGGAGTCGCGCAGCCGTGCCTTGAAATTCAAAAGGATCTGCGAAAAAGCTACGACTTGACACGCAGACACAATCTCTGCCTCGTTGTCACAGACGGAAGCGCAGTATTAGGACTTGGCAACATAGGACCTGAAGCGGGAATGCCTGTCATGGAAGGAAAATGCGTGCTTTTCAAAACTTTCGGCGGAGTTGATGCTTTTCCGTTGTGCATAAAATCTAACGATGTTGACGAAATAGTAAATACAATATATATGATTTCAGGCAGTTTCGGCGGAGTAAATCTTGAAGACATCGCCGCGCCGCGCTGCTTTGAAATTGAAAAGAAACTGAAAGAAAAATGCGACATACCTATTTTCCACGATGACCAGCACGGAACAGCAGTAGTAACCCTTGCAGGACTTACCAACGCGCTGAAACTCACAGGAAGAACAACGAAAAACGTCAAAATCGTCATAAACAGCGCAGGCGCCGCGGCAATTTCAATTACAAGACTTCTTTTAAGTTACGGCTTCAACGATATTACGCTCTGCGACAGAAAAGGCGCAATTTATGAAGGCAGAGCCGACCTTAATCAAGTTAAGGAAGAAATAGCAAAACTCACCAACAAAACCAAAATAAAAGGCGGACTTGCAGAAGCAGTTAAAAATGCCGACGTATTTATCGGAGTTTCTGCTCCTGACGTACTGAACACTGCAATGGTAAAAACAATGGCTAAAGACTGCATTATCTTTGCCTGCGCCAACCCTACCCCAGAGATTTTTCCCGATGACGCAAAAGCAGGCGGCGCGAAAGTTATCGCCACCGGCAGAAGCGACTACCCGAATCAGATAAACAACGTACTCGCCTTCCCTGGCATTTTCAGAGGTGCTTTCGACGTCCGCGCTTCCGACATAAACGAAGAAATGAAACTTGCAGCGGCTCACGCAATCGCAGAACTTATTTCAGACGATGAACTCAACGCAGATTACATCATTCCAAATCCGTTTGACAAACGCGTCGCGCAGGCAGTCGCAAAAGCCGTTGCCCAAGCGGCAAGAGACACCGGCATTGCAAGGATATAATTTGCTATTGAACAACATTCCGCATTTTTATTGAACAATATTTTGACGTTTGACTGAGCAATATTTTAAGAACAGGCGGAGCTTTAACGCTCCGCCCTAAATTTTAGACACAACTCTCTATCTTGCAGAGCGACTGCC
>JAZRZG010000116.1:0-9757 GCA_045601305.1 Synergistaceae bacterium
ATTCAATCTCTAAAACATAAAAGCCATTCCGCCGGCGTCGCCGAGGCTGCAAAGAATATCGTTCATCTGCGCTTCTGTTTCCACTTTTGACAGAAACAGGTTGATTTTCTGCGCGTATTTTTCGTCTGCTTTTGTCAGCGCCGACGCTCCGCCGGCGTTGTTTTTTGAAAGCAGCCGAATTCCGGCGCAGTCCGCGTCTATAATCCAGCCTTTCCCGTCAAGGTCGTCAAGTCCGTGCTGAAGCATATCGGCATTGCTCATCTGAAGATAATACCGCGCGTAACCGCAGAATACACGAAAGGCATCTGACAGAGCTTCGATTTCATCTGTATCGGCAACGAGCATATTGAATACAAATCCTGTGTTTTCATCGTTTTCAAATGCGATGTATGCCGCGCCTTCTGCCTGTTTGTCAATAACTTTTGCTCCGTTAATCCTGTTCCACTCAAGTTTCACCATAATGCGACACTTCCTCTCTGAATTATTGCGGCATTAGAATTGCTGCCTTGCGGCGGCAAGTGTATCATATTCGGATTACTGCCGCAAGTTTTTTCGATTTTAATACAATACGCGGCTTTCGCCGTCAAGTCTTGTCAGCTTGATTCTGTCGCAGTATTCGAGTATCTGCAGCGCGTATTTGCGTGACGTGCCGAGTTTGTCGCGCACTTCGGCAAGCGTTATGCTGCCGTTTTCGGCAAGACCGCTTTTGATTGTTTCAATTATTTTTGCCAAAACGTCTGCGCTGATATAGCTGTTTCCGTTAAGGCGCGTAAGTATGCCCTCTGCTTCCATTGCAAGCAGAAGATGCCGCCCCTCCTGTTTGTTTGCAAAGTCTTTCAGAGCTTCGTCAAGTTCGGGGACTTCGCAGCCGCAGTCTTCATAGTATTGTTTAAGTTTTTCCATTGCTTTGAGCTGTGCTTTGCTGTACACGACTTTGAAATCTGGCGCGCTTACTGAATTGATTCCGGTTTTGACTGCTCCCGTATCCGCAAGGAACCGTATAATCGCTTCGAGGCATTTTGTGTTTTTAATTTTTGCCGCGCCTGCCAGTTTGTTTTTGAATTCTTCTTTAAGCATTCCCGCAAGCAGCGGATTTTTGGCATGGTATTCATTGAGCAGTCCTGTTGCTTTGGCAGCCAGCATATCTGTATAAACGCTGTGAACATAGATGTTGTCCGCAAGTTTAACGGCTTTTCCCGCAAACAGAAGTTTTTTTACATGTTCCTGCACTTCTTCGTCTGCCAGTCCAAGCTGCCCCGCTATGGAGTTCAGCGGCGTAAAGGAAACGCTTCCGTCTTTTATCAGCTGTTCGAGCTGGCTTGTGTCGTCTCCGTTTTCGCGCACTTTGAGGGCAGCCGCAATTTCGCTGTCTGTCGATTTGTGTTTCGGCGCGTTTGGGTTGAGCACTATTCCGCCGCCTATGGTTTCAAGCGGCGAGTAGTAACGCACGACAAACGGATCGCCCTGCTTCAGCACGACAGGCTTTTCAAATCGCAGCTGTGCGTAGCAGTTTTTTCCAGGTTCAAGCTGTTCTGTTTCAAAAAGCACAGCTTTGCAGAGCGCTTCTTCCGAACCGTAGTAAAAATGCAGTCTTCCGCCGTTTTTTATTGTGCGCTTGGAATCGGCAAGCATACAGAGCTTAACGTCTGCCATGAGTGACGGCTCAAGGCTTCCGCATGCGGCAAGCACGTTGCCGCGCGACAGTTCTTCTTTTTTAACGTTCTGCAGATTGACCGCCGTTCTTTGCCCTGCGTAGGCAGCGTCAACCATTTGACCGTGAACCTGCAGATTGCGTACCTTTGCAGACAGCCCCTGCGGATATACCATAATCTCCTGCCCTGTTTTTATCATGCCCTCGGTCAGTGTGCCTGTAACAACCGTCCCAAAACCTGAGATTGTGAATACCCTGTCCACAGGTATGCGCAGCAGCGCGGGGTTGTTGTTTCTGTTTCCCGTCTCTTTCGCGTAATCGTATATCAGCTGCCGCTGTTCGTCTATTCCCTCTCCGGTAACTGCGGAATCAGCTCTTACAGGCGCTTTTTCAAGGAACGTTCCTTTTACCGCCTCGCGTATGTCTTCTTCCACGAGTTCGACAAATCCGGGCTCGACTGTGTCTGTCTTTGTGATAACTATTATTCCTTTTTTGATGTTGAGAAGATGCATAATATCAAGGTGTTCAACGGTCTGCGGCATAACGCCTTCGTCAGCGGCGACGACAAGCAGCACCATGTCTATGCCGCCTATTCCGGCAAGCATATTTTTTATGAATTTTTCATGTCCGGGAACGTCTATGATACCGATGTCCGTGCCGTCGGGCGTACGCATATCGGCAAAGCCCAGCTCTATTGTGATACCGCGCTTCTGTTCTTCTTTAAGCCTGTCTGCGTTTATTCCGGTCAAAGCCTTTATGAGACTTGTTTTGCCGTGGTCAACGTGTCCTGCGGTTCCGACTATTACGTTGTTCAATTTGCATCACCCCGTGAAGGATTTTGTAAATTTGTATGAAGAAAGAAAAAAGCGCAAAGATTTGCGCTGAAATTCCTGGCGGAGGCATGTGAGAATCGAACTCACCCAGACGGCTCTTAACCACCCGCGCCGGTTTTGAAGACCGGAAGGCACACCAGCGCCTATCTACCTCCGTATTTAATTGTTACAGCAGTTTTTTCAAGGCTTCGCGCACCGCGGCAAGCACGCTGTCCAATACAGTCCGCATGTCAAGCAGAAGTTTATCCTCGCTTATCCTTGCTATTATCGGCGTTTCCCAGTCTATCAAAGCGCGTTCGAGTTTGTCAACCGATATTTCTTTCGGGACAACCGAAACAGCCCAGCTTTTTAAGTTGAACATGGGCGCTGCCCCGCCGCCTATTCTTCCCGTTTCTTCCTGTACGGCAATGTCGGCCTTCAGTTTTCCGAGACTGACCGCAAATTTTTCCGCTTTGTCCCTGATTTTGGCAATCGGGGCGGTAAGCATTGCAAGCACAGGGACTTCCGAAAGCGCCTGCTTTTTGTCTCTGTAGCTTCTGAAGGTGCTCTCAAGCGCTGCGAGAGTTATTTTATCAACTCTTAGCGGTCTTGCCAACTGGTTTTTCTTAATAATGTCAATATATTTCTTTTTTCCCGCGATTATTCCTGCCTGAGGTCCTCCGAGCAGCTTGTCGCCGCTGAACAGAACTATGTCTGCGCCGTCTTCAAACGCGTTTTTAACGTTTGGTTCGTCTATACCGTACTCGCGCAAATCAACCATAAGTCCGCTGCCCATATCATAAATCAGCGGAAGTTTTTTTGCCGCGGCAAACTCCGCGAGCTGACGGAGCGAAACATCTTCCTGAAAGCCTATGACGCGGTAATTGCTTGTATGGACTTTTAGTACAGCGCCTGTTTTTCTGCCGGCGGCTCTTTCGTAGTCGTAAAGGTGCGTTTTGTTGGTGGTGCCGACATCTTTCAGAACAGCGCCCGAAAGTGCCATAATTTCAGGAATCCTGAATGCTCCGCCGATTTCAACCGACTCTCCTCTTGAAACAAGCACTTCTTTGCCCTTGAACAGCGAGGCAAGGCACAAAAGCGTGGCGGCAGCGTTGTTGTTTACAACAATCGCGTCTTCGGCGCCGGTAATCTGTGAGATCAGTTTTGAAATATGGTCATGTCTGCTTCCGCGCGCCGCGCTTTTGAGGTCATATTCAAGCGTTGAGTATGAAACGGCAATTTCAGCCGCGTTTTTCGCTGCTTTTTCCGAAAGCCTTGCCCTGCCGAGATTGGTGTGCAGGATTATGCCTGTCGCGTTTATTACTTTTCTGAGACTCGGAATGTCCGCGCTTTTTATTTTTTCTGCTGCGCGTTTTGCGGCAGCCGCTGCCGAGAGTTCCGTCTTCCTGCCGGCGACTGTCTCCGCGCGCATTTCGTCAAGCACAGTCCGCACAGTATCGACAACGACTTCTCTTTCAGTATTTTCAAAACAGGCTGCCAGCTCATCGCAGGCAAGCACCTGATCTACCCTTGGTATGTTGCGCAGTTTGTTTTTTTCCATTTTAATCCGCCTGCCCGTTCACAAAAAATGTCTGAACAAATTGTATAAATTTTTCTGCTTCGCTGCTCAGCATTTTATTTCTGCGCCTTGCTATGTAAAAATTTCTCTTTACGTCCGACGGCAGTCTGAACCTCAGCAGCAGTCCGTCTTTAACGTAGTTTTCAGCTGCTCTGCTTGAGATTATGGAAACACCGACACCGGCAGCCACAAGATTTTTTATGCTCTCCTGATCGTTAAGTTTTGCCGTAACGTTCATTTTCGTTTCGTCAAGATTCAGGCTCTCAAGTATTGCAGAGGCATACAACCCGCTTGCGCTGCCTTCTTCTCTTAAAATAAAGGGCAGTGTCTGCAGTTTCTCAACAGGAAACTTATCTGTTTCATACTGTCTGAATTCCTCTGTGTTCGGCGTTATCAGTTCAAGCCGGTCCTCACAAAGAACATGGTACTCTATTATGTTCCGGTCTGTTTTCATTCCTGTAAGCGCAACGTCATAAATACCGTTCATCAAACCGTTCAGAATATCGTTGCTGTCGCTTTGGTTTATTATAAAACGTACAGACGGATATTTTACGCGAAACGCAGGAATAATTTCGGGCAACAGATAACCGGACGGAATAGTGGAAACCCCTAAATGAATGGTCGATTCCTCTCCGTTCTGCCATTTTTTGAACAGCATATCCTCAAGACCCACGATATTAATGGCAGTTTCTAAGAGTTCCCTCCCTTTTTCCGTTATGCAGACGTTTTTCGTGTTTCTCCGCAGCAGCTGAGTTTGAAGTTCCTCCTCAAGCATACGGACATGAAAACTTACGGTAGGCTGTGCGAGATAAAGTTTTTCCGCCGCTTTTGTGAAACTGCCGTATTTAGCAACCGCTATAAAACTGCGCAGCTGTTTTATTTCCATCCTTAAAGCACCTCCTGAAGAGCGTTTATTACTGCTTCTATATCCTCTGACGTGTTGAAAACGCCGAAAGAAAACCGTATTGTCCCTGCAGGATATGTGCCGAGAGTTTTATGCGCCGAGGGAGCGCAGTGCAGCCCGACTCTTGTCTGAATATCAAAACGGCTGTCAAGCGTATAGGCTGTCTCGCTCAAATCGCGCTTGTCCGTATAAACGCTGACAACGCCCGTTCTGTTGTCAATACCCTGCGGTCCTGCAATTTTCAGCTGCTTAATGCCGCGCGCCGCGTCAATAAAACGCTTCGTTAAATCCATCTCATGCGCGAAAATATTGTCAATGCCCTTTGCCTGTACCCATTCAATTCCCGCTTTTAACCCTGCTATGCCGGGCAAGTTCAAAGTCCCCGGCTCAAAACGGTCCGGCATAAAATCAGGTATCTGCTCAGTATGGCTGATACTTCCTGTTCCTCCGGAAATAAGCGGCTCAATCTCCGCCGCAAAACCTTCTTTCAGTATAAAACCGCCGATTCCCTGAGGACCCAGCAGACTTTTATGCCCCGTAAAACAGAGCGCGTCTATGTTCATTTTTTGCATGTCTATCGGAAGTATTCCGGCTGTCTGCGCAGAATCCACAATAAAACGCAGACCGTATGCCTTGCACAGCGCGCCGACCTTTTCGACAGGCATAATGCTGCCGCACACATTGCTCGCGTGCTGCATGACGATTGCTTTTGTGCTGGGCTTTATGAGCTTTTCAATCTCGTCAAAACACAGGAAGCCTTCGGTATCGCAAGGTATTCTGTCAAATTCAACACCCTGTTTCTGCAGCTGGTTAAGCGGACGCATTACCGCGTTGTGTTCCATCGACGAACAGAGTATATGATCTCCTGATTTTAACAATCCTTTAAGTATTATATTGAGACTTTGGGTAATGTTCTGCGTAAAGACAACGTTTCTGCAGTCGTCCGCGCCGAAAAAATCTTTGAGCAGTTCCCTGCACTCAAACACAATATCCGAGGCAGCGTAACTTGAAGCATACCCTCCTCTGTTTATATTCACTCCTGTATGCGCAATATAATCGTAGACCGCATCAGCAGTCTGCTTCGGCTTTGGAAAACTTGTACACGCGTTGTCAGCGTAAATCATGGGACACCTCAGTTTTGCTCAAAATTTCAGCAGCAGCAACTCTGTTGAATAACCAACATACCAAATCTGTGTTAAGTATATCATATCAAGCAGTATTTTTTCTAACTTTATTTGATTTTTCTATAAACACTGTTTATTGAGTATGTTTTTTCATTTGCCTTGCGCAGACAGTCACCGTAAAATCTGATTATTGCAAAATCAATATCATATTTTACGGAGGTTTGTCATGGATTCAAAGAAAGTCACAATCGTCATCGGTCTTGTAACAGGCATAATTTCAGCCCTGCTGGTCAAGTTCGGCAATCCTGCGAACATGGGTTTCTGCATCGCCTGTTTTATCAGAGATACTGCAGGCGCGCTCGGTCTTCACAGAGCACAGCCTGTTCAGTATATAAGACCTGAAATTATCGGACTTGTCCTCGGGAGCTGCATAGCAGCCATCGGGAGCAAAGAGTTTAAGGCAAAGGGCGGCTCTGCCCCTATGACACGTTTTGTTCTCGGTTTCTTTGTCATGGTCGGCGCGCTTATGTTCCTTGGCTGCCCGTTCAGAATGGTACTGCGCTTGGCAGGCGGCGACCTTAACGCCGTAATTGGACTGGCAGGTTTCTTCGCAGGAATACTTATCGGCGTGTTTTTCCTCAACAAGGGCTACACCCTGAAAAGAAGCTATCAGCTTCCGGCTGCGGAAGGTACAGTAATGCCTGTAATGCAAATCGCGCTTCTTGTCCTTCTTGTCGCCGCTCCGGCATTTATATTTTTCTCAAGCAATTTCCCGGACGTTAAAGGTCCCGGAAAAGCTCATGCCGCGATTATAATATCGCTCTGCGCCGGACTCATTGTCGGGTATCTCTGTCAGAAATCCCGTTTCTGCATGGCAGGCGGCTTCAGAGACTTCATTCTCTTTAAAGAAACACGGCTTTTGCTCGGCTTTATCGCAATTTTTGCGGCAACGCTCGCAGTCAATATTTTCATCGGCAAATTTAAACTCGGCTTCGATGCTCAGCCTGTCGCGCACACAGATTTTCTGTGGAATTTCCTTGGCATGACTTTGGTCGGCTTCGCAAGCGTTCTGCTTGGCGGCTGCCCGCTGCGTCAGCTCATACTTTCAGGCGAAGGCAATACCGACAGTGCCGTTACCGCGCTCGGACTTCTCATAGGCGCTGCTTTCTGCCATAATTTCGGCTTGGCTTCTTCAGCAGCAGGTCCCACTCTCAACGGCAAAATCGCTGTTGTTATCGGAATTATTGTCACTGCCGCAATCGGATTTGCGAACTGCGCAGAAAACAAGGAGGCATAGCTATGCTTGACGCCAGAGGACTTTCCTGCCCGCAGCCTGTACTTATGCTGAAAAAAGCGATGGACGGCGGCGGCGAAAATTTTGAAATTATTGTTGACAACACAGCCGCAAAGGAAAATATTACGCGCTTTGCCGGAAATTTGGGTTATAATGTAACGGTAAATGAAAAGGAAGGAGAATACATCCTCACCGTTGCCAAATAGCACCATGCTTTACATTGCCACTTTTTTCAGCCATTTCGGCGCGACACGTTTTAAAAAATACTGTGAATCTCTGGGCATACCGGCACATACCATGCCGGTGCCCAGAGATTTGTCTTCAAGCTGCGGCACCTGCACAAAATTTGAAGCGCAGCAGCTTCCTGCCTACGAAACACATACAGACGAACTTGAAAAAATAGTCGCCGTAACCGACAACGGCTTTGAAACAGTATATGAATCGGAGGTTTAGCCGTGAGCAAAAAACTTACTGAAATGTCTTCCTGCGCGGGCTGAATGGCTAAAATTGGAGCCGGGACGCTCGAAGAACTGCTAAGCAAATTTGAAACTCCGTTTGACGAAAAACTTATCGTAGGCTATGACAAAGCAGACGACGCAAGCGTTTACAAACTGTCTGACGACCTTGCGCTGATAAACACCGTCGATTTTTTCCCGCCCGTCTGCGACGACCCATATCTTTACGGTCAGATTGCCGCTGCCAACGCGCTCAGCGACGTGTATGCCATGGGCGGAACACCGAAGCTGGCGCTTAATATCTTCTGTGTCACAAATGAAATGAGCAGGGAACAGACCGAGGAGATACTTCACGGGGGCTATGACAAAGCCATGGAAGCAGGCTGCATAATCACCGGCGGACACACAATCACCGCAAAAGAACCTGTGTACGGTCTTGCAGTCTCAGGTTTTGTCAATCCCTCCCGCATACTCAAAAACACAGGCGCAAAGCAGGGCGATCGGCTGATTTTAACAAAACCGCTCGGCACGGGAATAATGCTGACCGCGGACAAAGCAGACGCAGAACTTGTGACAGCAGGGGAAATGCGGCCCGTTTACGAAAATATGGCGGCATTGAACAAAACGGCGGCTGAGATTATGAAAAAATTTGACGTGCACGGCTGCACGGACGTCACCGGCTTCGCGCTTGCGGGACACGCAATGGAAATGGCAAACGGAAGCGGCTGCACGCTGCGTATAGACAGCGGCAGCATACCGTACTATCCTGCCGCGTTCAGACTTGCCGAAACGGGAATTATACCTGCCGGCGCGTATAATAACAGAAACTACGCGGAAAATATGATTAAATTTGCAGATAGCGTATCGCTTGCGCTTCAGGACATTATTTTTGACCCTCAGACCTCAGGCGGACTGCTTATCGCGGCACAGCAGGCAGACGACCTTCTTGCGGCGCTGGCAAATGCCGGAGTACAGGCTGCGGAAATAGGCGAAGCAGCAGAAAGAACAGACGCTGCCGTTGAGGTATTTTAAGAATGCGCGTAATACACGTTCCGGTATGCTACGGCACAACAAACTGCTATCTTCTCTGTGACGAACACGCAAAAAAATGCGCTGTTATCGACCCGGGCGGAGACGCGGAAAAAATCACCGCGAAAATTGAAGAAAGCGGCTGTAAGCCTGTCGCAGTGCTGCTTACGCACGGACATTACGACCACACCGGCGGTATTAAAGGATTAAAAGACCGTTTTAACATACCGGTCTATATGAATTCGGCAGACATTTACGAAGACAGCAGCGACCCGCTTGTACGCAGACTTTTTCCGAAAATCTGCGACACGCTGAATTATGGCGGCGGCGACATCATATCTGTCGGAACGCTGCAAGTCCGCGTTATTTCAGCTCCCGGACACACGCTCGGCGGCGTATGCCTGATTGCGGACGATACCGTTTTTACAGGCGACACAATTTTTGCTTCATCAGTAGGCAGATCTGACCTTCCCGGCGGAGACAGCAAAAAACTGGCAGACACGCTGAAAAAAATAATTTCCATGCAAGGAGATTACAAAATACTCCCCGGACACATGGACGCGACAAATCTCCGCGACGTAGTACCTGTCGCAAATTATTACATTAACCTGTACTCAGAACAGAATTAACCTTTTTTCGCCCTTTTTTCGTCTGACACCTAAATCAGCCGGATATTTCGGCAGAGAACTTAGGACATTTTATCATTTCCCCAATTTTTTATTTACGCCCGTTTTTGACAGTGTTTACAACGGTTCGCACGGTTTTGGCAAAATATTTCTTTAAGAAATTTTTGCAAAGCGGTTGCTTTTTGTGCCTTCTCATTGCAGATTTATATATGGAGACCTCTGTTTCTGAACATCGCGCAAATTCAAAACGGTGAACCACAGCCAACCTACGGGGGATCAACTA
>JAZRZG010000117.1:0-1535 GCA_045601305.1 Synergistaceae bacterium
TGAAGACGCTGTCGTAGTTTTCTTAAGCCCTTGCGCTGCCAAAATGGCAGAAGACTATTACGATGAATTTGTCGATTTTGTCATAAACTTCGGCGAGCTTGAAGCGCTGTTTGACGCGCTTGAAATCAATCCGGCGGAATGCGAAGAAACAGAATTTGAACTTTCAAGCAGCCGCGAAGGACGTAATTTCGCAAACACCGGCGGAGTGTCGGAAGCCGTTCAGACTGCCATGCCGGAAGACATACCGGTTAAAATATGCAGAATAAACGGCATAGACAAAGAAAATCTTGCGAAACTGCGGCGATTTGCGATTACCGGAGAAGCCGACGGCTGCAACCTTGTGGAAGTAATGTGCTGCGAGGGAGGCTGCGCAGGCGGAAACATGGTGATACGTCCGCGCGCGGAAGTTGCAAAACAAGTTGCGGGATATTCAAAAGAAGGCAGCTCTCTGGCAGACTGAAGGTGTAAATAAATGCTTCACGTTTACTGCGGAAACGGTAAAGGCAAAACGACTGCCGCAATGGGACTTATTGTCCGAGCGGCAGGGTTTGGAATGAAAGTGCTGCTTGTGCAGTTTCTCAAAGATGACACAAGCAATGAACTGAAAATTTTGTCGCAGCTTTCCTGCGTGGATTTTCTGCACCGAAGCGGCAGAGAAAAATTTACCTTTTGTATGACAGACAAAGAAAAAAAAATCCGCAGAGCAGATTACGCAAGACTGTTTGCCGAAACGGAAGAAAAGTGCCTGAACGGCGGATACGGTATGCTTGTGCTTGACGAGGCGCTTCGGGCTGTCAATCATGATATTCTTGACGAGACAGCGCTGCTTGATTTTCTCGCGTCTGTTAAAGATAAACTTGAAGTGGTAGTTACAGGCACACATCCGTCAGAGAAACTTCTTGAACTTGCCGATTACGTTTCCGAGATTGTGAAACGCAAGCACCCGTATGATGGCGGTGTCACCGCAAGAGAGGGAATAGAATATTAATGCTGCTGACATTAAAACCTTTTTAATCCGTCATTCTGCGCTGTACTTCGTGCCTGCAGAAAGACGAACATTTTCAGTATTTGTAACAAAAACGGGAGTAAAAAAGTCGTTGGTCGTTAGTCGTTAGTTATTAGTATAAAAAACGGGAGTACGAAAAACGGGAGTACAGGACACGGGGGTATAAAAGACGGGAGTATAAAAGACGGGAGTCGGGAGTCGCAATTCGGGAGTCGGGAGTAAAAAGTCGTTGGTCGTCAGTCGTCCGCTACTTTCGCTTTTCCGAGGTGCTAAGTGCGAGGTGCGAGGTGCGCCGTTGTCGTCAGTCGTTAGTAAAAAACACAGGAGTATAGAAAACGAGAGCAAAAAATACGAAAAAATACGGGTCAAAAATCTTTTCCCGTGTTTCATACCCCCGTCTTTTATACACCCGTTATTCATACTCCCGGAATTTATCCGTCTTCGGAATTTTGAATCAGCAGCCTTTCAGCGCTTTTTTGAGTTTCAGCCTTCGGCAATTTCAGCCAAAGCGTTGAAAAGTCCTGATTCT
>JAZRZG010000118.1:0-1940 GCA_045601305.1 Synergistaceae bacterium
AAATGTTGTATATTATAACACAGTTGCTGTTGCGTTTCAACGCAAACAGCGACTAATAGAAAAACAAATGGAGATGGTTTTGTATGAAATGGTTTGAAGATATCTTTACGAAATCAAAATTGATGATCGTCAGCGGCGTGATCAGCGTCATTGTTAATCTGGCGCTTTTGGTGATCAGCGTTATTAATCACGCCCCGCTGGTTGCGCAATATATGATTTTTGCTTCTCTTCCCGCACTCATATTGCTCTGCTATTTAAAGGGAGAGACCTCGGCACAGAAAGCGCTCATCGGAGCCGTCCTCGGTATCACGATGTATGCAAACTGGACGATACTGTCCGGAATATATGGTTTGGGAAGCTCCGGCATTGTGACGCTGGGGACCTTCCTGACGGTTTTTTACACGATTTTGTTTATCAATCATATTCTTCTGCAGGTCGACCACAAGGGTGACAAGCAGAACATCCTCGCCGGTCAGATCATGAAGTATAAGGCAAGCCGTTCCGCGGCAATGGCATCCGGCACATGGACGGAAGAAGAGCGCCAAAAGAGCAAGAAGATCTTCAAATACTAATCGGAATACCTTTTGCGGTTAGATTTTTGTGCCGCAAAGGTTCCGAGAAAATATCTTTTTGTACAACTAATTCCAAACAGAAAAACCCCACCCAACGGGTGGCGGTTTTCTGTTTGGCAATTGGGAAGGGATTTGAAACGAATTCTGATTTTGCGCGAGCGCAGTGAGCAGGCAAAATCAGCAGGCAACAGTTGATAACTATTGCCGCAATGAGTAGAAAGTCCCATCGTTTGCAGGCTTTCAGACAGCGATATTTACACTTGCCCAGCTTGCCGGTTACTCTGACATAAAAAATCGGATGGGTTTTCCCGTATTCCCTTTAAATTTTGGGAGTTTTATGCCCTTGTCAGTCAAATATGATTGGAATAGCCTTTACGACAGTTTCATGAAAGCAGAATGATCTGAACCGCTTCCTGTTGAAAAAGGCGGCAAAGCATGATACGATGAAAGCAAAAAACGGCGGGAGCGGTGAACGATGGAAACTGTGCAGAACGGCGCGATCCCCATGCGGAAAAAGACAACTTATATCATCGCGGGCTGCGTTATGGCCGCGCTGCTCATCGTAAGTATCGTTATGACGTTTTCTTTCGGACTGCTTTCCGGGGTTGGGGATTATCTCAAGCTGGTAATTGTTGTTGTCGGGATGCTGTTTGCCGCCATTCTGTTTGTCTGCTGCTGCTTCAACATTCAGGATACCTCGCATCAGGGGGATATCTTTGCCGCCGTGTCCGTACGGCTGTATTTTTGCCTGCTTTTCTCCGGAGCGACGGATGTGCTTGCGGGAAAGAGCGTTAAAGGAAGCGCGATCATGGCGCTGCAAACGATTACCTCGGCCTGTTCTACGGCAGTACACTTCCTGTTCTGGCGCTACCAGTGCGCCTCTCTGCCGGAAAACCGTGCGCAGCGGTATTTTACGCGGTGGATTTACGTCCTGATACTGATTTACCTTGCCGTGCTGGCGGTCAACCCCTTCACCGGCGTCCTGTTTACTGTGGACGCATCCGGAAATCTGATTTCCACCGGCGAGACGCTGGAAATCATCTTCATGGCACTGTTTTATCTGACTTACCTGCTCTATATCCTGCCGCAGCGCTGCCCGCTGGGGAAAAAGCTCTCCCTTGCCAGTTTTGCAGTCCTTCCGATGCTCTGCATCGTGCTGACGGCGATCTGGTACGCAGCGGGCATTGGCAGCGTTCTGTCCATCACCTATATCTTTCTGCTGATGGCGGCGTACGTCGTGTTTTTCGGCGATTACATCGAAAGCAAGAAATACCTGCTGCTGCAAAAGACGCTTTTGGCGGAAAAGGAGCGGCAGCAGACGGAGCTGCAAACCGCCATAATGCTCTCACAGATTCAGCCGCATTTTCT
>JAZRZG010000119.1:0-7477 GCA_045601305.1 Synergistaceae bacterium
TTTCTTTAAGAAATTTTTGCAATGCGGTTGCTTTTTGTGCCTTCTCATTGCAGATTTATATATGGAGACCTCTGTGTCCAACCATCGCGCAAATTCAAAACGGTGAACCACAGCCAACCTACGGGGGATCAACTATCAGTAACCGAAAAAATACCGCGCCTTGCGACGATACACGTCTCGTTGACGTCGGGCTTTATGCGAAGAAAGGCTGCCCAAGTCTGAAACATCTTCGTATATTGGGTGAGCCTGACTGAGACACAAAAACTTTTTCAGACCGCGGTTTGAGCTTTTTCAGCACTTAGCACCTCGCACATCGGGGAATAAGTGCGAAGAAAACAAAAAGCAACGCAGCAAAGCACAATCTGCCGAAAGAGACGAGCTTGAAGCAGAGAGTGAAAAACAACAACAAAATATCGACGCCTTAAAATTTGAAAAATGCCGGCGGGGTATTCCCCAACCGCCTATTTTTGCGTGCTTTTGTTTTGAATTTTGATGACCGAAAGGACTGCGGAGCATGCTTCTTCAGAAAGAATATGCACGCGGCGTGAAAAAACAAATTACCGATTGCGGTATGATGGTGATGTCTTGTTTTTCAAAGTGTGTTCACTTCGCCGACTAACGACTCTCGTGTGTATAAATAGTGTTTATATGAATGACAGGAAAAGATTTTTAACCTATTCTTTTTACTACCGTGTCTTATACTCTCATATTTTGTACACGCTGTCAGTGCTCAATCCCACAGGCTCCAGCTTGGATTAGGCGACAGTGTCATATCGGAAACTATTCCTCTGCGGTAGTTGTCAAAGCCTGCGGCAGCTATCATTGCAGCGTTGTCTGTACACATAAAACGCGGCGGGAAATATACGCTCCAGCTTTTTTTTGCCGCAAGTTTTTCAAGTTTTTCGCGAAGTCCCGAATTTGCTGCAACTCCGCCGGAAAGGGTGATTTTTTTTATGCCTGTGCGTTTCACGGCAAGCTCAATTTTTTTGCACAGGCAGTCTGTAACTGCTTTCTGAAATGAGGCGCAGAAATCTGCAAGTCTCAGCGGTTCTCCGTTTTCTTCGGCGTTTCTGATTGTGTTTACGGCGGCTGTTTTGAGTCCTGAGAAACTGAATTCTATTTCTTTCGTAAAGGCAAGCGGCAGCGGGAGTTCGTAGGCGTTCTCACTGCCTTCGTGCGCCAGTTTGTCAATGAGCGGTCCTCCCGGGTAGCCGAGATTTAATATTTTCGCGACTTTGTCGTATGCTTCGCCTGCCGCGTCGTCACGCGTTGAGCCAAGCAGCGTATAATCGCCGAAATCTTTAACAAGTACAAGTTCTGTGTGTCCGCCTGAAACTATGACCGCTATGAAGGGCGGTTTCAGTTTTTCTGCACCCTGCGCGGCTATGTTGGCAAAAAGATGTCCTTCAAGATGGTTTACGCCGACAAGCGGTTTATTCCAGCCGCGCGCAAGTCCTTTGGCTGTCATAACTCCGACCATAAGGGAGCCTATCAGTCCCGGCCCTGCGGTTACGGCGATAATGTCTATCTGTTTTTCAGGGTTTTCAATGCCGGCTTCTGCGAGCGTTTCGTCAAGCAGAGGCATAATTGCTTCCTGGTGCATACGTGAGGCAAGTTCAGGCACAACACCTCCGTATTTGGAGTGCGATGTTATCTGGCTTGAGAGTTTTGAAGACAATATGCCGTCAGCTCCGCGAAGCACGGCAATTCCTGTGTCGTCGCAGCTTGATTCTATGCCAAGTGTTATCAGTTTCGACAGGTCTTTCATCAACAGACGGTTTATTTGATTGTCGGCACCTTAAATTTTTCAAGATACTTGCCGTAGCCGACTTCTATTTCAGTACCGGGCTTGCAGTATTTTTTCGGCACTTGCACGCAGAAAGACCATTCGTCGGCAATCTGCGCGTTGATGCCGATCGGCGTCCATTCGTCTTTTGTCAGTATGTCTTCTTTTTTGAGGTGATAACCGCCAATGCTGAACTGTTCGGCTTCAACAACCCAGAACTGGTTTGCCACAAGGTAGATTATGAAGTTTTCATAGCCTCTTTTGCCGAATCCCATATCGTTGTTTGCCGAGGTGAGCCATGCCGGCGCTTCTTGTGATTTTGAAATTAAGTCAGACATTGTGCCGCTCAGGTAGATGAAATGTATGGAGCCTTTGGCGCCCATAATATATTCATCGCCTACAGGCGTGCCTTCAACAAAGGTTCTTATGCAGTGCGTGTCAAGAAGATTTACGTAACCCTCGTCAAAATCTTTCATCTCGGCACACGCCGCGGTTACTGTCGTCAAAAGAAGAAGTATTGCAAGAATTGTTTTTTTCATTTCTGACGCCTCCGTATTTTTATTGTTTTTTGTTTTTTAATGCCTGTTTAAGCCAGTCAAATTCGCTGCATTTCAGCAAATATGCCGAAGCGAAGTAAAGAACTGCCGCTAAAAGCATAACTATTCCTATCCACGCCGCTCTGTGCATAAGCGCGCCGTGAAAGGGATAACTCCGGACACATCTGAACGCCGTAAGTCCCGCAAGCATTGCGCCGTTGGAAAGCAGTATCTTTTTGCACCAGTTAAATTCAAACAGCCTGAGGGGCAGCCCTATGTTTTTTGACAGAGCCCACGCTCCGAAGATGCTTGCACAGGTAAACGCAAGCGCGACAGACGCTGCAAGTCCCGCATATTTGAACATGGGCATGAGTATCATGCTCGCGCAGAAATTTACGCATACGGTAACTCCCGTTACTCCTATTGCGGCTTTTGGCATGCGGCGCGCGTACATTGCGCGAAGTATTACGGTGCTGCTTGCCATTCCTGGCAGACCAAGCCCGTAAAGCGACAGCGCGACTGCCGTTGAGCGCCACGCCCATTCGTTGAAGGCGCCTCTGAAAAACAGCAGATGTATTGTTTCCTGTGAAAAGAGAAATACGCCGGCAGTAACGGGAAGAACTGCAAAAAGATTGAAGCGCAGCGCATCGCGTATAAAATCTCTGAATTCTTCTCTGTTGTCAGGGTCAATTCTTGAAAGCATGGGCAGAACAGCCTGTGAAATCGCGATGACAAAAAGTCCGAGCGGAAGCTGGAGTACTCTGTCAGCATAGTTGAGTACGGAAATTGAACCGCCCTGAAGGAAAGAGCCCATCATGCGGCTGATAACGGGATTTATCTGATTAAGCGAAAGTCCCGCCGCATAGGGCAGGAACAGCGCCATCATATCGTGCAGCTCTTTGTTGTCTTTCTTGGGTTTTGCCGGACGCAGCGGCATTTTCATTCGTCTGCACCAGTACCATTGCAGGCACATATTCGCGAAGCCGCCGAGAAGCACTGCCGCTGCAAGGTTCCACACGTTTTTTTCTCTTGCGGCAAAAAGTATGTAAACGATAAACGCAACGTTGCTTAACGCAGGCGCGACTGCGGGAATAAAAAAGCTGCCCATGGAATTGAGCACTCCCATCGCAAGCGCCGCAAGCGACACAAGCAGAAGGAACGGGAAAAGCAGCTGTGTCAGTCTTATGGCTGTTCTGTAAGTTTCGCCGGAAAAGCCGGGCGCCATAAGTTTTACAAACAACGGCGCGCCCAATATGCCGAGCAGAACAACAACTGAGGTACATACCGCAAGCACGGTAAGCGCCTGACGCGCAAGTCTGTGCGCCGTCTCATGTCCGTCTGTTGAAAGTGTTCTTGAAAATACGGGAACAAACGCCGCAGAAAGCGCGCCTTCGGCAAGCAGCTGGCGCGCAAGATTAGCCAGCGTGTACGCAACATAAAAGGCATCAAGCTGACAGGTCGCGCCGAAATACGCGGCGGTGAGAATTTCGCGTACAAGTCCGAGCACACGGCTTGCAAGCGTTCCGAACATCATTTTTGCGGCATAACGCACCATGCCGGAAAGGTTTTTGTTTTCGTTCATAAAATTACCAGGTAAAGTTTTCTCCAAGATACCATTTTTTGGCTTCTTCGTTTTTCGCTATTTCATCCGGCACTCCTTCAAGGAACAGCCTTCCGTCGTGTATAAGATATGCACGGTCTGTGATTGAAAGCGTTTCGCGCACGTTGTGGTCTGTAAGAAGCACTCCGTAGCCTCTGCCGCGAAGCGAGGCGATCATTGACTGAATATCCGCAACCGCGATAGGGTCAATGCCGCTGAAAGGCTCGTCAAGAAGTATAAAGGCAGGCTCAAGCGCAAGGCAGCGCGCTATTTCGACTCTGCGGCGTTCACCGCCCGAAAGTGATATGCCCTGCGTACCCGCTATATGTTCTATTCCGTATTCTTTAAGCAGTCTGTTGGTTTTTTCGGTACGTTCCTCTTTGGGCATTCCTGCTTCTTCAAGCACCAGTTCAAGATTCTGCCGCACTGTCAGTCTGCGAAAAATTGAATCTTCCTGCGGAAGATAGCCTACTCCGTGTCTGGCACGAAGATACATCGGCAGCTGTGTCAGTTCGGTGCTGCCTATGTAAACACGTCCGTCGTCAGGCAGTATGCGCCCCGTAATCATGTAAAAAGAGGTGCTTTTGCCGGCGCCGTTGGAACCGAGAAGTCCTACGACTTCTCCCTGTTTGATATGTATGGAAAGGTCATCGACAACTCTGCGTTTGTTGTAAACCTTGACCAGATTTTCAGCGCGTAACGTTTTGTCCAAGA
Organism: Synergistaceae bacterium; assembly: GCA_045601305.1. Taxonomy (GTDB): domain Bacteria; phylum Synergistota; class Synergistia; order Synergistales; family Synergistaceae; genus Equadaptatus. The sequence continues at coordinate 4,637 of JAZRZG010000119.1, forward strand.
CAATCTCCCCCGAAGCTATTTTTCCGTTACAAAGGTGATTTTTGTGTTGCCTGAGGCTTCTATCTGCCCTGTTTTTTCATTGTAGGTCAGTTTATCTGCCTTTACTGTCTTACCGTCTTCGCGAATCCCGTGCGCGTTGCCTGTCACCACAAGCAGTCCCTGCGCCTTGTTATATGTTGCTTTGTCACCGTAAAGTCTGTTTTTTATTCCTTCTTTGTCCGTATAACCAAAGACCACATCATGTTCGGCAACAGCTGAACTTATCTCGTCCTTTTCGCTGATTTTTCCGGCTACCGTACCTGCGGAAAGCGTATATTTTCTCACTCTGTCTTCAAGTTTGACAACTTTATTTCCTTTGAAATTTTCACCGCTGCGAGAAACTTCAAGAGCCTTAATGTAAATATTGTTGTAAAGAGCCTCTACACCGCCTGCTGCCTCGTAGATTTTACGTCCCGTATTTACCTTAACTTCGGGCGCGATGAGAAAATTTCCCTGCCCCTGTTTCAAGCGAACATTGCCGGAAGCAACGATGTTATCTGAATTTTTCATTTCCTTGTCAGCAGTCCAGACAACCTTTGCCGCGGTAAGCGCTGCCTTGCGTGACGCGAAATCGCCGCGCACGGGACTGCCTGTAATCGTAATCTGCTTATCGACAATTCCGTCCGCTCTGCTGCCTTTAAGCACGTCAAGTCCGCGCGTAAATACTACATTCCCAACAGCGGACGCGTGTTTTGTATTCATGTTGTAATTCAGTTCGTCAGCCTCTATTGAGCCTGCCGATTTTGCATAAAGCGGCGCTGTATTACTCAGCAATGCAATCACTGATATAAGCAGCCATATCTTTTTCATTTGCGGGCTTCCTTTCGTTTTACTGTCTGTTTTTGCCGTTGTCTGTATGTGTATCGTTTTTAATTTCTTTGGCGCGTTTTGCGACATATTTGTATATTGTGTTCAGCGAATTGAAATAATTTTTCCCTGTTTCCGCCGGAGGCATATATATCTTAGCTCCGTATCCATTCAGGCAGGATATTACCGGCGCAGGCGTCCAGCGGTCAACAAGTATGATTTTTCCTCTGCTGCGTGCCAGTTCAACAAGGCGTTTGAGAGAGTCTGTATCTCCTGCTTTCCAGCGTTCCATTTCACTGTCTGCAGGGCGTTCTGTCTTATTGTTTGCGGCAGAGATGAGCGCTCCTTCAACACCTGTAAGGTCTAAAAATTCTTTATCCTTGGGCAGAAAGTATCTGCCTACACTCACCGCGCTGTCAAGCGCCGCCTGAAATTCCGCAAGTCTGCGCTGATAATATTTGTAGTTCTTTTTATCTGTTTCGCTGAGCAGTTTCAAGACAGCCTGTGCAATGTACGGCAGCTTCGCCGGATCATAATATGCGTGAAGGATATCATCTGTACTAACGTTTGCTCCTTTGAAAAGAGGCCTCCTGCCATGTCTGTTCTCGTTCAGTGTCACAGAAACAGCGCCGCCGTTTTTCGCTTTGCGGTCGGATATAAAATCCGCCACGGTGTTAACGTACGGTGACGGTGAAACTATACGAACCGCGAAAGCAGGCGTTTCTGCAATCAAACAAATACACAAAACAATAAGCAAAACAGCTTTTTTGTTCATTTTATTATCTTTCCTGAGACATTTTTATTTTACAAGCCGCTTTAAGGCGTTTTCGGCGGCTTCAAATTCTGCTGCTTTTATACTTTTTCCGCTGCCTTTTGCAATTTCTCTGCCGCCGATAATTACGGCAGCAACAAATTGTTTTCCGCTGTCAGGTTCAGGCCGTTCAAGCGTCGCATATCGAGGAATCATACCTTTTCCGTCTGCCTGAACAAGTTCCTGCAGTTTTGTTTTGGGGTCAGAATAACCGAGTGATACATATTTTGCCTGTTCAGTCAGGAAAATCTTTGCGACACGCTGTACGGTTTCATAGTCAGAGTCTAAAAAAACCGCGCCGAAAAAAGCTTCTCCTGCATTTTCAAGCATTGCGTCGGAAATCTGACCTTTAATAGATTTGCCCGTTTTCAGCAATTTTCCAAGCTCATGTTTCTTCGCCCATGCCGACACTGATTTTCCGCATACAAGCTGCGAACGAACCTTTGTAAGCTGTCCTTCGTCAACGTCCTTCAGCTCGCCGTATATTATTTCGCTTGATACAAGTTCGAGCACAGCATCACCGAGAAATTCAAGCCGCTCGTTGTTACAGGCTGTTCCGTGTTCGTTTGACCAGGAAGCATGCGTCAGCGCTTCGTCAAGCAATGCTTTGTTTTTGAAGCAGTAACCTGTTTTCTGCTGAAATTCCTCAATAAGCTGTTCCCGTTCCATTAGTCCCTGCATTTTTCAAGCGCGATAACAGCATTGTGTCCGCCGAACGCAAAGGCGTTGACTATAACTCTGCGTATATCTGCGGTAACTGCCTTTTCCGCGACAATATTCAGCGCACATTCGGAGTCCGGGGTTTCGTAATTCAGCGTTCGGTGAACTATGCCTTTGTCAACTGCCATAAGGGCAGCTATAAGATCAAGCGCGCCGCTTGCGCCCAAGGCATGACCTATCATTGATTTTGTCGCCTGAACAAGCACTTTGCTGCCGGCTTCTTCGCCCATAAGTCTTTTTACGGCTTCTGTTTCCATTTTGTCATTAAGCTGTGTTGAAGTGCCGTGAGCATTGACCAGATCAATACTCTCAGGCTTCCAGCCGGCTCTTTCCACAGCAAGTTTCATCGCTGTGTATACAGCGTCTCCGGACGGGTCAGGGGCTGTAAAATGATATGCATCGCAGGTTGCGCCGTAACCTTTGATTTCCGCGTAAATATGCGCGCCGCGCGCCTTTGCCGATTC
>JAZRZG010000120.1:0-1110 GCA_045601305.1 Synergistaceae bacterium
TCCGGCGACGGCGCAACAGTCTCTTCGAGCAGGGCATTATACTCTGGTTTATAGTAAACGCCACGCATAATACGCAGCAGAATCTGATCGTTTTCTATCCTTGAAATTGCTTTCCGAACCGCATCCGTGTCGGCAATATCAGAAAAATCAGACAGGACAAAAACGTTGCCTGCTTTTGCTTCCGCAACTCGTTGCTTGATATTTTCTAAATACTTTTCTCGCACCAGCGTTTCACCCCCCTCCGGCAAGGTCACAATTATTATGTGCTATTTGTGACAAAAAATCAAGCGCTTTTAGGGCAACACCGCATAACAGGCTTATAAAGGATTCAGTATAGCAGGAACTGTCGGAATTTATAAAGAAATCTTTTGTTTTCCGCTTGCGGGGCAACGCAAATCAGACTGCCAGACAGGGCCTGTCAGCCAGAATCAGGTTTGCCAGCGCAAACATCATATTCAGTTTTGCCGTCTGTTTTCGCAGCCCTCGGTATCGCGTCTTTCGGTATCGAAGCTGACCTTTGACAACAGCAAAAACGTGTTCTACTTTTGCCCGGACGGATGATTTTTCATGCTCTCTCCGTTTGAGCTGCCCCTGAGAACGAGTAGATTTCTTGGCGATCTGAGAGGGACGACGATTGATCTTATAGCGGATCCGTTTTCCGTTCGTGTTCTTTTTTACAGCGTCCTCACGCTTTTCTGCCCCAAGATAGCCGCTGTCACCGTAGACAACGGTTTCCTCGCCGGTCAGCAATTCCGAGGTCATGGAGACATCATGCTGATTGGCTGCAGTCACTTTTACCGTGTGGACAATACCGCTGTCCTTATCCACGCCTACATGAGCTTTATAGCCGAAATGCCACGTGTTTCCTTTTTTCACCTGATGGGCGTCCGGGTCACGTTGCTTATCCTTGTTCTTTGTAGAGCTCGGCGCGGAAATGATCGTAGAATCTACGATGGTTCCTTTTTTCAGAATCAATCCGCGTTCCGTCAGCAGCGATACAACCTGCGCAAACAATTTTTCCTGCAAGCCGTTCTTTACCGGCAGATTGCGGAAGCGACCCAAGGTATCTCCATCCGGAACTTGGTTGCTGGAATCCACACCACAGAACTC
>JAZRZG010000121.1:0-1052 GCA_045601305.1 Synergistaceae bacterium
GCGCAGTGACCAACTGACGCTTATTCCGTTTATGGAGAAGCTGAGAGACAATGGGATCGAGTATGCAGATATGACTGCCGATGCCGGATATGAGAGTGAGGAAAACTACAGCTATTTTGAAAGTATCCCGACGGAGTGCTATATAAAGCCGCAGAATTACGAGCGGAGCAAGACGAAGAAGTATAGGAACAACATGGCGCTTCGGGAGAACATGGTCTACGATGCGGAGTTGGATGAGTACACCTGTCAGACCGGTCAAAAGATAAGAGCAAAGTATGTCGGCATTCAGAAAACAAAAAGCGGATACAAACGGGAAGTAACCTTCTATGAGTGCGACAGCTGTGCAGACTGTCCGTTCAAGAAGAAATGTACCAGAGCCAAGCAGAACCGAAAGCTGCAGGTTTCCAAGAAGTTCATTACGCAAAGGGCGGCGGCGCTTGAAAGAATAACAAGCGAAAAGGGTATCCTGCTGCGCAAGAATCGTTCGATCCAGTCTGAGGGAGCCTTTGGTGTTCTAAAGCAGGATTACAATTTCCGGCAGTTTCTGCTGCGGGGAAACAAAAAGGTAACGACCGAGATTCTGCTTGTGGCAATGGCCTACAATGTGAACAAGCTGCACGCCAAGATACAGCAAAACCGTACCAAAACGCAGCTGTTCAAAAAAGATTCAGCTTAATTTTCAACAAAAACGAATATTTGACCACTCAGAGCAGGCGAAAACACGCGTGCTCTGGGTTTTGTTGCGCAGTTTTCATCCGGCGGGTGTGAAAACCGCGCTTTTTTATGCTTTTTTCGCTTTCAGGGGTATAGAAATGGGGCTGCGCTATTTCTTTGTTTTGCGACAGCCCCATTTTTTCGCTTTCTATGGAGAAAGGAGTTTTTTATGGAATTAAAGACAGTAGGGCTGACAAAAAGATTCGGCTCAAAAACTGCCGTAGACGACCTGAATATTACACTGACAAATGGCGTTTATGGACTGCTGGGTGCAAACGGCGCAGGAAAAACCACCCTTATGAGGCTGATCTGCAACATTCAAGATCCTACTTCCGGTG
>JAZRZG010000122.1:0-8447 GCA_045601305.1 Synergistaceae bacterium
CAAGTGTTACGTTTGTCAGGTCGTTTTCTGTCGTTTCCGTGTCTTCGGGGTGTAATGTCTGATACAGCTGCAAAAGGTATTCAGACTGTGAAAACAGTCTTCTGAATACGCTGTCTTTGACTGTGCGTTTCGGCTTTATTGTCATTGCTCGTTTCCTCCGCGATTTGTTTTTCCGTTCTGCTGTTATTATATCGGTTCAGCGGTATTGTGGCAAGGGGTTTTTGCTGATAGGATGGTACGCTTTTTTCGAGTTTCGAGTTTTTCGAGGGTGCTTGGGGCTGTAGCAGAGAAAGTTTTCCAACTAAATATTGTACCAAGCTAACGCAGGTTTTATTCAGTTGCAGTTGTTGCAGATATAACAGATATATCAGTAAGATAATTGTTCGTGTCGGTACATTTGTTGTATTCGTCTTTTGAGAGCGGCTGCCAATCCGTTTTGTCAATGCCCCGTTTTAAAGTGTCGGGGAAAACGGAAACGATTTTTATCCAACGGTCTTTTTCTCTTGCAATTGCCCGAATTTCTCCTGCAACTTCGCAAAAATCGCTGTCTGAACTGAACAGCAGCGCAACGTCATAATCGTTTGTTCTTGCCATACGCACCAAATCCAGCGCTATGCGGATATCAATGCCTTTTTCGTGCGCGCAGCCTCCGCTGTAATGCAGCAAGGTCGTATAAAAAGATACGCGGCTATCTTTCTCTTTGTGAAAATTAAGTTTGTTTGTCCAGAATTTATGCCATCTTTCATTTTTTGCAATACTGTGAATTCCCGTATATAGTTTTATGCCGGTAAGTTTCCAATCGGTATGCCTTGATGTTACAAGAGTTGAGAGCGCTATGGGGTCAAAATTAGGATAAGAAAAACCCCAAGCGCTTTTTGACGTGAGGTAAAAATTTTGAATGTCGAAGAAAGTTACGACTTTCTTAAGTTTAGGTTCTAACAACAGTCAGAGCTCCTTAGTTCAAAAAATAACCCTCTTGAAAGTATTGCGACGAGTACTCTCGACTCTTCCAAGAGGGACAAGATAACTATATTATACAGAATTTTTCCAAGATGTCAAATGCCGAAAAAAGGAAGTCCCCGATGACTGGTCGGAGGGTCGGAGGCTTTCCTTTTGCTCAATGAGCTTTCCTTATAACCATGATGTTGCTTGCAAGATTGATTATATCAATTGGAGCGTGTTGTCAAGTGTCGCGCCTGGAAAAATATACGCTGTGGGGGCTGAGGGGGCGCTTTTTTCGTTTTTTCACGCCACTTTTCCAGTTTTTTTCAAAAACAGGTTGCCATTTTGACAAGAAAAATCGTTTTTGTATATGTAGGGGCAAGAAACAAATTTTATATGCCTTGCTTGCGGGCGAACTCCCGAACGTTCGGAGACTTGCGGAAGTCTTAACCTGACAATATCAGCCAAACGAACGTTTGACTCCGCGGAGGAAACCCGCCCCGAACAAAAACCAAAAATCGCATTCGCGTTTGCGTAATCCCGTCAACATCGCCGAGACAAATCCGCACCTGCTCGAGGTACGACGATTGAAGCGGTATTCGGAAGACGTCAGACGTTGGTCGCCGGTCGTTAGCTGCAAAAATTTCTTATCTTTTAACGGCTGACGACAAGCAACATACGACAAACGACTGAATATCAGTGGGCACTGCCCGGCTTCAAGTCCACACACGGCTCCCTCTCCGGCGTTGGGATTGTAACAAAAGCAGCACAATGCAACACAGCAACAAAGTTTCAACCGAACAAACGGCAAACCGCTGAAATTTAACGGCATAGCCGTTTGTTCGCGTACCAAAATACAAAAAACAGAAACCGCCGGAGACGCAACGCTTTTCGGCGGTTTGTTGTATATCCGTGCTATATTTAACAGACAAAAAAGTCTTCGATGACCAATCGGAGGCTTTCTTTTGCTCAATGTACGAACTGATTCTCATAGCGTATGCGTTGCTTGCAAAACAAAATATATGCTATAGCCCGCCGTTGTCAACTATCGTTTATGCACCGTCTGATGGCTTCAGCTCGTGTTTAGCGCCGTTTATGTGTCTTTATTCAGCGAATTTGCCATACACAAACAACGGTTTCGTCTGCTGTATTGTGTATTCTGACATTTCGGAGTTATTTCTTTTTTGCCCATATCGGGCAGCCGGCGACTACAAACACAACGTCATCGGCATATTTGCCGCAAAGCTGGTTCATGCGCCCCTGCATGTCGCGAAAACGTCTTGCAAGTCTGTTTTCAGGCACTATGCCAAAGCCGACTTCGTTGCTGACGATAATCAGCTCTGTTTCATCTCCGGCAGAAAGGCATAGTTGCTTCGTGAGAGCCCTGATTTCAAGTTCGCGCGCCTGCCATATATGTTCATCGCCGCTTTCCGCCGCATCTGTTGCAAACATAAGGCGTGTCAGCCACATTGTGAGGCAGTCAAGGATAAGTGTACCTTTCATTCCTCTGATTGCTTCCGGCAGTTCTTCGGGAGCGCCTTCCCATGTTGTCCAGTCTGCCGGTCTGCGTTCTTTGTGAATGCGGACGCGCTCTTCCATTTCCCTGTCGCATATATCTGCCGTTGCAAGGTACGTAACGGGCTTGCCGGAGGCTAAAGCAAGCTGTTCGGCAAAGGTGGATTTGCCGCTTCTTGCGCCGCCGAGTATCAGAGTGATTTTTGATGCCATCTTGCCACCGCCTAGAACGTAATGTTTGATATAAGACTTTTCAGCGTATCCTGCATAAACTGTCCTTTGATGTCTGCAGCTTCAGTGTTTTTGCCGTAGCCTACCGGGATTTCAAAGTGCAGCTTGAATGTCCAGTCGCCGTCCTGGTGCATCTGTTTTTCCGTAGGATCGCTGTTTGACGTCGGAATTGTTACATATTTGCTGCGTCGGCTGCGCGCGTCTGATTCAACCAGCAGTTTTGTCAGTTTAGGCTCTTTAACGCTGCCGCTGAAGCCGAGTGTAACAAAGCGGAAAGAGGAACGCGTTGCGCCGCTCAAAACACCGCCGAGAACGTTTTGGAGCAGTTCTCGCGTGTCAATGTTGTTGATTCCCTGTGTCGTTATTGTCCGGCTCATGTCAACAAGTCCCGAAACACCGCCGAGCAGAGAATTCAGCGCGCGGATGTTGAATTTGCCGAGGCAGTTTATCGACATATCACCCTTGCGCGTGATATAGCCGTCTGCCATTGCCATGCGGTAAAAAGGATCTCCGTCAGGAGCAACTGCTTGAGTCCCGGGGAGGAAAATCAGCGTTTCGTTGTCGTAACGGAAGGTTGTATTTGCTTTTTTGAAGCGAATGGGCTTATTTTTCGTAAATTTCTTTGCGGTTTCGAGGAATTTGAAGCCGGAAATTTCGCCGTCAGAAGCAGAGACAATACCTGCCGCTGACATGCTGCCCATGTTGAAAGCTCTGCCGCCGACACGCATTTTCAGCTCAAGGCTGCCTGTTATCTTTCCGGCAGGTTTGTCAACAATATCTTTGAACATTGTGTCAATATCTATGTCTTTTACGTTGCAGGAAGCGCCCCATTGACCGGTTGCCGTGTTGTAGGCGATACCTCCGTGTATCGTGCCTTTGTTTGAGCTGCACGAAAGGTCTTCTGCCACAAAGTATTTGTCAGAATAGTAGAACGGAGCGTTGACGTTTTCAAGTTTCAGTCCCTTGATTTCCAGTTCGTTTGATGTCACGGAGCCTTTTGCCATAAGCTCGTTCAGCGGGCAGTCGCATTCGATTGAGGCATCAACGGAGCCTTTTAACATTTTTCTTACGTCATCGGGAGCAAAACGCAGCAGTTTGCTGAGGTCAATTCCTTTGCCCGCAAGATTTGCCCTGCTGTGCCATACATTGTCTTTTTTACGCAGGAAAGCTTTGCCTTCCGCTGTTCCCTCCGGCAGCCGGACATCAATCTTTTTGCAGTGCAGATGTGAAAGTCCTGCGTTGGCGAGGATTGCTGCTTCAGGAATATAAGCCGTGCTTATGCGCAGCGGCGCGAGTTTCACCTGTCCCGTGAAAAGCGGCTTTGCAATGCTTCCGCTGACCTTGCACGAGGTTTCGGCAAGTCCCTGAATGTTGCTGATTTGCGGAAGATGCCGTCTGATGACTTCGTAAATATTTATTTTTGACGCGTTCAGATCAACGTTAAGCATGGAGGTATCAAGCGAGCTGCCGATAGTGACAGAGCCGTTTGCAATGCCCTTGCCGCCGCAGATTTCAAATTTCATGCGGTCTAAATTTACCAAGTCTTTTGTACCGTTTGCAACACCTGTGATAGAGTCGAAATGGAAGGTTCTCCAGCGAAGACGCGCCTTTGAAAAGTTTCCTGTCCAGCGCATGCCCTGTCCGATACTGTAGAGTTTGATTTTTCCTGACATTCTGCCTCTTATGTCTTCGTTCATGCCGAAAAGACCGTTGATAATTCGTGTTTCAACACCGTCAAAATCAGCTTCCCAGCTCCAGTCAGTACCACCTTTAATAATGGAATGAGCCCATGATTTCAACGTTCCGTGCGGTGTTGAGATATTCAGCGGTTCCACGATGATACTGTTGTTTGCGTAAGTTAAGACAGCATTTGCAGAGTTGATTACAAGCCCTTTCATTACAGTGCCTCCGGAGGAGGCAAGCTGAGCGCTTATCTGCGGGTTTGAAAGTGCGCCGGAAGCCTTGAAATCAGCGTTAATCGGTACTCTCAGACTGATATTTCTCATAAACGCGACCATTGGATGCAGTGTTTCTGTCTGCAAATTGCTGATGTGACCTGAAATGTTGAGTTCAGGTTTGCGTTTTGTGTTGTCCATGCTGCCTGAAACGTTCAGCTTTGCGCCGTTCCACGCTGCGGAAAGGTTTTTAAGTTCCACGCTGCCTGTGTCCAGCAGATAGCCGCCATCAACTCTGATGTCGGAAATTGTGCCGACGCTGTCTGCCGTAAGCTGATTTGAGGAAACTTTTGCGTTGAGTCTGAGTTTTTTGATAACGCCTGTGACAGAGGCATCAACATTCACAGCGCCTTTAACGCCTGCTTTTTTCAGAGCCGGAATGCTGTCGTGCAGTTCTTCAAGACGGAAACCTGCCGCGGAAAAATTCAGGTCATTCTGAACATTGTCCGCAAAGGCAAGAATGCCTGTAAGGGTAATCGGTTTTCCTGCGTGCATGGCTGAGAAATTAACCTTGCCGCGTGCGTGGCCGTCAAAAACAGCACTGCCCTTGAAATCCTTAAAGGAGAGTTTTCCGTAAGCAATGGTTGAAGGCAGCAGTTCTATGCTTCCCACAAGAGCATTCAGCGGACCTTTCAGTTTGATTTTAGCGCCCGTTATGGTGCCCTGCGGCAGAGTTTTTGCGCTGCCGAGCTGATGTTTGAACTGTTCCGTCATTGCGGCGAGATGCAGCTTTTGTGCGGCAAGGTCTGCATCAAGGAAAGATTTGCCGCCGTCAAGTTTAAGCGTGCCTGTTAAGGCTGCATTTGCGCGGTTTTCTTCGTTGAAAACAGCGTTCAGTTTTTTGTCTGCATAATTCCAGCGCACAGACAGCAATTCAAGCGGAATGCCGCGAACAAGCGCGTTTTCAAGTGTTAATCTGCCCTCTGTGGCAAACTGCGCGCCGTTACCCTTGAATGAAAGCTCGGAGGTCAGAATGCCGCGGATGCCTAAACGGCGAACGTCAGGAAACAACTCTGCGATTCTGCTTAAATTAAGCTGTTTTGTTGAGATTTTTACGTCAGAATTTGGATAAAGCGCGCCGTCGGCAGAGGCGGAGCCTTCGTCAACAGTCAGCCGCAATTTGTCAGCAGTCCAGTTCCCGTCAAGTTTTGTTATGCCGCCGACTGCAGAAAAGGGAAGCGTATTATCAAGGCTGCCTTTGATATCAAGGCCATAGGTTTGGCTGTTGTCTATGGTAACTTTACTGTCATCAAGTTTTACTGTGCCGAATTTTGTGTCAAGGTATGAATCGTCAAGTATAACCTCGCTGAGAATAATGTTGCTCGGCCCAGGTGTATCTGTATGAGGAATAAGGCGGTTGAACTTGTCAAGGCTTGTTTTTACCCCTTTGGCTTCAAGTTTTAGTTTCAGCGTATGTTTCTGCGCAGAGCCTTTGAAAGAGACGGTGATTTTTGCCTCGTCTGCAGTCAGCAGATCCTCGCCACCGCGGCTTAATACGAGATTTGACGCATAAAGCCCCGTTATTGGGTTGCCGGAGAAAGGAGTTGATGCAAAATCAGCGTTCAGCTGCTTTTCAAGCATTGGTTTTGCATACTGCATAGCCGTGCGGGTGAGGAAAGTAGTTTTTGACAACGCAAACAACACAAGCGCACTGATGATTAAAAACAGTGCGAACGCAGTAACTATGCGCTTTGGGGTCCACTTCAGCCTACGCAACACAACCCCTCCTTATAAAGGGATACATACACAGTAAATTCTACCATGAAACGGCAGAAAACAGAGAAAAACTGTTAAAGTAAGCAGAAAATTAGCAGTTTTTGCACCCCCGGCTTTTTATGAGCGGAGAGTATAAGAAAAGGGGCGGCAGCATTCTGCAAGGAGGTAAAAACCGGAAAGTACAGCGAATGTGCGAAAAACAAAAAATATATAAATACAAATATAAATATTACAAACAATAATATAAAACTGCCCATAATACACAATAGACTAAAACGACAAGTTGTATAAAGCGGTATAAATGCCGGTAAACACTGATAAAACCGTATTTTACCACAGTTTGCTGCTGCATGGAGATAAAAAGAAGTTTGTTTGTGAGTCCTGCAAAGTGTTTGAACAGCAGATTTGTATAAACAAAATATATGCTAAATATTGTATTATAATGTATAATACAATACACAAACTGCCCGATTATATATTGTAATCTGTTGCCGCTAAGTGGTAAAACCGCGCAAAACATTGAAAACGGCTGTTTTGCAACGTATTTCTAATTTGCTGCCGATGGGTTGTGTGAGAAAATTTGATAAGAAAGGGCAGAAAGGCTCTTTGTGTATAGTTTGCCAGAAGGGCAGGAGCGATTAAATAATTCGTAAGTATTGTGATTAACTATGATTATTTCATATATAACAACTGCCCAAATATAATATTATATCTTGCCGGCAAGGAAGAATCAGAGATTTTGCCTGTTTATAAAGCTTGCCAGAGTGAACTGGTCCATGTAAAGGTTAATAACCTTGTCTAAGCCTGCCCAGAATTTGAGAGCGGGGCAGAAAGCTGCCCGGTGACACAAATTTGTTTTTGTCGCAAGACATTCCACAGGAGCGACACGACCTTCGGCAGCGCGGATAATTTCCCCCGCAGTATATTCGTCTGCTCTGCGTGCAAGGATATACCCTCCGCCTGTTCCCCTCACCGCCTGAATAAGACCTGCCTTTGAAAGGCAGGCGGCTATGCGTTCGAGGTATTTTACGCTTATGTCCTGCCGTTCGGAAATTTCACGGAGCGAAACGAGAGAATCACGGCCATTTTCCGCTAGGTCAATCATAAATCTGAGAGCGTAGCGCCCCTTGGTTGAAATCTTCATCAAGACAACCTCTTTGCAAAACCTATCTGAACGGTATGATTATAACGAAACGGTGAAAAATCTGCAAGAGTTATTTTCATACCAAAATTATAGGAATTTATAAAGCGTTGTAAATACTGATATTATCGCTATATTGCTTTTAACGGAGTGTTTTTGATACAAATCGTGCTATGACGAAAAAGGAGAGATTGAGTATCGAAAAATATATTCCATACTAAAATGATAGGAATTATTGTCAGAGCGATTAGTGTATATACATGATACGTAGTAATGACACAAGGATAGAAGTGTGGGTCTTTAGGAAAAAAGGTTATAGATGGCAAAATCTCTCTGACAGGCGCAACGGAAGGCTACACAACGCTTGACGAAGCAGAAGCGGAAGGACTGTTTCACCCGAACTGCCGGCATACCTACGACCTCTACATTGACGAGAATAACCATGAACGGGGAATTACTGAAGAAGGCGAAGGAGCGGTTGAAGAAGGAGTTGTAAAAGAAACGACCGCAACAAAAACAATAAAGGAAGAGTTGACATCTACCGAAGATAATAGTAGTATAAGCCCCTTTGCAGGGGCAATTACGTTTGACGGAAATGAGGTTGCGGGAGTAATTGAACACGGTTTATGCCGGAAGGATGAACGTAAATTTGAGAAAGAAACAGGCGTAATAATAGTGACATTCAAAACAAGAAAGGGGTGTATAAAAAATGAACAAGACAAAAGATGATTTTCAGCATAAAATGCAAATTTGGCTGAAAACTAATTTTGACACTACCCCTGAACTGATAAATGGATTTTCAGACGATGAATTTGATGCTTTTGTAATCAAATTATCAATGAAAGAATGCAACGCCGTCAATAACAACGAAACGGAAGCAATGTTTATTGCTCATATTTTAGATTATTTTGTTGATAAGCGTCCGTGAGGCGTTTTTTGTTTTGAAA
>JAZRZG010000123.1:0-18313 GCA_045601305.1 Synergistaceae bacterium
GTCAACTTCACAGGCGGTGAACTTGCAAAGAGCTACATAAGCACAGGCACGACAAACTTCAAAGGCAAAACGAAATTCAGCAACACAGTCAGCCTTGCAAACTCAACAATAAACTTCTACCTTGACGGTTTCAAAGCGGGAGACACAATAGTAACCTCAGACAAAGCGGCTGCGCTGGACAATGCTGAAATAGGACTGTATCAGATAATAGATACGGAACACAAACTGACGCAGAAAGGCGACAAAATCACACTCATCAGCAGCGCGGCAGGCTACGGCTACACAGAAGAAGCCCACAACCTTGTTGACGTACAGGGCGGAATGGTAGAAGACACCTACGGCGTGTATCAGAGCGCGGCTGGAGCGCTTGAAGCGGCATATATTGAAAGCGGACTCATAGACCAGACAAAATCCTTCAGCGAAGCAAGACTGGCAGGGTTAGCCGCCATAAACGACGGAAGTGACCTCATAGCGACAGAAGTAATGGAAAACGTAGAAGACTTTGAAAAAACCAAAAATTGGAAAGCCTTCGCCGCAATAAAAGGCGCTCACAGCCGCTATGAAACAGGCAGCCATATTGACCTCAACAGCACAAACGTCGCAGCCGGGCTCTCAAAGAAAGTAAAAGACAACGTAACGCTTGGAATATTCGTAGAAGGCGGAAACGGACGCTACACGACAGAAAACGAATTTGAAGACGGCAACGTAAGAGCGGACGGCGACATAAACTACTTTGGCGGCGGTGTATTCCTCAAAGCGGAAGGAAAGAAAACAGAAAAAGGACAGCTGCACGGAGAAGCAAGCTTCAGAGCGGGACACATGAACAGCGACTACAACAGCGAAACGTTCAACCCCGGAACAAGCACCCGCTTTGACACAAGCAGCGCATACATGGGAGCGCACGCAGGGCTTGGCTACAAATGGTCGCTCAAAGACAACTCAAACATAGACACCTACGTTAAGTACCTCTGGAACAGACAGAACAGCGACAGTCCGGTGATAGACGGAGAACAGTTTGACCTTGACGCCATAAACAGCCACAGACTTCGCGCGGGCTTCCGTTACAACGGCAAAGAAACCAAAGAAGGTATAAAATTCTACGGCGGACTTGCCTACGAATACGAATTTGACGGAACGGCGAAAGGACACATGGGAGAATACGCGTTGCTTGAGCCTGACTTCAAAGGCGGAAGCGGAATGGCTGAACTCGGCATAAAATACCACAAAGCAGACAGTCCTTGGAAAGTGGAACTCGGCGTAACGGGCTACACGGGCAAACGCGACAGCATAGGCGCGAACCTCAGTGCGTGGTACGAGTTCGGGAAGTAACTCGCACCTCGCACCTCGCACTTAGCACCTCGCACTTAGCGCTTAGCAAAACCGTTGAAACATTGAAATCATTGTCTTCCTGCGTTTTTTTATCTCCGTCTCCCTGCGAAGCCCGAAGGGCTTGCGCAGGGTCCGGCGGCGTTACGCGAGTGAAACGAGCGTTAAGGTTTTGATGACCGTAGGGAATACTGAGCGTTTAGCGAGATTACAAACGACAAACGACCGACGACAAGAACGCACCTCGCACTTAGCACTGCGGAAAAGCAAATAAGAAGTATGAAATAAATCTGCTGCCTGTATGTGTGGTACGAGTTTAACAGCAGTAAGAAATAAGCAATAAGCTAACAGCTAATCGCAAAACAACGGCTTGAGGTCAAGCCGTTGTTTATTTTACAAATTTTTCCGCGATTTTCAGTATATCGCCTGCCGCGAAAGGTTTTGACAGGTTCTGCGCGTTTTTTCGGAGTCTGTCTGTCAGCTGCGGGTTGTCAAGAATGAAAGCGGCTGTGTCAGACGCGTTGCGCGCGTCGTCAAGTTTCACTGCCGCGTCTGCCTCGCACACGCAGCGCATATTGCATTCTTCCTGTCCGGGCACGGCGTCCATCAAAAGCAGAGGCAGTTCCGATGCCAGCGTTTCGGCAAGTGTCAGCCCTCCGGGCTTGATTATTCCAAGGTCTGCCGCGCGGTAAAACTGTTCTATGTTTTTGACGTAGCCTTCAAAGCGTATATTTTCCATGCCGGAGTATTTTTTTTCCAGTTTTTGTTTCAGCGCTTTGTTGTTGCCGCAGATTATGATGGTCAGCCAGTCTTTGCGGGCCGACAGAGAGGTTGCGACAGCCTGAATGTTGCCTGCGCCGATGCCTCCGCCGCTGACAAGTATTACGCGGCGGTTCTGCTCAATGCCGAGCAGTTCGCGCGCGGCTGTTTTGGAAATTGGGCGGGAGAATTTGTCCGCAATCGGAATCCCTGTGTTGTACACGTTTTTAATGCCGTCTGCGGCGTACTGCCGCACCGCTTTTTCGCTTGGCACGAAAAATGCCGCCGGATGTCCAGCCCGCTGGAAAATGTGTGTTTCAAAATCTGTGTTGACAAAGAAAACGGGTGTGTCGGGATTTCTTTTCGCGTAATGCTCCGCGCCGAAGTAATGTGTAAAGAATAAAGCCTGCGCGCCGATTTCGCGCGCCGTTTTCTCAGCTTTTTTCAGATACAGTCTGCAAAGGATTTTGTGGGCAAAATCACAGCAGCTTTTTGTAATGCCTTTGCGGTCGGAGCCGTAATATGATTTTCCCCAAAGCCGCGGGCAGAAACGTACTGTCCAAAGATAGTAATTTGAAAGTCCGAAATGCAAAGGCCGCGGCACGCAGTCAAGTATGTCGGCGCAGACAACCTTGCCGTCTGGGTTGTCGAGTTTGAACCGTTCGGCGAGATTTTCAGCTGCCGTACGATGTCCGGTGCCTTCTGATGCATAAAAAACCGCGATACTGTTCATTGAGTTCACCTCTGCCGCCGCATTGCCTTACTGTCAAGATTATAGTACAAAAAGGCGCGGCAGATAGTATAATGTTACCGAAACAAAAGGGAGTGTCGCAAATGAAACAGGCTGTTGTCGAAATCGGTACAAATTCTGTCAAATACACTGTCGCGGAGCTTCAGGACGGCGCTGTCGCGTTTGTGAAGGACATAAACAGTGTCACGAGGCTCGGAGAGGGGCTGGACAAAACAGGCGTGCTCTCAAGAGAGGCAATGGAGCGTACGGCTGCCGTTGTTGCTGATTATGTTGAGCAGTCGCACACCGACGGCGCGGAGCAGGTCGAGGTTATCGGCACTATGGCGCTTCGCAGCGCGAGAAACAGCAACGATTTCGCAAAGCGTGTCAAAGAGCTGGCGCACACAGACCTCCGCGTCATTTCGGGCGAGGAGGAAGCCGGGCTCTCCTTTGCCGCCGTGCTTGGCGAACTGCAGGGTTCTGTTGCGCGTGACATGCTTGTGTTTGACATGGGAGGCGGCAGCACGGAGTTTGTATATTCTGCTTTGGGAAAAATCACGCGGGCTTTCAGTATAAATTTGGGCTCTGTGCGTCTGACGGAGAATTTTCTGCCGTATGCCCCCGCGCCGTTAAGCGCTGTGACGCGTCTGAAGGCCGTTATTCGCTCCGAACTTGTGAAAAACGGCGTGAAGGGTCAACCGGCGTATCTTGCGGGCACAGGAGGCAATCTGACGACGCTTTTCATGGTAAAGGAACAAATGGCGGAGTATGACGCTGAAAAACTCAGCGGCGCTGTTATGTCAAAAACGGAGCTGGAAGCTCTGATAAATGAAATTGCGCGCAGGACGATTGACGAACGCAGGGCAATGCGTGGAATGAATCCTGCGCGTGCTGACGTGGTGCTTGCGGGCGCCTGTATTGTTCTTTCGGTAATGGAAATAACCGAAAGCCGCTTGGTAAGGCTCAGTTTGCGCGGTCTGAGGCACGCGTATCTGGCGGAAATGCTGGAAAGGTAAGGGTCGGAAGTCGGGAGCAGTAAGCAATATGAAGTCTGCCGATTTTGCGTTTCCGAAGCGCTGAGCGCTAAGTTATTATTCATTCGATTTTACTTATGTCTTGGGGGTAGTTATATGTCGGACACTGTTGCGAATACAGAGCGCAAAGCGAAAAAACTTGCGGTTTACGAACAGGCAGCCTGCTGTATTACCGGCATTTGCGGCGCGAAAGCAAATCCTGAACTGCTGCGGATGTCTTCCGTTTACGAAACGCTGAAGGCAAAAGGCATCAGCCTTGAAGTTTATAATCTGTCCCGTACACCGCGCGCTTTTGCCGAAAACAAACAGGTGCTTGCCTATCTCAGAGCCAACGGCGAAAAGGCGTTGCCTGTCTGCACGCTTGACGGTGTAATCGCTGTTGAACGGCGCTATCCGACAAACGGGGAGATTATAGAGGCGCTTGCGCTTGAACAAAACGCGCTTGACGAACTGCTCCCGCCCGGAAAACTGCTTTGTGAGAGGTAAAAAGGCAATGAAGATAAAAAATTGTATAAAATATATTTTACTGCCGGCTGTTTTAATCCCCTTTCTTGCCCTGTCGTCACAAGCTGCTGTCATAGCAGTAAACGCGGGACATCAGGCTTGCCCAAACCACGAAAAAGAGGCATTGGGACCTTCGTCGGCAGTTATGAAAAACAAGGTTTCCAAGGGCACATGCGGGATTGTGACTCAGACGGAGGAATATGAACTGAACTTGCAGAACGCCCTGCTGCTCAGGGAAGAGCTTGAAAAACGCGGACATACGGTAGTCATGGTGCGAGAGACAAACGACGTAAATATCAGCAACAGGGAGCGTGCTGAACTTGCGCTGGCAAACGGCGCCGAGCTGATCATCAATCTGCACGCGAATGCCGCCGGAACAAAACAGCCGAAGGATATGCACGGTGTCATGACGCTCTGCCGCAGCGCGAAAAATCCGTTTAATCCGAAGCTGTACGCAGCTGAAAGACGCCTTGCAGCATGCGTTCAGAACGGTATATGCAGCGCGACCGGCGCAAAAAGCATAGGAATAATTGAAACGGACAGCATAACAGGCATAAACTGGAGCACTGTTCCTTCCGTAGTCGCTGAGGTTGGATATATGACAAATGCCGAGGAGGACCTAAAACTGTCCGATGAGAGATATCGCAGACGGATAGCACGCGGCATAGCAAACGGAATAGAGAATTACCTTAACGCAAGGTAATTTTTTTGTCCTTTTGCCGCCTCAGTTTTTGGAAAACTGCAGGAAAATACGTCACAGGAATTAGTCCTTTGTTAACCAATACATCATTCGATATTCCCCGTTTTTTCGTTACTCTGCTATAATAGAATTGTCAGCGCAATACAGATGAGGTGACAAAACATGGATTTCTCGAAGGAATACAAGAAAAAACTGACGACTGCGGCAAAAGCCGCTGCCTGCATAAAATCTGACATGTGGGTTGACTATGGCTGGACAACGGGAACTCCTGTTGCTGTTGACAGGGAACTTGCCAAAAGACTTCCGAAGCTTCAAAACGTCAACTTCCGCGGCGGTATTCTTCTGTGGGAACCTGAGATTTTCAAAATTGAAGACCCTGCGGCGCACATGACTTGGAATTCATGGCACATGACAGGTTTTGCCCGCAGACGCATAAATGAAGGTTTTGTTTTCTACGCGCCGCTGCGTTACTCTGAAGTGCCGCGCTATTACCGCGACAGTCTGCATTCGGATGTGGCGGTTTTTCAGACTGCGCCTATGGACGCGCACGGCTGTTTCAATTTTGGTCCCAACACTTCGCACATGGCGGCAATGTGCGAAACGGCGGACAAAATTATTGTCGAAGTGAATAAAAATATGCCGCGCTGTCTCGGCGGCTTTGAAGAAAGCATACATATCTCAGAGGTTGACATGATAGTAGAAGGGGACAATCCTGAGATGGGCGTAATGCCCGCTTCGCCGGCAACGGAGATTGACCGCAGGGTTGCGGAACTTATTGTTGCTGAAATTCCGAACGGCGCATGTCTGCAGCTTGGAATAGGCGGAATGCCCAACGCGGTTGGCAGCTTGATTGCGCAGTCAGACCTTAAGGAGCTCGGCGTTCATACTGAGATGTACGTTGACGCGTATCTTGAAATGGCGAAGGCAGGCAAAATTACAGGCACGCACAAGGCTCTTGACAGAGGACGTCAGGTTTATACCTTTGCTGCCGGAAGCAGGGAACTTTATGTATATCTTGACGGCAATCCTGCCTGCATGGCAGCGCCTGTTGATTACGTCAATGACGTGCGCACGATAGCGCAGCTTGGCAACTTTGTGTCAATTAACAACGCCGTAAATCTTGACCTGTTCGGACAGATTAACGCTGAGAGCGCAGGCACAAAGCATATAAGCGGAGCAGGCGGTCAGCTTGACTTTGTGCTGGGGGCTTACCTGTCCAAAGGCGGCAAAAGTTTCATCTGCTGTTCCTCAACCTTCGCGACGAAAGACGGCACTCTCAAATCGCGCATACTTCCCACGCTTGACAACGGCTCAATAGTCACAGACACACGAACCAACACGAACTACGTTGTCACCGAATACGGTATGGTAAACCTTAAGGGAAAATCAACCTGGCAGCGCGCGGAAGCCTTGATCTCAATCGCGCACCCCGACTTTCGCGAAGAACTCATCGCGCAGGCTCAGAAGCTTAATATTTGGAAGAGAAGCAGCAAAAGATAGCTGCAAGCAGAGATACACGGCCGCCGGTCAGTTGACCGGCGGTTTTACTTCGCGAAAATGTTAAAAACTGCCTAATGTATATAAAGATACAAAACAGGCAGGCGCAGCAAAAATCTTAAAACTTCTGCCGGACGGACATACGTATGTCCGTCCGATTGTATATAATAGCAGTCATAAGGTTTGAAACAGAGGCAGGGAGGCGGCGGAAATGGCATACGGAACAGGTAACGGCGAAAGACTCGGACGTATTCTTGATATTTACACCAGACTTCGCGCGGGGCACGTTGTTGTTAAAGCGGAAGAGCTTGCGCGTTACGGCATAAGCGAGCGCTCTGTCAGGCGCGATCTTGACGCAATTCGGAACTATCTTGCTGATAACCAGGAAACGAACGACTATCTTGAGCTTGTCTATGACGCAAAGGAAAACGGTTACAGACTGCAGGCGAAGACAAAATACAAGCTTGACGGCGCTGAAACGCTTGCCGTCTGCAAAATACTTCTTGACTCCCGTTCCGTCGGAAAGGAAAAAATGACGGAACTGCTTGCCAAGGTCACAGAATCCTGCAATCCAAAAGACAAAAGCGTCATAAAAGAGATGATAAAAAACGAGCTGTTCCACTACGTTCAGCCTCAGCACAACGACGAGTTTGTGGACAGAATGTGGACGATAGCTGAGGCGATCAAAGAACGCCGTATGCTTGACGTAAACTATAAGCGGGCAAGCGACGGAAAGACAGTGAAACGTCATCTTCAGCCGGCAGCCATAATATTTTCCGAATATTATTTCTACCTTGCGGCGTTCATAAAGGACGAAGGTTTCAGCGAACGTCCCGATGTGCTTGATGAAACTGTTCCGACGGTGTACAGAATAGACCGTATGAGAAAAATTACTGTGACGGAAGAAAAATTCTCAGTGCCGTACAAGGACCGTTTTCAGGAGGGAGAGTTCAGAAAACGCGTTCAGTTTATGTTCACAGGCCCGTTGCGCAGGGTGAGCTTTACCTACACAGGAAGCGCCATAGACGCTGTGCTGGACAGGCTGCCGACAGCCAAAATTTTGAAACGCAAAGGCAAAAGCTATGACATGGCCGCCGAAGTGTACGGAGGGCAGGGAATAGAAATGTGGCTCAGAAGTCAGGGAAACGCAATAAAAAACGTGGAATATAAGTAATCGGAAATAAGACAATAATCTTCAGCAGTGAAAATTTACTTGAATACGAGCGATTTTAGTTTTACCTTGTGTGACGGAAAATTCAATTTCTGTTAAAATATCGGCGGAGGCTGATATGTCTGATTTTAACGTTCTAAGAGCTGAAAATGCGGCGGCGCGTTGTTTTGAGGCGCGGGGAGTACGTTTCTGCAATGCGGAAACCGCTCTTGTGACTGTGTTTGAAGCGCTCGGGCTGTCATGCGGCGATGAGGTTATTGTCGCAGCAAATCTCAAATCGGATATTTCTGCTTTTCTGAGCAAAAGCGGTGTCAAGGCTGTTTTTGCCGATGTGAACGAAAACGGTTTTGACGTTTCTGCGGAGGACGTTTTGTCAAAGCTGACGAACAGGACGAAGGCTGCGGCGCTGTCTCACCGTTTCGGCAGGATTTGTGATACAGAGTCTCTCTCTGACAGTCTTTCAGAGCGCGGTATCGCGCTTGTTGAGGAATCTGTCTGCGGTATTGGCGCGGTACGTTTTTCAGGCGGAAAGATTTTGCGCGCCGGCAGCGTCGGTATCGGTTGTATTATTGAACGTGAATTTGCGCTGATTTGTTCGGAAAATGAGGCATTTGTCGAAAAACTGCCTGAGTCTGATTTTGCCGCTGCTGAAAAATTTCTGCGGCTTCTGCCTGATTTTGAGACTGAAAACGGAAAGCGCAGACTTGCGGCAGTACGTTACAGACAGTTATTGTACGAGAAAAATCTCACGCCGTTTGTTTCGTTTCCTGTGCTGGACAAAAATGTATTTTCCTCCTGTCCGTGCTGTCCGCTGGCTGTGAAGGACAGAGACGCGCTCAAAGCTCATCTTGACGAGTGCGGCGTTGTGTCATTTCTGCCTGAATTTGCATTTGAAAATACGGGGTGCGAACGGTTTGAAGGCATGCGAAAACAGCTGCTTTTGCTTTCCGCGGACGGAACTTTCTCCGAACAGACAGAGGCAGCAGATGAAATTGCGCGTTTTTACAGAGGACAAAACCGATAATTTGCGGTAAACTTGTTGCATAAAATAAATAATACCTACGGAGGTGTTTTGCAATGCTTTTTTATGACTCCACCATGATTCTTCTTATTCCGGCTCTGCTTTTTTCACTTTGGGCGCAATTTAAGGTAAAAAGCGCGTTTTCGGAATATTCACAGATTGCTTCGGCGCGCGGCGTTACTTCTGATTATGCCGCAAGGGCAATTCTTGACGCAAACGGTCTGAACTATGTCGGCATTGAGCATATCGCGGGTGAACTGACTGACCACTATGACCCGCGAGCAAAAGTACTTCGGCTTTCTCAGAGTGTTGCCGGAAGCACCAGTATAGCTGCGATAGGCGTTGCGGCTCACGAGTGCGGTCATGCCGTTCAGGACGCAAAAGGCTATGCTCCGCTCAAAATCAGAAATGCTGTTGTTCCGGTTGTAAATATCTGTTCAACGCTTTCGATACCGCTGTTTTTCATCGGCTTTATATTTAACAATCTTGGTCTCATCGACCTTGGCATTTTCTTCTTCTGCGGTGTGCTGGTTTTTCACGCGATTACGCTGCCTGTTGAATTTGACGCAAGCGCAAGGGCTTTGAAGATTCTTGCAAATGACGGCATTCTTGCGGGCGCGGAGGTAAAAGGCGCGAAAAAAGTGCTGACTGCCGCCGCTTTGACATACGTGTCGGCGTTGGTTATGACCGCAATGCAGCTTGTCCGCCTTGTGCTTCTCAGAAATCAGAGAAGAAATTAAGAAATCAAAAAACGCGCAAAATGGTGTAAAATTAACGGGAACAGCAAAACTGTTTCCGTTTTGGTATGTTGCGGCAGAGGTGAGTCTATGAGAGGTATTGAAGCTGCGCTTCAGGTATGTTTGGAGGTAAGCGCCGGAGTTTTTGCGTCAGAAACTTTGAGAAAACTTTATCCCGACATAAATTCGGGCGACCGTGACGTTGCAGCGCTGCTCGTTTACTGTACGCTGAGGCGTCAGGGGCTTTGGAAGCATCTGATGCTTAAATATTGCAAACGAAATGCGCGCGCGCTGTCGTTTCGCACGCAGACCGCGCTGACAATCGGTATAGCCGGACTTGTGGAACTCAAACATTTTGCGGCTCCCGTGCTTATAAACGCGGTGCTTCAGGCTGTCAAGGCAAGCGGACGCGAAAATGACCTAAATGACGTCAAAACAGTTCACGCTGTTCTGCGTTCCGTGTCGGAGGAAGCGCCTGCATACCTTGAAAAGCTAAAAAAGGCGGCGCTTGTCAGCGATCAGGCGCTTTACTGGGGAGTTCCCGGCTGGGCTGCCGCGCAGTGGGCGCATGAGCGTTCTGCGGCGGAAGCCAAAAAACTGATAAAGGCGATGGGTATGAAAACCTATCTGTCGCTCAGGCTTGCCAATGGTGTCAATCGTGACGAATGGATAAAGGAATATGAGGAAAAATTCGGCAGCAAAGCATGGGCTTCAAATTTTCTGCCAAATTCCGTCCGAACGGCATCAACCGATTATCCGCCGGCACTTCCCGGATACAGAGAGGGCAGAGTGTCACCGCAGACTGAGTCTTCAATGTATGTTGTGAATATGCTTGCGGAACGGTATGACGGCGGCGCAATCCTTGATATGTGCAGCGGCCGCG
The DNA here is from genome assembly GCA_045601305.1 of Synergistaceae bacterium. Classification (GTDB taxonomy): domain Bacteria; phylum Synergistota; class Synergistia; order Synergistales; family Synergistaceae; genus Equadaptatus. The sequence continues at coordinate 10,363 of JAZRZG010000123.1, forward strand.
GAGTAAAAACGCGTCAGCTTATCGATATGTTCCCGCTTGCTCAGATTGAAGCGTGGGATATTTCACCGGCAAAAATACAGTCTGCAAAGCTTGAGCTTATGAAACTTCATACAGGAAGCCGCGTTCAGCTTCGCGTAGGCGACGCGCTTAAATTAACACCAAAAGTAACACCGTCTCTTATACTGCTTGACGCGCCTTGTTCAGGCTCAGGCACATGGGGAAGACATCCTGAGGGCAAATGGCGCATGAAGCCGGAAGATGTTGACGAGAACTCAAAACTGCAGAGTCATCTGCTTGAACGTGCCGTAGAACTTGTGAAGCCGGGCGGAATTGTGGCATACATGACATGCTCAAGTTTCAGAAAAGAAAACGAAACAGTTGTTGCTTCTGTGTTCTCAAAACGTAAAGATATAATTGAACTGCCTGTAAAAACAGAGCGTAAATTCATGCAGAAGGGCAAGCCGTACGGAACAATAATGAATCCCGCGCTGCCTTGGATAGACGGCTTTTATGCCGCGCTGCTTATGAAACGCAGACAGGAGGATAATAATGGGTAATTTCAGACGCTGGGCAATCATAATCGCGCTTCTTGTAATCGCAGGCTGCGGATTTATAGGTTTTCGGGCGATATTCGGCGACAACGGCGACAAGGTTATTGTCCCGCAGCTTGTCGGAATGAGAGTCAGCGAAGCAGCCGACACGCTTCAAAAACTTGGAATCACCGCGAAAACAAAAAAAGTAGAGTCATCGGAGGCAGCGGACGTTGTTGTTTCTCAGGATGTCAAGCCCGGCGGCAAGATTCGTCAGGGAAACTCACTGCTGCTTCAAATCAGCCGCGGAAACAGACAGGACAAGGTTCCTGATGTACGCTTTATGAAAAAAGAGGAAGCTGTCCGCGTGCTTGAAGAAGCGGGCTTCAGAGTTGAAAAAACTGTTCAGGTGCCTGACGCTGACAGAAACGAGGGCACAGTGCTGGCGCAAAATCCTTATGCCGGACAGAAATATGATGCCGGCGGAAGCGTTAAACTGCTGTTAAGCACAGGCGGAAAATCTGACGAAGGCATGGTTTACGTTCCTGATTTGCGGGGAAAAACAGGTGAAGAAGCTGCGGAAGTATTACATCAGAGAGGACTTGTTGTCGGTGAAATTTCTCAGGCTGTTTCCTCGTCAAAGGAAGGAACAGTAATAAGCACAAAGCCCAACATCGGCGCAAGAGTCAAAGTGGGTGATACTGTTTCGCTGGTAACTGCTGTTGCAAAAGAAACAAAAAAGGAGCCGGCAGTACAGGAAACGCACACAGCGGATGAAAACGTGGTTAAAGCAGTAAAACCGGAAGTAAAACAGCCTGTACAGATAAAAAAAGAAACAGCTCCTGCCAAAAATGCTGAAGTTAAACAGGAAGTCAAAAAGAGTGACAAAAAGGCGGAAACAAAAGCTGCTGAAACAGCTAAAACAGAGGAAAAAACAAAATCTGCAGAAAAACAGAAAGACACAAAGCAAACTGTGAAAACTGAAAAGAAAACCGAAACAAAAGCTGAGGCAAAGCCTGCGGAAGAATCTGCCAAGGTAAAAGAGGAAGCAAAGCCGGCTGAGAAAAAAGACGAGGTTAAAACAGAAACAGCGGCACCAAAACAGGAAGCGCCGAACAAGATGACAAAGGTACGCTACGTTGTACCGCCTCTTTTATCGCCGATGCAGCTGAAGATTACGGTGCAGGATGCAGACGGACAGCGTGTACTGAAAGACGTTTCGGTAAAAGGCAATGAAGTAATTTCCCTGACAGTAAAATACAGAGACAAAGCAACTGTCACAATCTTACTGGGTGGTGAAACAGTATGGCAGGAGAATTGCAAGTAAAGCTCAAGGGTACCCAAAAACTTCTTGTTGCACCGTCGCTGCTTTCCGCAGATGTGCTTAACATGGAAGACAGCATTGCAAAACTCGGGGGTGAAGCAGATTGGCTTCATTTGGATATTATGGACGGACATTTTGTTCCAAATCTCTCGTACGGTCCCTCTCTGCTTAAGGCATTGCGCGATAAATATCCCGAAGCGTTCCTTGATGTTCATATTATGGTTGAACCGGCGGAAAGTTTTACGGAAATGTTTCTTGCACACAAACCGTCATTGCTTACGGTACACGCAGAGACTACACCGCACCTTCATCGCGTGCTTCAGCATATAAAATCGGAAGGCGTTTTGGCAGGCATCGCGATAAATCCGTCAACTCCGGCGGAATTTATAAAGCCTGTACTCGGATTGGCAGATTTGGTGCTTGTAATGTCAGTTAACCCCGGTTACGGCGGACAAAAGTTCATTCCGGAGGTACTGGAGAAAGTACGCTGTCTTGCCGCGTGGCGGGAGGAGCGCAGCTGCGATTATCTGATAGAAATGGACGGAGGCATCAGTTCTCAAAATGCAGCGGTGATTTCAGCGTGCGGCTGTGACGTTGCAGTTGCGGGAAACGCAGTTTTCGGTCAGCCTGACCCTGCTGAAACAATTCGCAAAATAAAAACCGCCTGTGAAGTGTGCTGATATGGAAGAGAAAATTTCGGTTGTTCAGATTGGCGCTGAACTTCGTGAGCTTCGCGAAAAAAGAGAAATAACGATCGAACAGGTATCAGCCATAACAAAAATACGCTGTGATTATCTTGATGCCATAGAGCAGGGAAAGCTTGAACAGCTGCCTGCGGGTTTTTACCGCAGAAATTTTGTGCGCGAGTACTGTGACCTGCTTGGCGCGGCACAATTATGGCAGGCTTACGGGCAGATTTTTGAAGAAGAAAAAGATCAGAAACGTGCAGGAACGGCAAAGGCAGTAAATGAGCAGGGAGAAATACAGCTTGTGCGTCACAAAGAAGTTACGCCGGACAACGGAAAAGCAATAATTGTTGCTGCAGGGGTTATTCTAGTTGCTGCCGTTGTGTTTGGATTTTTGACCAGAGGCGTTAACGTCAAAGGCAAAATAAGCCAGCTTGACGGCGGTACTGCAACGATAATTGAGCAGAAAAAAGCAGAAGAAGAAAAAGCAAAACAAATTGCCGAGGAAAAAGCAAGAAAACTTGCCGAAGAACGTGCTAAAGCAGAAGAGTCAGAGCATGAGGCAGAACTTGCCGTACAAGCAGCAGCAGAAACTCAAAAAGCCGCGGAAAACAACGAGCCTCAGGCAGAAACTGTGAGCGAAGACATACCGCAGAAACTTGCCAAAAACGAGCTGTATATCCATGCCCCCGAAAAGCCTGTAAAAATCATTGTCAAGCAACAACAGAACGTAATTTACGACGGAGAAATCAAGCAGGGCAAGTCAATGAAATTCAAGGTTGAAGGAAACATTCCGCTGCGTGTTCGCTATGAAAACCCGAATAAAACGGAGGTTACATACGGAGGCATCGAATTTAAGCCGCTGCATCCATCGTCAAAAGTGCGTTCGCGCTATTATTGGAGTGACGGAACAATCACCTTCACACCGCAGAAAAAAGCTGATAAACAATAAAAAAGCTTCAGAATATCCTGAAGCTTTTTTGCCGCCTGCGGCTTACTGCAGGTTGAATTCCTTTTCGGCGGTACCCATTATGTTGCATATAAGTCTTACTTTTATCGTGTCGCCTGAGTTCGAACCTGCAAGAATGACGTTGTCGCAGAAGAGCTTGTCAGAGGTCTGTTTTGTGTACTGTTTTGAGACAAGTTGCTCCCCTTTGCCGTTCATCACCACAAGTCCTATAACGTAATGTTTTGCAGTATCATTGACAAGATGGGACGCCTTGACTGTCAGTGTGTGAGTTGCCGCGTTCCAGTTGATTTCAGGATTTTTAGGCGGGTGGGCAAAGCCGGCAGCCGGCAGAAACGCGGTGAAAAGTATTGCCGCAAGCGATAGTAACACGATTTTTTTCATACATGACCGCTCCTTTCAAGAGAGATGATTTCAGCGCTGTTTTTGCTTTACATGAAGTATTATAACAGTTAAATGTGTGAATTGTGTGGCAGAACAGAAAATATTGCTTCTCCAATTTAATCGTGAATATCTTACGTGCGTTTTATACCAAAAGTCTCGCTATTACTGCAATAGTTGAAATACAGACGAGATAAAATTCACGATTAAACAGGATTCTCTATAAGAAAAATCAGCTGAAAAACAGCTTTACCCAGTCGCGCGGACAGACGGGCATCTGTGTGGCGTGACATTTTTGTTTGCCCCTATACCACATATTTCAGAAAAAATGTCATTTGACAAATGACATTTTCAAAATAATTTTCTCGTATAATTCGTGGCAGATAACGAACAGCCAATGTTGCATAAAAGGCGGTCATGTTATTTGGGGAGATGTAAACGTATATGTATGGCATAGGCAATGGTATAGGCGATTGCGAAAATCTTTATATAAGTTTTGGAAAATATGCTGAAAACAGTTATAATATAGATGTCTTTCGGAGTTTTGTGCTGTGGCATATGCTTCGAGGTTATGTGGAGGATGTCCAAATATATGCAAGCTTTAAGAACTCAAATTAGTAAAAAACCTGAAAGAAGGGTTGCAACGATGTGGGAGCGTTTACCCGTGGATAATCGTACAGTATATAAGAGGCTTATACTTGCCTTTGCGTATCTCTCTGAATTATTTGAACAAAAAGCTTCGGCAGACAACTCTCAAAACAGAGCCCCTATAGTCAACTCAAAATATCAGGAAACAGTATTTCAGAAGGCATTTAACGCTGTTTGTGAGGATAATAAAAATACTTCGTATGATGCGTCATTGGTAAATGTTGAAAATGGTGTTGCAGTTAAATATTTAGTTGGAATTAAGACCTTTGGCATAGAAAGTGGCTTACAGAAAATCGCACAGTTTAAAACTAATCATAATCAATGGGCTGACCTGATTCAGCAAATGAACAGCAACGTAAAAGACTGTGAGCATAAGACTAAAGCGGATATTAATACAGCTAACAAAGAACTTTATCTGCGATTAGCGAAAGAAGTCGCATCTTTGCGTAATGACCGCATTGACTCCTCTATTGCGCAGATAAAAGGCTTTGAGGTTGCAGAGAGTGACAAGAATTTGGAATCAGTATACCATGTTTTAATGTCATCGAAAAGCGGGGAAACTCCCCAAATTTATGTCGGTGAAACTGATTATGATAAAATTGATATAGAAAATATTGAAGTTTGTGGCTGTACTAAGTCTAAAAATCCAACTAATTTTACGTTTTCAGACGGTAAGCATAAATATGAATATACATCGGCTGACAGTCAGCTTCTGATGGATTTTGATAATAAAAATATAGTGCAAGAAACGTGGGATGTTCAATATGCACCTGATGCATTTGAAATAATATCAGGATTAGCAGATAAGTTTTTAAGTACATCTGAAATCGAAGATGTTAAACAAATTATTCAAAGTGACTTATCGAAAAACATTAAAGAGTCATATTCTTGGATGATAAAGATTGAACGGGCATCTGGATATAACAGTTTTTATGGAGCAGGAAGCAAACTGGGAATAGATGACAGACAACATAAGATAGATAAGATTTCAGAAACCTATAAGGATAATGTTAATACTAATGTTTTCTGCCAAGTAATTGAAAAGCTTAAGGTGTATCTTTTGGCAAACAATAAGCAGGTTGACAAATTTGATTTAAGGGAAAATATCCTTTGTTTATTAAAAGAGCAGTCGAACAGCGATTTTACAAGGGATGTTAAAAAACTTCTATATAGACCTAAAAACGAGATTTACATCCCAATTCCAAATTCAAGAGAGTTTCACGATATGCATCCAGATTTTTTTGGTAAAAGTATAGGAACGTTTAAGGATAACAGCGATAAACTCGCGATAGATGATAAAGAAAAACGCAGCTTTACCCTAGTATTTGAACCATCAGGGGCAGTTATGGAAGCTTTTATTACACAGGCAAATGGTAAAGCGATACAGTCGCTGTATAAACAGTCTGAACTCGGCAAATGGCTTTTGCGCGGAGTATTTCAGTTAAAGGAATATGAACTTCTCACACAAGAGCGGCTTAATGAACTCGAAATAAATGGGATAAGACTGTACAAAACAGAATTATCGGATGATATTCATTTGGAATTTGTATGGATAGACGAAGATAACAAACCAAAAGACTGTATAAATTAACGGTTGGGGGATAACGTTATGGAAAAGCTTAAATGTGCTTCATTTTTTGCAGGAGTAGGAGGAATTGATTTAGGTTTTGAAAAAACCGGAAAGTTTGAGGTCGTATATGCAAATGAATTTGACCCTTATCCTGTGAAAACATATGAAATGAATTCCGGTCTCAAAGTTGACTGCCGTGATATACATGATGTTGCACCGGTTGATATTAAAGAACCTGTTGGTGTTTTCCTTGCAGGTTTTCCGTGTCAAGCTTTCAGTATAGCAGGCTACAGAAAAGGCTTTGAAGATGAAAAAGGCAGGGGCATACTCTTCTTTGAACTGTTGAGACTGATAAAAGATGTAAAACCTGCGGTACTGTTTTTAGAAAACGTAAAAAACCTAAAGACACACGATAACGGAAATACATACAAGGCTATTATGGCAGCGTTAAAAAACGAGGGTTATTTTGCCGGCTCGTATATTCTTAATGCTATGGAATACGGCAATATACCTCAAAATAGAGAGCGCATCTATATCATTGCGTTCAAGGACGAAACAAAGTATAAAAATTTTTTTGACAAGGAACTTGAACCGTTAAAATTAACAATACGTTTGAATGATATAATCGATTTCAACTGCAAACAACCGGAAAAGTATTACTATACAGAGGGAAAATATAAGGGAGATATATATGAGAAACTTTTAGCCGCAATGGATGATTCCAATGCTGTTTATCAGTGGCGTCGTAAATATGTGCGCAAAAATATGAGCGGGGTAATTCCGACACTCACCGCAAACCAAGGAGAAGGGGGACATAATGTCTGCCTGATTAAAACAAAATACGGAATAAGAAAAATGACCCCGCATGAATGTTTTTGCGCCCAAGGATTTCCCAAGGATTTTAAACTGCCTGAAGATATGGCTGAATCACGCTTGTACAAACAAGCAGGAAATTCTGTCTGCGTTAGTGTCATTCAAAGACTTGCGGAAAAGATTGCTGAAGTTTGTGGAAAGTAAATTATAGATTGCACCAAATATTATATATACGGTCAGCGCATTTTTCCGTGTTTTGCTTTATGTCATGTTCCCAAAAGCGCAAGACTATCCAACCGAGTTCTTCAAGTCTTGCGTTGATTTCTTTGTCGCGTTGCATATTGCGCTCAATTTTGGGAATCCAGTATTCTTTGCGGGATTTAATTTGATTTTTTCTTGTGTCCCAGTCATATCCGTGCCAAAATTCACCGTCGCAGAAGACGGCAATTTTTTTGCCGATAAAGGCTATATCTGGCTTGCCTATGATTTTTGAACAGTTTTTGCGGTAGCGCATGCCCATTGCCCATACAGCTTTTCTAAGGGCAATTTCAATTTTGCTGTCCTTTGAATGGATAGCCTGCATGTTCTTTCTGCGTTGCTCTTGAGTAAGATTATCTGTCATGTACTGATTATACATTGTTAAATGAATTTGGGTGTAAATAAATTCACAAGCGGAACGTTGCGCTCCGCTTGTGTTTTGCAGGGCAGAAGAGTGGTACAATTCCAATGGACAATCACAATAAAACGGCTTGGGAAGTCCCAAGCCGTTATTTTAACCTAAATTTCCATTTGGGTACAAGAAACAACAGGCACCAGTATCGTTTTCGCAGAAAAATATCAAAAATAGATTTCTGACTCCGATATCCAATTCCTGAAGGAGAATTTTGAACTGGCAGTTTTTCATTGCTTTTTTGTGTTTCAGCCTTCGGCAATTTTGGCTAAAGCCTTGAAAAACCCTGATTCTGACTGCATTCCCGTACAGCCTGCCCGCTTTGCCGCCCTAAAACGAGTTAAGTGCGAAGTCCGCAACCC
>JAZRZG010000124.1:0-1076 GCA_045601305.1 Synergistaceae bacterium
TATATCCTTTTGTAACATACCTGTATGTGCCCGCGATCATGCGCGGCAAAAAACCCGCGAAAAATCGGAGCCGAATTTGAGCCCCGTTTGACAACTTCACCGGACGTTTTTGCTTAGATTGATTTCAAGCCCGCTGCGGGCGTATTTTCCTTTCGGGCAGCCGAAATCTAACTTGACGCCGGATAAAAAAAAGAGACAGATCATGAGAACATTCCATACTTGAGCAGCTAAAACAGACTCAGAAAAGAAACCCGAATCGAAAACAGAGATAAAAATAAAGGCAAATCGAAATGTTACAAATTGTAACAAGCTCCACTCGAAACACCTCTTCATGAAAAAACCTCGGTGTTTTGTCGAGTGGAACTCAAAACGCAGCACCCCCATACCTTTATAAGCTGAATTTTTCAAACTTCTATTTACAGGACTGCAGCGGGAACAACAAAAAAAACCGCACGTCCGGAAGAACTGGCGAGACGTAAAAGTCACATACCGGAAACATCACAAAACAGATAAACAGAATTGTCCGCCTCCAACGCTTAAATTCGAGGACAGACAGTATATAATCTGTTTTATTCCCGTATATACCTATCACTCAGGAAAGCGGACGCTCTCGCACCTCTCATAAACACACAGGAGAAACAGTACCATGACTAAAAGCCCATCATCAAACATGCCCAAAGCAGCATCCGAAGAAAAACCATACGCGGTAAACCGTGAACAGCACTGCACAGCAGCCGTCTCCGAAACAGCCGCATACTATCAGCCGCAGACAAGCCTCCCGCAGGAAATCCTCACGCAGCCGTACATCATCCCCGAACCCTGCATCCTTCCAAAACCAGCCGCAGCCATCCCGCAGCATACAACCGTCACCATCATCGAAAGCGGAAAAACACAGGAAGAAATCAAGTTAAGCGAATCCCCCCTCTATCCAAACACCGCACGATACTGGACAGACCGTGATGAACTCCTCCGCAAACGAACCCTCGAACTCCTCTTATCCGAATGCAGACGAGTCCCCGTCCTCGCCGCATACCTAAACTGCACGCGCGACCAGATCTACAAAGCAATGCGCTATC
>JAZRZG010000125.1:0-4659 GCA_045601305.1 Synergistaceae bacterium
AGCCCGCTGCCAATGCGCTATGGGAATGAATACTTCGGTAACTGCTGTCGGGGACAGCGGGATTCATTACTAAACACGCGGTCCTCTATCAGAGCAACATCGTGAGCAACAAACGCCTGCGCAGGCGAATTTGAATGTTGAAACATCAAGAACGTTTGTTCAAAAACAGTCAAATTTGCGAACAAACGGACAATGGTCAGATATTTTTGACTGTTGAGCCGATTGTTCGCTGTAACAAAAATAAAAAAGCACCTCAGCCAAACGCTGAGGTGCTTTTTTATGCCAGTCATTCCGCACTTGATGCAGAATCCAGTGTCTTTCGGTTTTTTTCAATAACGGGCTTCGCCCGTAACGATGCTGGATTCTGCACTTTCGCTCCGCTCCATGCAGAAAGACTGAAAAGACAGACGACCGACGACTGCCGACATTATTCATTTCTCATTCTTCATTCCGTTTGCACCGTTTGCGAAGCGCAAGCCCTGCGAGCGGCAAGAGCGCCAATGCGCCGAATCCCGCGTTACAGCCGCCTCCGCCGCCTCCGTTGCTGCTTTTCTTTTCTTCCTGCTTATGTTCTTCCTGTTTTTGTTCCTCTTGCTTTTGTTCTTCTTGTTTCTGCTCTTCTTGTTTCTTTTCCTCTTGTTTCTTTTCTTCTTGTTTCTGTTCCTCTTGTTTCTGTTCTTCCTGTTTCTGTTCTTCCTGTTTCTGCTCTTCCTGTTTCTGCTCTTCCTGTTTTTCAGAACTGCCTGAGCCGCCTATTGTCACATCAACCGCTTCGCTCAGCTCTGAGGCGTAGTCCGTCTGTTTGTCGCCGTTTGCCTGTTCTGTGTAAAACCTCACCTTGTACTTGCCGGATTGTATATTCTCTAACGATATTTCGGCAGTTCCACTGCTTTTTGTCTTCGCGTCAGCAACTTTAGCGTAGTTAATCAACGTGCCCGCTTCGTTGTAAAGCAGTGCGGAAAGATACATATTCGTGCCTGTTTGCACACCGCCGTAGATTATGGAAAGCTTTTTCCCATCGCTTTCGGCTGTTACTGCAGGCTTTGTAATGCTCGTGTCCTTCAGCGTCAGCTTCCAGCCATTTGCCCCCTCATAATTCGTCAGCGCAAAACCAGCGGCGGCATTAACGGCTCCCTTGCCGCCTTCGGCGGCGGAAGCAAACAACACCGATCCCTGATTAAGGTTTAGAGCCGGACGAACGGCAACAAGAGTGGTATTCACTGGGCCATTATAGAAAACTCCGCCTGTGTCACTGACGAAGTAAACAGCATCATTGGCTTCGCCGGGCGAACGGAGCCACCACAGAAACATACCATTATTAAAAATATTACCGTAGATTATCGATGTGTTGCCGTACATCACTGCATGCTTCGCCATTTCTGCCGCCAATGCTTTTCTTATGTCACTTGCTGTCCCTATCGGCTGGTCTTCAAAACCGTAGGCTGTGTTGTTCACCTCTTCGTCGCTGAGCAGAAAGATTTTTTCTGTGCTTGTTGCACTGCAGCCGGGATAATTTTCTCTTCCTCCGGCTTTGTTCTCTGTTTCCGCTATCACGGCAAGTTCTGTTGTACTGAACGCGTCTCCCGCAAAGCCGCTGCCTGCCGTTGTGTTATTCAAAGTCGCGCGGATTTCTGACGTACCCCACACGTTGCTGCTGCTGTCAAACGCGTCTGCGTACAATGCCTTGTCGGACAAAAGGAAGGTCTTGCCGCCGGCATTTGACAGCACGCGCCATTTTATGCTTTCTTTGTTCCAGCGGCTTGCGTTGAAGGCTTCGGGTTCGCTAAAAGTCCCTGTCGGCGTGTACCCCGATACCGCGCTCTGCCAGTAATTGCCGAAGTAGATTGTAGATTTTTCACCTTTTGCCATTCCGCCGTTGCCGCCCGCAATGTCCGATATCTTCACAAGTCCGCCTGCAAACGCCGGCGATACCATCGCGAATACGAACGATACAAGCATTAAAACTGCGTAAAGCTTTTTGAATTTGCCGTACATAATATACACCCCCGTAATTTTTGCTGCACAATGCTATTATAGCATAACAGCAGAAATTCACACCGCTTTCTTCGTGCTTTATATCAGCCGATTTTTCATTGCATATTTTTGCGGATACACCCCGCCTTTCGTACCTGCAACCAACGACTGACTACAAGGGCGCGCCTCGCACTTAGCACTTTGGCACAACTTTGGCACTACACGCCGCTGTTGGCTGATGACCGTAGGGAATATCGACCGCAGGGAGAATATGAGCTGTTAGCATTAAATATTTTTCGCTGTCAGCCGTCTGCCGTTAGCTGTCTGCTGATTTTTCCCGACTCCCGTCTTTCATACTCCCGTCTTTCATACTCCTGTGTTTTATGCTATAATTTCCAAGTTACAAATTTGAACTGCATTCATTTAAGGGAGTGATTTTTATGGCGTTGATTAAACAGCCTGAGGATTTTGAAACGAGAACCAGCATGCGCGGCGGAAATGGCTGCGCCAAGGCGTTCTGCGCGCCGGTGCTTGAGGGCATGGCAATAACAGCCGCAAACCGTATGGAGCTTGAGCCGCTGGCGACTATCGGTCTTCACACTCACGTTGATGACGAAGAAGTGTATGCAATTTTTTCCGGCGAGGGCATTTTTGAATACGGCGAGGGAGAATGTCCTGTTCTGCCGGGCGATGTTTTCGTCACTCACAAGGGTATGTCGCACGCGCTTCGCAATACAAGCGCGTCTGAACCGCTTGTATTCTTTGCTGTGATGGCAAAGAAATAGCACTTAGCACTTTAGAGCACTTAGCAAAACCTTAAAGCCGTTAAAATCTTTGTCATTCTGCGGAAATCCGCAAGGATTTAGCGCAGAATCTATTGTCTCACCAACCGTCATACCGCAATGTTTCTGTGCGGTATCCGGCGGTTTTCGCGAGAGAAACGAGCGTTAAGGTTCTAATTTCAGTGAAGGCTTGCGAAGCAAGTCCACCACAATTGGTAATTGGTACTTGGTAATTTCTAAAAGGAGTGAGCATCTGTGACAACAAAGGTTACTTTCCCTAATTCCAGAATGTCTTCCATACCTATGTCGGGCGGCATTCGCGAAATTCTTTCCCGCGCAAACGAACTTGAGGCTGAGGGCAAAAAGATTATTCACATGGAGATCGGACGTCCCGATTTTGACTCGCCTGAATGCGCGAAAAACGCCGCTGTCAACGCCCTCCGGAACGGCGACGTGCATTACACGGATATGGGCGGCACTCAGGAGCTTCGCGAGGCTGTCGCCGCAAAATACAAACGTGTCAACAACATGGACGTTGACCCGAACAAAAACATTGTCATCACTGTCGGCGCTATTGAGGCTCTCACGGCAACGCTTCTTACGCTCTGTGAGCCGGGCGATGAGATTGTTGTTCCCGCGCCTTATTTCTCAGCTTACGCAGACCAGCTGGCAATCGCTCAGGTAAAACTCGTTCCTGTTATGACGCGTATGGAGGACAATTTTGAGCTTCGTCCTGAGGCGCTTACGGCGGCAATTACGCCGAAAACAAGGGCAATTCTCATCAACACGCCGAACAACCCGTGCGGCGCTGTTTATTCAAAGGAAAATCTCGCCGCGATAGCAAAAATCGCGATTGAACACGATCTTTGGGTGATTGCTGATGAGCCTTACGAATGTTTCCTGTACGAGGGTGAACATTTCAGCATAGCAAGTCTTCCTGAAATGAAGGAGCGCACGGTAACGCTTTCTGCCGCTTCAAAAACATGGTCTATGACCGGCTGGCGCGTCGGCTGGATAATCTGCCCCGACGCTATGCGCCCTTATGTCAACAAATGCCATCAGAATCTCACAACTTGTGCAACGTCGTTCGCTCAGGCGGGTGTCGCGGAAGCGTTCCGCAGCGCAGATGAAGACGTAAAGGCAATGGTTGCCGAATACAAACGCCGCCGCGATATGGTTATGGACTGGTTCTCAAAAATCGACGCTTTTGATTACGTTGTTCCGCATGGCGCGTTCTACGCTTTTCCAAGTATCAAAAAGCTCAGTATGGACGGATTCAAATTCTGTTCATGGCTGCTTGAAACCGCCGGCGTTTCAACTGTTCCGGGAGAGGTTTTCGGCTGCCCGGGACACATACGCCTCGCGTATTGCAGAGATTATGACTACATCAGCGAAGGCATGGAACGAATCAAAAACGCGGTTGACAGTCTTTAGAATTATTCATCACATACAGACAAAACTCCGGACAAGCTCCGGAGTTTTGTCTGTGCAGCACACAGCCGGTAATATGCAGTTTGCAGATTAAAGAAATATGAAATCCGGTGGTATAAATAACGGGGGTATGAATGCCGTGGTAAAAAAGTCGTTGGTCGTTGGTCGTCAGCTAAAAATCGTTAACACTTACAGCGCTTCGTACCTCGCACCTCGTACTTCGTACTTCGCACTCGATGCGGAATCCAATGTCTCTGCGGGGCGCAAAGCCCCGTCAGAACCAAGACCTTATATGAATTATGTATAAATGACAGGTGTATAAAATCCGGGTGTATAAATAACGTGCAAAGATTTTTTAACCCGTGTTTTATATCCCCGTGTTTTATACTCCCGTGTCCTATACCCCCGTATTTCATACCCCCGTCTTTTCTACTCCCGTCTTTCATACCCCCGTGTTTTTTACTCCCGTCCC
>JAZRZG010000126.1:0-3692 GCA_045601305.1 Synergistaceae bacterium
GGCTACAAATGGAACGTGAAAGACGGCGGTAACGTAGATACATACGTCAAATACCTCTGGAACAGACAGAACAGCGACAGCATAAAGATAGAAGACGACACCTTTGAACTCGACACGATAAACAGTCACAGACTGCGCGCAGGCTTCCGTTACAACGGCAAAGAAAATGACAAAGGCATAAAATTCTACGGCGGCCTTGCCTACGAATACGAATTTGACGGAAAAGCGACAGGACACATGGAAGAATACGCAATACTTGAGCCGGACTACAAAGGCGGAAGCGGCATAGCGGAAATAGGCTTCAAATACGATAAAGCAAACAGCCCGTGGAAAGTAGAACTCGGCGTAACAGGCGCGGCAGGCAAACGCGACAGCATAGGCGTCAACCTGAACGCGTGGTATGAGTTTAACAGCGGTAAGCATTAAGCAAAAGGTCATCAACAGCGATAAACAAAAAATGTTCGGTATATGCCGAACATTTTTTGTTTAATATAAAGTGTTGACCGCAACGGCAAAAACATTACAATTATTAGTGTTGTTTCACTTGCAGCACACAAAATCAAGGGGGAGAACTCTGATGTTCGAAAAGCTTTTCAAGCTCAAAGAAAACGGTACTGACGCAAAAACCGAAATTATGGCAGGGCTCACAACGTTTATGGCTATGGCTTACATTATCGTAGTCAACCCTGACATACTTTCCCAAACGGGAATGCCGGGCGGTTCTGTTCTTGTCGCAACCTGTGTCGGAGCAGCAATAGGCTGTTTCCTCATGGCGCTTCTTGCGAACTATCCGTTCGCGCTTGCGCCGAGTATGGGACTCAATGCTTATTTTACGTACTCTGTCTGTCTCACAATGGGTGTTTCATGGCAAACAGCCCTTACCGCCGTTTTTGTAGAAGGCTGTGTCTTTATTCTTCTCACGCTTTCTAATATTCGTCAGATGGTTGTCAACGCAATACCGAATACGCTTAAGATCGGTATTTCGGCAGGTATCGGTCTTTTCATAGCCTTTATCGGTACGAGAAACGCGGGGCTTATCATTGACAATCCCGCAACGCTTGTCGGTCTCGCGTCATTCAAAGGCAACGTACCGCTTCTTCTTGCGCTTGTCGGACTTATCCTTATGATAGTTCTCCAGACAAAAGGCGTAAAAGGCAGCATCCTTATCGGTATCGCGGCAGTAACGCTTGCCGGTATTCCTCTCGGTATCACAAAACTTCCGGCACAGCTTGTCTCAACACCGCCGAGCCTTGCGCCTATCTTCTGGAAAATGGATTTCTCACAACTCTCAAAACTCAGTTTTTGGGTTGTTGTTTTCGCGTTCTTCTTTGTTGACTTTTTTGATACGGTAGGTACGCTTGTAGGTTGTGCCAGCCGCGCTGACATGCTTGACGAAAAAGGCAATCTTCCGAAAGCAGGTCAGGCGCTTATGGCTGATGCAGTAGGTACAGCCGCCGGCGCCGTTCTCGGCACTTCAACGATTACAACGTTTGTTGAATCCGCAGCCGGTGTCGAACAGGGCGGACGTACCGGACTGACAGCGGCGACAGTCGGTGTTCTCTTCCTTCTTGCGACGTTCTTTAACCCGGTTGTTATGATAGTTCCTGCATGCGCGACAGCACCGGCGCTTATCATGGTCGGTATCTTCATGGTTATGGGCGTTGACAAAATGGATTTCTCAGACTGGACAGATTTTGTTCCGGCAATCCTTGCGATGATGATGATGCCGTTTGCGTACAGTATCAGCACAGGCATTGAATTTGGTATCTGCAGCTACGTTTTCCTCAAGATATTCACAGGAAAATACAAAGATATCAGCTGGATTATGTACGTTCTCACAGGTCTGTTCGCAATAAACCACATACTCTAAACAGACTTAACGAAACGGCGAAAACCGTATAAAACACAAACAAACGGCACTGTACGGCGCCGTTTGTTTTTTTGTGTTCTTTCGTTAAAAATACTTAGTGAAAGACAGGGATTTTTGCAGATAACAAAATTTTGTCCGCGGCTATACTTATAATCACAGACAGCGGTTACCTCCCCCTTATAATAGATGAGCTTACCGGACCGAAGCTCGGAAACGACGGCGAAGAAGCCGTCGTTTCGCTGTTATTTGGCAAGGACAGGGGATCCCAGTATTGGTTCATAATCTTTTTTTGCTAAGTGGTAAGTGCGTTCTTGTCGTCAGTCGTTAGTCGTCAGTTGTTAGCTGCTTTCGCTTTTCCTAAGTGCGAGGTGCGAGGTGCTAAGTGCGAGGTGCTAAGTGCGAGGTGCGAGGTGCGTTCTTGTCGTTTGTTGGAAAAACTGAAAACCGAATTACCAAGTACCAAGTACCAATGACCAATTGAGGTGTCCGCTGACGCGGACGCTGGAAGTTAGAAACGAAAGAGCAACGACACTGGATTCTGCGCTGCGGCTTTTGCCGCCCGCAGAATGACGGGTAAAAAGCATTAAGCGGCGCGAAGTGCAGATGACCGCAGGGAATACCGAGGTTACTCGAGGATATGTGCGAGGTGCGAAGTGCGAGGTGCGAAGTGCGAAGTGCGAAACTGCTATTTTATCCTTGAATAATCTTTGAGTTCCTGCAGAGTTTCTTCGCTCATTGTGCGCGAAACGAAGCAGGAATAAACGCTGTTGTTCTGCAGCAGCGGTTCTGTGCGGAGCGCCGGAAGCGTTTTTGCCGCCTCTTCAAAAAGCGGAGTGCCGGGGATAGGCGAAAATTCGGCAAGCTTCGGCGTGCCGCCGCAATCTTTTGCAAAATCTATGGTATCTTTTACCGATTGCACAGTCTGTTTCGGAAGTCCGAGAAGTATGTAGGTTTCGCAGTCCTTCTGCGTGTAGCCTGCCGCGTGCAGATTTTCAACTGCCGCTTTGTACTGACGGCGTTCAACTTTTCCCGAACTTTCGCGCGCAATTTCGGGGTCTATGCTTTCAAGCGACAGACGGAGTGTTTTGAAATTCGCCGTTTTGAGCATTTCCGCGCATTCTGCGTCAATTTCTCTGACGTGCAGACCATTTGGAGTGTGAAGCGCAAGCTGTTCGCCAAAACGCGTTTTAACGGCATTTGCGAGAGGGTAAAAATATTTCTCTTTCTGTATCAGCAGTGCGTCGTCGTAGAAGGCAACGTCGCGGATGCCGAGCGATGCCTCAAACTCAATTTCCGCAACTATTTCATCAAGCGGTCTGTGTACGTAAACCGGCCAGAGAAGAGACGAAGCGCAGTATTGACAACGCATGGGACAGCCGAACGAGGTCATTGTGATGCCGTACGGCGCTTTGTCGTACAGTTCAAAGGCAGGGTGCTTCGAGTCGGGAAGCCAAAAATCGGTAAGCACGTCGTCTGCGCCGAGGGTGCGTGCGTGTTCCGTGCAGAGCCGCGCGTATATTCCGCCGAGATACAGCGGAATGTCCGGAAATTCCTGTTTCAGAATTTCTATTGCGTGCCTTACGCCGCTGTACCAGTAGGTCATTATTGACGTTACAAGTATAATGTCCGGTTTTTCCAAGCCGCGCAGACGCGCGCGAAAGGCGTTGTCTGTCAGTCCGAAGCGGTGATATTTTCGCTTTATTCCGGCGTAAACGGCGGGCTTTTCGATTTCTGTTTCGCCAATCTTTTCTCTGCCGAACGTTTTTTCTTTTACGGCGGCTTCATGAATACAGTCAACCAAAGCAACGCTGTTGCCGTTTTC
>JAZRZG010000127.1:0-13524 GCA_045601305.1 Synergistaceae bacterium
CTCCGGGTCGCGCTTCTCGCAGAGCTTCGGGCTCAAACGACTGCCGGTGGCAGCGGCGGGCTGCGGACTTCGCACTTAACTCACTTCGGGCGGCAAAGCAGACAGACTGTATCGGAATGCAGTCAGAATCAGAACTTTTCAGCGCTTTGGCTGAAATTGCCGAAGGCTGAAACTCAAAAAAGCGCTGAAAGGCTGCTGATTCAAAATTCCGAAGACGGATAAATTCCGGGGGTATAACTTCGCGGGTGTATGGAAACGTGGGAGTATGAATGACGGGAAAAGATTTTTTGACCCGTATTTTTTCGTATTTTTTGCTCCCGTGACGTTGCCCCGCAGGGGTAGAAAAACAAATTACCAATGACCAAGTACCAATTACCAATTGTGGTGTCCGCTGAAGCGGACTTTGAAAGTTAAAACCTTAATCCCGTGTTTTTTACTAACGACTGACGACTAACGACTTTTTACTTCCTCTCCCGAATTGCGACTCACGACTCCCGTGTTCTATACTCCCGTGTTTTATACTCCCGTCTTTATATACTAACGACTGACGACCAACGACTTTTTACTTCCGACTCCCGAATTGCGACTCCCGATTCCCGCCTTTTATACTCCCGCCTTCTATACTCCCGTGTTTTATACATATCCAGCTATTAAGAATTTTGTTAAATTTACTGGAAAATATTTAAGAATTTTGTTAAAATATGCTCGTTGAAATCGAGAATTTTGTTAAGGAGGGCGACAGTATGCTTTACAGAAGGCTTTACGAAACGCTGCTGAAATGGAAATCCGACAGAATAAATGTACGAAAAGCAATATGCATTGCCGGAGCAAGACAGACAGGAAAAACAACGCTTATCCGCGAATTTGCAAAAGACAATTATGAATGTTTTGTCGAAATAAATTTTGTCACGGACAGAGACGCCGCAAAAATTTTTTCGGGGTCTCTTGACGCGGACACACTGACCGCCAATTTGACCGCCTACACCAGAACACCCATGCCGGCAGGGAAAACTCTTGTATTTCTTGACGAAATACAGGAATGTCCGGAAGCGCGGACGGCAATAAAATTTCTTGTTGAAGACGGACGTTACGACTATGCCGAATCAGGCTCACTGCTCGGCATACGCCATAAAAAAGTTAAATCATACCCCGTGGGCTACGAGGAAATCTACCGTATGTACCCAATGGATTTTTACGAATTTATGCTTGCAAACAGCATACAGGACTCCACTCTTGAATATCTGAGAGAATGCTTTGAGAAACGTCTGCCCGTCAGCAGCTCCGTACATTCTGCGATATGCAGGCTGTATTACGCGTGGATTGTTGTCGGCGGAATGCCCGAAGCGGTACAGCGCTACGTTGACAGACATGATATAGCCGAAGTTATCGGCTATCAAAAAGACATTATTGAACAATACAGGCTTGACATTTCAAAGTACACGGAAGGAAGCGGCAAACCCAAAATCAGAGCGGTATTTGACAGACTGCCGTCGCAGCTTGGCGACAAAAACAGGCGGTTTTTCGTTACCTCAATTGACAAAAACGCGCGACTTCAAAATTACGAGGAAAGCTTCAAATGGCTGGAAGAAGCAGGCGTTGCCCTGCCCTGCAGAAACGTTTCACAGCCCGTTTCCCCCCTTTCGCTGAACGAAAAACATTCGCTGTTCAAGCTCTATATGAACGACACAGGGCTGCTCTGCGCCTCATGCCTTGACAACGTGCAATTCGCGCTGCTGAACGGCGACCTTGGAATAAATCTCGGCAGCATACTTGAAAACGCCGTTGCGCAGCAGCTGAAAACAAACGGCTTTACACTGAACTACTTTGACTCCAAGCAGCACGGCGAAACAGATTTTGTTCTGCAAAGCGAAAGCAGGATAATTCCTGTTGAAGTCAAATCAGGCAATGACTGCAAAAAACACAGGGCGCTTGACAACATACTCGGCGTTGAAGCATGGAACCTGAAACAGGCATACGTGCTTTGCAAAGACAACCTGCACACGGACGGAAAAATCTGCTATCTGCCGTGGTATATGTCCGTCTTTATACGTCCCCCGCAGATTCCGGACAAATTTATCTACAGCGTAGATCTCAGTCCGCTTCGGTAGCGTAACAAAAAATGAGAGCGTATCCGCTCTCGTTGTCTATTAGCTTTTTATTATGCTGCGCTTACGCTTATCCTCTGCGTTTCCGCTTCTGCGCGGCATCCTTAATGATTTTCAAAATCTCAGGCGAAACATCTAACTTTGTCATTTCCTCCGGCTTGTCCGCAAAATCCGCTTTGGCACCGAAATCAAGCAGCAGCCTTAGAATATCCGCATTGCCATTATCTGCCGCACAGGCAGCGGCGCTCTGCGACCACTCGCCCTTGCCGCCTCCGGCATACCCGTCAGGCCACGCGCCTGCTTCAAGCAGCAGCTTCGCGATTTCATAATTATTATTCTCCACCGCCTTGTAAAGCGGCGCAATATCCGCGCTGTCGCAATCCCAATCACCCACAAGCCCGTAATTTGCGTCCGCCCCCGCAGCCAAAAGAAGCTTCACCACCTCGGCGTTATCTGCCTCAACAGCGTAAAACAGCGGATAGATATTGTCGCTGCTTGAATACCTTTCAGAATACTCCATCGTGCTGACAGTCGAAGCCTTCGCCTCTGCCCCTGCCTCAAGCAGCGTCTTTACAACCTCAGCATTTCCGCCGTTCTTTATCGCGGCACACAACGGCGTAAGCAAAATGCGGTTTTTCGTACCGCCTCCGCAATCAGCAATAATTTCCTCCCAACCATTCACGTCTGCCCCCTCGGCAGCCGCTTCACAAACAATGTCCGGCTGCTGAGCGTTAATTGCCGCAAACAGTTTTTCCCTCTGCGGTCTTTGGACTTCCCGGCGCTTTTTAATCTGCTCCCTCTCCGCTGCGTCAAGAAATTTGTAAATATCCCTATATCCGAACATATAGGCAAAACTTGCCGCATTATACTTCTCATCATAACACTGCGACTCCACCGTTGCCAACACGTCAGCACCGGCGTCAACAAGCAGACGGACAATCTCTAAATTTTCGCACTCAACAGCGGTATGCAGCGGCGTAAAATCGTCTAACCCCCTGCAATTAACGTCTCCGCCGGCGTCAATAAATGCCTTAACAGCGTCTGCGTCGCCCGCCCTGATTGCCGCCAACAAACTCTCCGCCTGCGAAATCTCCGCACTCATATTTTCAGACATCATTTACCCCGCCCTGTCGTTTTATCCGTAAAACAGGCGCGGCTTCCCGCGCCTGAAAAATCAGGCTAAGCTATTAAATATCTTAAAATGTGGCAAGGCAAAATCGCCCTACCACATTTTGGAAACCCTAACATACAGTCCTGTAATTGCTGCCCTCTGCATCGTAATATCTTAAGGTGTGACCGCACTTAGTCACAAAACCTGTGGGCATAACGTTAACAATTTCTGTGCCCTGCTGAACGGAAATTTTTCTGAAACCTGTTCCACGTTCATCATAAAGTTGTATCCAATTGCCTTCAAGCACTGCCGTTGATAATCTCCTCACTTTTATCACCTCCTTGTCTCAAATATATTCTACATACAATTTCGCAAAACTTTTGGACTCGATATCCTCCAAAATCTTAATAAGACAAATATTGAGACCTTACCCAGCCGTAGCCAAATTCAGGATGCTTAATCCAAATCCAGTCTCCATCGCTGTTTGAAGCTGTTTTATTCTTAAAGACTTTAACTCTGTCCCCTAAAGCCCCTCTTGCAAACAACAAAGAACTTGTCGAAGCTCCTGTATAAATGTCCGTATCATCGGTATTTATAGTTGCCCGAACAGATTTCTTATACGGATTAACACCCCTGCGTATAGTTCTCAGCTTATACGGAGGCTCTGGCGATAAAGTGTATTTCCAAAAATTATCAACTATAGACACCTTTCCTGACGGATACATCATTTTGTGCTTTTCAAATATCTTTGCAACGATAACATTACTTTTTTCGTCATAATATGTATCGCCGCCGCCTGTAACAAACTCCTCTCTGATCGATTTAGATGATAAACTTGCAACCAATTTTTTCTGCTGTTTATACAAAGGACTGCCGTCCTCAATGTGTTTGCTTACACAGCCGAAATCTCCGCTGTTGATTGCCTTCACCATATCGTTGCAATAATCGTTAATCTTTGCTAATGCCTTTTCCTGATTATAATTCGCACCACTTGCATCAATCATCTTGTTAAATATTTTCATAATACCGGGCGCAAATTTATAAACACCGAAACAGACAGTAGCTATACATAATAATTTAAACAACCATGGCAAGGTTCTTTTGAAACCTTCACGTCTTTCAGCTCTTAAACGTTGTTTTTCCGCCTCTCTGCGTTCACGTTCTATCTGCTTCTCTCTTTCAATTCTTTCACGTTCTCGTTCTTTTTTTCGAAGTTCAACTTCGTGTGCTTCCTCTGCCTGCTTTTGAAGTTCTGCTGCTCGTTTTTTGCTATCAATAACGTGGCTGACATCTATCAAATCAGTCGTTTTACTCTTAATAACTCTATAAAGTATATTGACAGCAACACCCGCACCGTCAATAGATTCATATTTACACAATTCCGTGTATGCAAATTTCTTTAGTTGTTCTGCGTTACTTGTGGAATTCAGAGTTTTTATAAAACCATCGTCAACAAGTTTCTTAATTGATAGTTTTACATCTGAATCAAGTATATAATCGCCAAACAAATTACATAACACACGGTTATCTTGTGCTATTTCAGGATGCTTGCATAAAAAACCTTGTATTTTCTGGATTGAATCTAAAAATTCTTGTTCCATTGGCAACCCTACAACTCAAAACGGCATCGTTAAATCATCAGCAAAAACGGTATACAAATTCTCTCTATACCTCTTTCAAGATTTCACCCCTTTACGCTTTCAGTATTAGCTTTGTTTTTTGTTTCGTCGTTTGCCTCATTATCCGATTTGCTGTTTCTGTCTGCAGCCTCTGAGTTATTTTCCTCAACTTTGTCATCGTTGTTTGTATCGGATTTTTTTCCAACTGTCACCCCGTCATCATTTTTAGGGGATATCCTCAACAATCCGGCAACGGATATATCGTCGTGACTGCCCTGTTCGGACATACGCGGCAAATAATCCGCAAGCTCGTTTTCTGCGTCATTCCATGATTTTTCCTTATCCGTAAACGCGTCAAAAACAGTCTTGTAGAAATCATACATTTTCTCTTCCCCTCTAAAACTGTCTTCTATTCCGTCTGAAGCTATAAAAACAGCTTTAGGAAATTCCGAAGAGTAATAATGTCTGAATTCTTCTATTGAACGGTTATCACAAATTGACGTAGTTTCAGCACCTTCGCATTTTTCATCCCACGGCACAGGCTGACTGCATTTTCCTTCATTGTCAATCACAACACATCTGCAATCTCCAATTTGCAACGCAAACCAATATTTCGGCGTCATAACAACTGCTGCCAAGGTTGTCCCGTAGGCAGGCTGAATATTACCTTCCTCATATTTTTTAAGTGCCTTTTCGGAAATTATCGCCTTTTCTTCTTCCGTAAGCGGGTTATGAACCCAATCCAACATCGTTTTTTCATTCCATCTGGCAATTATGCTTGTTTCCAGCTGTCGGAAGAGTGTTTCCCTGCTTTTCTCCGTTGCAAACATCGCATCATCAACTTTGGCAATCAATTCCGCAACACAGCTTTCAGTGACTTCCGCAGCAAATTTTGAGCCTTTGGAGGATCGCACATAATCATCTCCGCC
The DNA here is from genome assembly GCA_045601305.1 of Synergistaceae bacterium. Taxonomy (GTDB): domain Bacteria; phylum Synergistota; class Synergistia; order Synergistales; family Synergistaceae; genus Equadaptatus. The sequence goes on from JAZRZG010000127.1 coordinate 5,765, forward strand.
GTGACCGTCACACACGGCAATGATTGAATATTTGTCGGTCTCGTTTTTTAATGCGTAATCTTCACACGGTCTGTCGTGTACTATATGCGTAGAGCCGATTGTCCTGAGAGCAAATGATTTATACTCCGTTTCCATACCATTTTTGGATAAAATCATTTATACCACGTCCTTTTTAATCAAAAAGAGTCATCGTCATCGAATTCGTCGTCATCACCGACTATGCTTCCTCCAACTGCTTGTATAACATCGGTATGAAGAACTGTCGCAAAATCCGCCTGTTTGCCCTTCATTTCTGCTTCGAGGCGCAATGCTTCCGCCTCAAGCCGCAGTGCTTTTGCTTCCAGTCGGCAGGCATCTGCTTCTTTGCGCAACGCCTCAATATCGGCGGATAAACTTTCTCGTTGAATCCACTCAGCAAAATCTTCCTGTTTGCTCGGTATAAAGTTGTTTTTTTCGATTGGCAATGCGCTCATACTCTTGCTTCCTATCTGTGAAGCTCTGACACTTACGAATTTAATAAGTTTCATGATCATTTCTGGCGAATGAGCTTCCAAAACTGTTTCCGATGTACCGATAAATTCTGCAAGCGCGTCTTTGTCTGCCTCGACACCAATAGCTATCGCAACCTTTATAGCTTTTTGGAACCATTTGTTTTGTCTAAGTCCCTCAAGTTTTTTGCGATAATTATCTGTAGGTGAGCTGCCTGAAAGCAAGAAAATAGCCGGCGCATAAGAGCCGCAAGGCTCACACATAAAAGACCTTCTGCTGAGTTTTTCGTTTAATTCGTCACAAACAGCACCAAATTCTGCATTTACACTGCAGTATGTATTCAAATCAGTCCAACGAAAATTTTCAGCTTTAACAGGCTGCGGCGTTATCCATTCGGCATATTTCCCAAATTTCATTGCGGCAATTTTAATTTCAGCATCGGCATTGTCTGCGGACAATTTCGCTATCTCAGGAACAATCTCACAAATAGCCTGATTTAGTGACCCAATTTTTGTCCCTGCCATACCTTTTGATACATCTACAACAAAAAACAATGTCATAGTACGGCGCGGTGCTTCTACCGTTTCGTCATAAAGTCCCATAGTACTTATATCCTCAAATTACTTAAAAATCGTCATCACCGGCTATGCTTCCGCCAACTGCCTGTATAGCATCAGTCTGAAGACCCGCCGTAAAATCTTCCTGTTTGCTTGGTATAGAGTCAGTTTTCCCGATTGGCAATGTGTTCGTACTTTTGCTTCCTATCTGTGAAGCTCTGACACTTACGAATTTAATAAGTTTCATAAGCACTTCGGGCGAATGAGCTTCCAAAACGGTTTCTGTTGTACCGGTAAATTCTGCAAGCACGTTTTTGTCTGCATCATCGCCAATAGCTATCGCGACCTTTATAGCTTTTTGGAACCATCTGTTTTCTTTGAGTTTAGCCAACTCTTTCTGATAATCGTCAAGCGGTTCGCCATCAGACATAAGGAATATTGCAGGTGCATAAGAGCCTGTAGCCTCCTGCATAAATGCGTTGCGCGATAGTTTTTCGCCGAGAGCCCTGCATGCCTCTCCAAGATATGTGCCGCCGCCTGCGTCAAGATCGTCCCATTTGAATTTTTCAGCTTCAATAGGCTGCGATGTTATCCATTCCGCGGCATTATCAAATTTCATTACGGCGATTTTAATTTCAGCATCGGCATTTTCTGAGGACATTTTCGCTATCTCAGGAACGACCTCCCTAATCGCCTGATTAACCGCTCCGATTTTTGTCCCCGACATACTTCCGGACGTATCAACCACGAAAAACAAAACCATACATCTGCGCGCAACTTCTACTGTGTTGTCATAAAGTCCCATAATTTATCTCTCCCTGTTTTAGTTTGTCATAATTACTTCGCCGTTCACGCTGCCATTAAATTTGAATTTCAACCCGGCGCCAAGCACAACTGTTTTGCCGCTTTCCAGAATAACCTGACTTCCATCGTTCAGTTCGACCGTCCAAGCGTTTCCGGACATATTTTTCAACCCAAGTTTAACAGGCGTTGATTTACTAAGCAGCACTTCTCCGACAATTTCCCTATAGGCATTGTCACCCGCGCTGTCTATGTGGCACTTGTAGAGCTTACTGTTGGGGTACAAAATTACCGTATTGTCAATCAAGCCACCTTTAATCAAATCACCTTTAATTTTAAGAGCAAAAGACTTCGGCATATTTTTGCTGCATTCAATGCATTTGGCATTCGGTATCTCTGTATCAAAGAACGTGCCTCTTCCGCAATACGGGCACGCAACTGTTATATCCCTGAGCTTAATAAAGAGCTTCTGCCATTCGTTTTCTATAATTCTGTGGGTAGAATCAGCACCTGTCATAAGTTCCCTGCTGAATGATTTTTTGAAAGCATCCTGTATGAATTTCGGATATGCAGGCCAAAGCTTTATCACGTTCCTGTGAACCCCCTGAACAGGTTTGTTGATTCCGCTGTCATCAAATATGAATATCGGCTCTGTACCGTAGAATATTCTTTCATGTTCTTCCGTCATACATGGAGAATTTGCAGTCCTTGCGCCTTCCAGCGGATGATTCAAGAAGAGCATCATAAACAGCACAACTGCAAGTGAGAACTCGTCTGTATGTGTATCAGGAACTTTTTTATGTGTAACAACTTCCGGTGCCATGTAACGGCATTTGCCTGCGATACCGAGATTTACGCCGTACGGAGCCACGTTATCGTTGTCACAGATAAGTACATCGCCGTTTTCAGGATTGATAAAGAAGTTGCCGTCGTTCAAATCCTGATAGCTCAAGCCCTCACGGTGCAGCTCCCTGAAACCGTTGACAATCGACAATGCTGCATTGACAACCGCGTACAGCGATTTGAAATGGGTTCTTGCAAGAAGGAATGAACCAAATTCTTCATACCCACTCGGTCTCAGCGCCATCAGATAGCCGAAACTGCCCTTATATTCCTCCGTAATAAATTCAGGCCAAAGGAATACCGGAGAAGGTGCTCCAATTTTAATATTGCTCTCAATATTCTTGTAAAAATTCTTTGGGTTCTTCATTTTTCCGGCAAAATACCATTTCAGTGCATACTGTCTGCCCTGATATTCCACCCTGTAGACGACACCCTGCCCTCCCTCGCCAAGTTTTGCGAGGATTTTCGCTTCCCCTCCCTGCTTGACCGGAATTCTTTCTCCTGTCTTAAACTCTGCCATTCTTATACCTCCGTCAGATTTTGTATTTTATTCGTTTTATTTGTACACGCCGCGTGAAGAAACGAAATTATTATTTACGTCATACGTCAACATTTGATGACCGCCGGCGTTATACACTGTCATCGTGGTCGAAGTCCATCCCTCAAGCTGACCGGGTCTTGCAAAGAGAAATCTATTATTTGCATCGTAGGCTTCTGCCTGTGTACCGTGCTGAATAGCAAACGCAATACGGCGTTCAGGTTCTTGATGTCTTGGATAATTATCCGTAACCGTATTTTGTCTGCTGCTCTCATAACTATTTGACGATGAACTGCCGCTTTTCGAAACTGCTTCAAGCATTTCCCTGGGATTGGTGATAAACCAAAGAAAAAGTAAGCCTAAAACTGCTCCAAAAATTGCTTCAACTGTCTCGTCCATCACCAAGCAGGCCGCAACACTCCCCGCCGCCCATATCCAAAACAGGACAGGATGTTTTCTGTAAACTCTTACTATCGGTGCTGACATGAAAAATTCCTCCGTTCGTTCATTTTTACAACATCAAATATTTTTGTAAATATATTGATAATACCGTATTTGCAGCAGACTCTGGAATTGTCTTAGCAAAATTCCTTATTTTTTCTCTCCATTCCTCAATCTTCATTTCTGTTTTTGATTTCTTAATAATTTCACCTATACTACATTGCTCATACTGCTTAATATTTTTTATTGCTTCAATTGATTCTGTTAATTTCTCTTTCCACAAATTAGCTTGGTTGTCATCAATAACGACATCGATCAAGTTAATAAAATCGCTTACCCTGATTTGCAATAAGTTCGGATTAAGGTGCGTGTCAACGAAACTTCCCATCTTGTCTATCCTATGTTTAACTTCAATGTAAACGTTTTTATCAAGTATGTTAATCCTCATTTTAGTCTTGGTTTCGTCTATAACCGCATTGTTAAGCAAATCAGCAAATTTTTCCTTCCACTTATCGCCTAAATAAGGATATTTTAATTCCTTCCGCATCCGCAATGACAAAACCCTGCTCTGCGTTATACCTAATAGTTTTGAAAGTTGATAATCATCGCGCTCGTCGTCTGGCATCTTGTCAAAAAACAAAGAGAACAATAGTAAGTCAATTTCTCCTTTTGGCGCGGTTCCAAAGTTCTGTGCATAATACAACTTGGCGATTTCGTCAAATGCTTTTTCCTTGGGACTTTTACTTTCGTCAATTTTTCCAAACAGTTTCTCATATTTTTCAAACTTTTCTGACATTCTTCATACCTCCGTAAACTGTACAGATTATTTTTTTCCTCCGCACCGCGATAAGGATAGAACATTTTTTGTGCCTTGTGTTGGACTCTGTCCAAACTTTTATTCATTTGTAGTGCAGACAACAATATTTTATACGTCAGGCAGACATTATGACCGCCTCAATTCTATTCTGCGACATATAAATTATATCTTGTTGTTAAGTTAAATAGATTTTATAGCTGTGTGAAATAATTGTCAATATCTTTGCGCCTGTTTTGTTTTATATCATTTTAGCAGATACTATTCGACAGCGAGGTTGATATAATGCTTGGAGACAGGATTAAACAGTTCAGAACGGCTAAAAGATTTACTCAGGAGAAACTTTCAGAAGAATTAGATGTTTCCCCCGGATATATCTCTGAGTTGGAAACTGGCAGACGTACACCTTCCGTTCCTATGGTTTTGAGACTGGCAGAGCTTTTTGACTGTTCACCGAATGATTTATTTGAATATGAGGATAAAGAAGATAAATGCGACTGCTGCAAATTTAAGATTTCTGACAAGACCGCCGCTTCCACTTTGGATTTAATGAAGTCGCTGCCGCCTGAGGAGAATTTTAAAATTTACAGCTACGCAAAAGATTTAGAGCAGCTTTACAAACTGAAATCCACAAAATAATAATCCGCCGCAACGGCGGATTTTATTCGTTATCTGTCATCTGCTGTTAAAACAAACACAGCCGCGCCATACAGGCGCGGCTGTGACTTTTTACAAACTTACGGACTGTTTTGCTTCGATTATTTGAGTTTCATGCTGAAGCCGAGTGAAAGAATCTGCGTAAGGCAGTCGTTGATGCGCGCGTGTGAAAAATCCATTCCGTCAGCAGGGCTGGGAAGTTTTGAGCGCACGTCTCTTGAACCTGCCCAAATTGCGGTATAAGCAAACGTAACAGCCGCGTCCTTGCTGATATTGTACTTAAAGCCCACGCTTCCGCGGTGTCTGTCTCCCGTCGGGACTGTAAAGTCAAATGAGGAATCGGGAACAGGGCTCCCGTCAAAATTATAGCCGCAGAGGAACGTCCATTTGCTGTTCATTCTGTGCTGAAAACCTATACCGAACCGCCATGCGGTTGTCCAGTTCTTCTCAGAACCTACAGGAATACCCGCAAACAAAGGATGGTCAAATGTCATATTCAGTTTGTCGTAGGTTGCCCAGTTTGTCCATGTAGCGTCAAATTCTATCCTTGATCTGTCGTTGAATTTATGACCGAAACCGAAAGAAAGTGAGTCAGGTACGGTTACTTCTCCGTGCGCCTGTGTGGTAATATCGCCGTACGGCGTATTGCTTACGTCTGTATCCGCGTCCATACTATGCTTAATCCTTGAGCGGTAAGTAATCGCGGCGGAATTTTTCTTATCAAAGTCATACATTGCTGAAACAAACCAGCCGAGATTTGTGCATTTTCCGTCAAGACCGAGCAGCATATCATTGCCTCCCGGCAAAAGCATCGCTCCGGGTATCTGTTTTGACAATGAAAGGTTCATATAGTTAATGTCAAGACCAAGCGCGATTGACAATTTTTCGGAAGGCTTAAACGCCCAAGTAGGCTGAATTGTTATACCAGTAATTTTACCGTCAACTGTATCATAGCGGCCTTCCCACGTTGAATCAAATGTAATTCCGTTGCCGAAGCGCGGGAAAACACCGAGACCAAGCCAGTGTTTGTCGTTCAGCTGGTGCGTGTAGAAAATCGAGCCTGCCCACACAGGGTCATAGCTGTTATTCTTGTGTGATTTTGCAGGGAAACCCGCCATTTGGTTGATTGGACCATTATCAAAATGGCATTTGATTGCCGGATTAAACCACGTTGCGCCGAAGCTGAGATATTTTCCTTTGAGATGAGTAATTCCTGCCGGATTATACGCAAGAACAGACGCGTCTTCTTCGTCAAACATGAAGTTGTCGCCCATTGCCGTTCCCGTTGCGCTCCATTCGTAAACTCCGAAACCTTCTGCAAGCGCCGCTGTCGGAAGAAGAAGCAGTACAAGCATTATTGCTGCTAAAACTTTTTTCATTGCCAAGCCCCCATAAAATTATTGCAGATTTTTCTTACTGTTTTGGCGTTACCGTGATATCTATGCTCACCTGTCCCGAATTCTGATAATAATAAATGAATTCTTTGAGTGTACGTGAACAGAGGTATCCGAACATCGCATGTGAAAGCTCGTTGAGCATGGAGCTGATGAAACACGGGCGTTTGTTGCAGCCTATCGCGCAGCCGCAGGGGCTGAAAGAGCCTCCCAGCAGCTCAAAAATCGGCGCAAGCTCTGTTTTTTCAGGATTGCAGTTCAAAACATAACCGCCTCCGGGTCCTCGTATAGACCTGACAAAACCGCTTTTGTTCAGTCTCTGAAGCACCTTTGAAAGATGAGGCTCTGTTGTGCCTATTTTTACTGCAAGTTCCTTTGTGGTGAAACACAGCGCAGGGTCTTTTCCAAGTTCTCCAAGCGCGTGAAGCCCCAAAAGCAAAGGCTCAGGCAAACCAACTACAGGATTCATTCACTCCACCTCCTCTTGCTTCACTAATAATGGAATTCTCGTTCCATTATATAGTGGATATTATAGTCCACTATATCAAATAACGCAAGCACAAACCGCGCGTATAATTTGCAGAATTACAGAATTACAATTTGCACTCAGCTTTGCAGTGCTCACAGTCTCCCTCGCAGTTTACGGGGTCAAAAATCCCGAACGCCGTTCTGAAAAGCGCGGCTGTCAGAAGATTGTCCGGTATTGTGTCATACTTGTTTCCGTTCTTGTCTCTGTAAATTCTCACCGGGATTTCTCCGCCGTCCTGAATTTCAAAATCAAGTTCCATTTCAAGCAGCCGTTCTGCCGAAATTTCTTCATGGTCTTCTGCCTTAAACGTTATCATTCCGGCAGACATCAGGGAATCTTCCGTAACTTCGTCAAAAATCACTTCCCGCAGTCTGAGTTTTGTTTCCATTTTTTCAAGCCGCGGATTCATTCTCTCGCAAAAGGCTTTAAGCCTTTTAGCAAGCATTTCGCTCTGTTTTTCATTGTAGCTTTTCAGCGCGTAGCAGCTGACGGTTATCTCTTTCAAGTTCAACGCCCCTTTGTCTCATTTTTTGAGATTATATCATCATAATACCGAAAAATCTTGCATATAAGGCAATTTAACGTTATAATCTAAATGCTTGCGCCGGGGTGGCGGAACGGCAGACGCAGTGGACTCAAAATCCACCGGGGGCAACCCCGTGGGGGTTCGATCCCCCCTCCCGGCACCAGTTTCTGC
>JAZRZG010000128.1:0-1219 GCA_045601305.1 Synergistaceae bacterium
GGACACTTTAAGACAACAATTAAAACTGTGCTCCCGGCAGTACAACGTCTACATGAAAACTGTCGTTTCGCTGCAAAACAATCTCATTTCTTTGACCGATAAGACCTTCCCCGGGGTGAATGAACTGTTTTCCAGCCCGGATCGTGCAGACGGTCATCAGAAATGGGTTGACTTTGTCATGACCTTTTGGCACTGCGACTGTATTTGCCGGGCCAGTGAGAAAGCGTTTACAGAGCGATACCAGAAGTGGTGCAAGCGCAAGGGTTACCACTTCTGCGCCGAGAAAGCGGCAGATCTCTATGTGGAGAGCTGCGGCCTGTTTACAACGCTGCCGAAGAACGACAATACAAAGCTGCTCATAACGACCGCAGCACAGCAGCTTTTGGCGGGGAAAGAAACCTTGGCGGCTCTGCGCACCGAGATGACACGTCTGGCACAGCAGCTTCCGGAATACGATACAGTGTGTGCCATGTACGGCGTAGGCGAAACCACGGCTGCACAGTTGATGGCGGAGATTGGCGATGTACGCCGCTTCCCGCAGCGTAGTTCCATCGTGGCTTTTGCAGGCGTTGACTCTGGTATAGATCAGTCCGGAAAGCATGATGCTCAGAGCGTTCCTACTACCAAGCGAGGCTCTCCGCATCTCCGGAAGACACTGTACCAGATCGTTTGTACTTACCTGAAAAAGTCTCCGGCAGATGAGCCTGTGTACCAGTTCCTCGACAAGAAACGTGCGGAAGGCAAGCCGTTTTACGTCTATATGACTGCCGCACAGAACAAGTTCCTGCGCATTTACTATGCCCGCGTGAAGGAATGCCTTGCGGCATTTGACACACAGCAGGACACAGTTCAGAGCTAACATACTGACAATTTCACCACGGCTGGCGATATGATTCTTCGGTAGCCAGCTTTATTGTGCTCATTTCCAGTTCCGCTGATTTTGCGGAGCTTTTTTCATTTTTGCGCTTGACTTTTATTTGCAGGACTCCTGTAAAATAGTATTGAGAACGACAAAACGCCCACCGGAATTGGTGAGCGTTTCGACCTCTCTACTATGGTTATGTGCGATTTTTCAAAAAACAGGCTAATGGCAGGACAACCCGATTTCAAAAAACAGGACAAGTGATTTTCCCATGAAATGATGCTACAAAATAATTTCGGTAGCCGCTACCAAAAATATATTCCTTTGCTCTTTTTTTCGTAACAATTGTATGGTATA
>JAZRZG010000129.1:0-1154 GCA_045601305.1 Synergistaceae bacterium
CTTGACGAGAATGGCAAGCGCATTCGGCTCCCGTCCGGCGAATGGAAAAGCCACAAGGAAGACACCGTTGACTGGAATGACAAATCCAACGCTGAGCTCTGGCGCAGCAAATGGGCAGAAGCAGTCAACCGGGTCTATGAAAAACATGAGCTTCCTGTCCGGCTCGACCTTCGTTCCTTTGAGCGTCAGGGCAAGGAAGAACTGCCGACTGTTCACCTCGGCCCTGCCGTCGCGCACATGGAGCAGAAAGGCATCCGCACCGAGATCGGCGATTACAACCGCGAAATCAAGACGCACAACAGCACGTTGTCCCGTCTGCGGAAACTCTTTGCGGAGTTGTCGGAATGGCTGAAAGCGGCGATGGAAAAACTCGTGGCTCTGACAGAAAAGGAGGCGCCGCAGCCGACGATTCTGGACTTTGTTCATGCCTATGAGGATATGAGAAAATCCGGTCGTGTGGACTGGAGCACAAAGGGTAAACAGACTGCCGCCGTCAACGATGTGAAGTTTGCCGCACGGGTTTTCGCTTGGATGGAGACCACAGGAATTTACACGTTGGATGATTTCAATGCCGTCGTGTCCGAACACAACGCGGATTTCGCCCGTCTTGCGGAAAACGCAAAGGCTGTTCGCCGACTGGATACCGCGCTCAAGCACATCGACACCATGATTTCCCAGAAACCGATTTACGAGAAGTCAAAGAAAGGATTTGACAGACAAAAAGAAAAATATGCCGCCGAGCACAAGGACGAACTGGAGCAGTACAAGAAAGCCGTCCGGTATCTGAAAGCCAACAGCTTGACTCCCAAAGATCGTGACAGGTGTTACAAAGAGCGCAACTCCCTTCTGCGGGAAAACAAACGACTGGAAGAAGAACTACGGTCAGTCAATCTTGACCCGGATTTGTTGGCGCAGATCAAATACCGTGTCGAAAAGGTGCTTGATTCCGGTGAAACGCCGCAGCACACGATTACTACGCAGGAGCGGCTGAAACAGCCAGTACAGGCGGAACAGCCGCAGCCGAAGAAAAAACATGAACTGGAAATCTGAAAGGAGAACATTTTTTATGGAACTGAATGATAATGTAATTGATATTTTCAACCCGGAATACAAAATTGACCTCTGTGCATGGTTTGACCCAATCTTCTATCCAC
>JAZRZG010000130.1:0-2726 GCA_045601305.1 Synergistaceae bacterium
CACAACAGCAAGTTTGACGTTGACGAAGATGTTCTCTGGATGGGTTCAGCAGCCTTTGTAGCCATTACGGAAAAATATCTTAACGCGTAATTTTACGGTGCACGGATTATGAAAAGCATGGGCTCATTTATGGTTATATATGTCCTCGGTCTGATTGTTTTCTTTTATCTGTTTGTAATTTTGCCGGGCAAAAGAAAAAACAAAAAGGTCAGGGCAATGCATGACTCTGTGCGCGCCGGTGACGTTATCGCCACAATCGGCGGAATTATCGGTACTGTCAAAGAACGCGACGGAGAAACAGCCACAGTTCTGATTGACGAAAAAAACGGTACAACAATCAAAATCGTCATTCAGGCAGTGCAGTCCATTCTTGAAAAGTCTGAGGCATAACAAAAAAACAAAACAAAAAAATCCGTCTCATTTTGAGACGGATTTTTTTGCGGTTTTGAAGTATAATTAAGCACGGGGAAAAAATATACGGGGGACTTGCGATGACGTTTTTTGAAATACTCATAACCATACTGATTATTGCTGTGCTTGTTCTGCTTGTTCTTGTGCTGACAAAGAAGCCGCGGCAGGAAAATCTGAAAGAAGACATCGCGCTGTTCAGACGCGAACAGGCGGAAAATATTGACCGTTTCCGCGAGGAGCAGAACAAAAATATTGACAGGCTCGGCAGAAATATAGATGACAGGCTCGGCGCGCTGCAAAAGACAAACGACGAGAAACTTGCAGAGGTTAATAAAACAGTCGGTGAACGGCTGCAGAAAAATTTTGCCGACAGCTTCGGCATGGTGAACAAACGGCTTGAAGACGTCAACAAAACAGTCGGTGAAATCAGCGGACTGACAGGCGACGTCAAAGATCTGCGAAAACTTTTCGCCGGAGTTAAAACGCGCGGCGCGTGGGGAGAGACGCAGCTTCGCGCGATTATCGAGCAGCTGCTTACGCGCGACCAGTACGAGGCGGATATTGCAACGAAACCAAAATCATCAGAGCGCGTGGAATTTGCGATTAAAATGCCCGGTTACGATGATACCCCCGTACTTCTGCCTGTTGACTCAAAATGTCCCGTTGAAGCATACAGCCGCATTATCGAAGCCGCTCAGCAAAACGATTCGGCTGCCGTTGAAAATGAACGGAAAACGCTTCGTCAGACGGTGCTTAAGGAAGCGAACGATATTAAAAGCAAGTATATCGAGATACCTTATACAACAGATTTCGGCATACTTTTTGTGCCGATTGAAGGACTGTTTGTCGAAATTATGAGCATAAGCGGACTGCGCGACGAGCTGCTGGATAAAAAAATCATTCCTGCGGGTCCCACCACCTTTGCCGCGCTGCTTAACAGCCTGAGACTTGGTTTTCAGACGCTGCAGATACAGAAAAAAGCGGGAGAAATTGAAATTCTGCTCGGCAAGGCCAAAACGGAATTTGAAAAATACGGCGAAGTCGTGGACAAGGCTGCCGGTTTTATGGACAAGGCCTCATCTGCGTTGGAAACACTTTCTGTCAGGAACAGAAAAATTACCTCTGCATTGAAAAATATCGAAGCAGTTTCAATTATGCCGGAGGATTTTCCCGACGGCGAATAGACAAGGGAGGAATTTGAAATGCGTCAGCTGGTTCCGAAAAAAGAAATATGGTCCATGCTTATCAAAGCTTTTTTCTCCGATGATTTCTGCGAGAACGTGCGTCTTATACCGTTTAGGATAAGACCGCAGAACAGCAGTGAAGCAACCCGCTGCTGTGTGTACAAGGACAGAGCGGTAGCCAGAAAAAGGCTGCTTGCCGCGATGGGACTGCCGATTGAGCGGGACGACGAAACGATACCGCTTGACCGGTACGCGCGCGAGGCATACGCGTCAGAAAACGAATTTGAAAACGCGCTGACGATTTTGCAGACCGCGTGCGACGGGTGTCACGGCAACGAAGTGTTTGTTACAAACCTGTGTCACGGCTGCCCTGCCGAAGCATGCTTTAAGAGCTGCAAATTCGGCGCGATAAGTTTTGACGCGGAAAGAAAATCCGTCATAGACCAGACGAAATGCAAGAAATGCCAGCGCTGTGTCGCGGCTTGCCCGTACAGCGCGATTGTCAAAATGAGCGCGCCCTGCGAAAAAGCCTGTCCGTTAGGCGCGATACACAAAGACGAAACAGGCAGAGCTTCAATAGACCATGACAAATGTATAGCCTGCGGACGCTGTATTCCTGCCTGCCCATTCAGCGCGGTATGCCTTATGAGCCGTATGCTCGATGTGCTGAAAGCGATAAAAGACGGCAGAAAAGTTGTTGCCCTGCTTGCGCCGTCTGCCGCCGGACAGTTTGCGGAAACTAACGTAAAGCAGCTGAAAACCGCGCTTATCAAGGCAGGATTTTACGATGTTTTTGAAGTTGCGTGGGGAGCAGACGTTACTGCCAGACTTGAGGCAAACGAATTCCGCGAACGCATGGCGCGCGGCGACAAATTTATGACAACCTCCTGCTGCGCGGGATACAGACAGCTTGTTGCGAAACAGCTGCCGGAAATTGCCCCCTACGTTTCTTCTGTTGAAACTCCCATGCACTACACGGCAGAATACGTTAAGCAGCATATTGAAGACGCTGTCGTAGTTTTCTTAAGCCCTTGCGCTGCCAAAATGGCAGAAGACTATTACGATGAATTTGTCGATTTTGTCATAAACTTCGGCGAGCTTGAAGCGCTGTTTGACGCGCTTGAAATCAAT
>JAZRZG010000131.1:0-11654 GCA_045601305.1 Synergistaceae bacterium
CCAAAGGTCGTTACAGGCTTTCCGGAAACCGTCGCACTTATTGTACGCCAGAATAAGGCCACCAACCAGCAGGCCGATAGCGTCTATAATAAGGCCGATAGGGTTAGCAGACAGTACGATATTTAGTACTTTCTGGATAGCTGCCCACGCTTTCGTAGCGGCTGCTACGGTTTTCTGCGCCACGGCCGCGGCTATAGTAGCTACCTTATTCTTGATAAACGCGGCGGTAGATACGGCAAACGCTTTAGTACTGGCAGCTACTACCGGTATCAGCGTCTTAAAGCTGCCCACCAGCGTAGTAAGGCTGGTAGCCGCCGTCAGTGACTGGGACGCTATCGTAACGAAAGGCAGGGCACCGTTTACCAGCCCGCCTATCTGTTCCTTTATATCGCCCAGACGGTTTGCTAACTGCTGCTGCTGTCCGCTTTCCGTCTTTGCTAGTTCGGCGTTCATCTGGCCTACGTTATTCGTAATAACCTGCGCCAGTACTGCGGCCTTTTCGCTTTCGGTGCCGTACTTTAGCGCGGCTTCTTCTGCCTCGGTAAAGGTAATACCCACGCGGGTAAGCGCTGCGGTCTGTCCCTGCATCACTTTGCCCATCAGATTACCGATATTACGCGCATCCTCTGAGGTGGCGTCATATCCTTTCTGCTGGGCTATCAAATTATTCATAGCCGGTAACAGCGTCTCTATGCTGCTTTTCTCTTTCAGGAAAGTAGCCACCTGCTGCGCACCTGCTAACTGTACCTCGTCGCCGATAATACCTATTTTCTGCTGTTCGCTCGCCAGCTGCTTTATGCTTTCTATCTCAGCGTCCGTAGCGCCCATACGCTGACGCATAACAGTAGCTAACTTGGTTTCGTTAGCTTCCTGCACTGCGTAGGCACCGGCTAAGTCGCTCATAGCAGACTGTAACTGCCCAAAGCTACGCTGCGCGGAATTTACTACCGTGGCTATTGCCGCGAAATTAATAACGTTTCCTTTAAGTTGCTCTGCTTCGACAGCGGTAGCGGTAATTACACTTTTAAGGCCCTCTGCGTCTTTAGCCAGATCCTTAAAACCCTTACCGTCGCCCTCTAACTTGAAAGTTATACTAATAGTGTTTTTTCCAGCCATAACAATAAAATTTCGGTTGTTAACTTCTTTATCTGTTTTTGTCCTTTTATCGAAAAAGTGTTTTTTGTCTGGCTGAATAGCCCGGAAGACTAAGCCCCCGGGCTGCCGCCGTTAAATGTGTATTTGGTCGTAATATAAATAACATTCCGCGCACGTTTTGCCCGCGTCTGCGTCTGCCTTAAACGCTGCGTACCCCTCCGGGGTGTCGTCGTACAGGCTTGAAAGTTCGCCCCTGTATGGTACGTCTTTGTACAGTTCCGGGAACTGGTAACGTAGTGCCGGGGTCGCTGCCGGTTTATAGCCTGATAGCTTGTATACCTGTTCAAAGTCGTAGCCCGGTATTCCTATACGGTTGTAAAAGCGCGGGCCGTTGAATGTGTCAAAGTCAGACCTCATAAACGTAATAAGCGCCCGCCAGATAGCGCCCTCGTTACTCAGGCGTATTTCATTAGACAGCGTTACGCCGTCGTAGTTTTTGCCGTTGCTGCGCTGGCAGTGTTCGAGCGCTGCGCCCTGTCTGTACTTCGCCAGCTTTACAAATTCGCGGTGTGCGTCTGCCAGCTTTTCGCACGCGGCCTGTATCTCGTTTTCGTAGTTCTGCATTTCGCGGACCTTTGCGACAAACGCGGCTTCGTCTTCCGTCCTGACTGTTACGCTGCAATAGGTCGTTAACAGCTCTTTAGCGTTTTTGGCTATTACGGTGTTACCGGCTTTGTCTATCACGATAGCCCCAGTACGCAAATAGGTAGAAACGTTTTTGAGGTCTGCAAAGTCGCTGGCAACGTCCACGTTTACCAAGTCTTCGACGATACGTAAACGGCCTTTCCGTGCCAGTGCCATAAGCTCAGCTATTTTGCTGCGTTCCTCGTCGCTACATTCCAGCTGCCTGAGTTCCCCGGTTGTCAGCGTCAGTTTGCCGCTAAGGTGTTTTCTGACTGCCGGACTTTTGAGGATTACCCACGCCAGCGGAACGCACCAAGTTAGAGACGTGCGCGCCTTAATAAGTCTGCCTACGCGGTCCATTTTGGCCGCTGCGTCTTCGATGCCGCCCAGAAGCTCAGCTAACAGACGGTCTTTTACAAAAATGGTTTCAGTCTTCATATTCGTACTTTCTTTTAGTTTTCAGATGTTCTACAATACAGGGCGTTTTTCAGTCCAGAATTAAAAACGTAATACGTTCCGCGGGTTCAGATATGCTGAAATAGTTAGCGCCAGCCCTCAGCGCGTTTTCTATGGTAAATACTACGCGTCTGGCTGTCTCAGCGTCTTTGAACCTTACGGCTATGTCTCTGTTTGAAAATGTGATGTCCCGGCCCTTAATGTCGAAAAAAGAACATTCCGACAGATTGACGTACAGGGCGCGGCCCTCTGATTCTTCGACAGTGGCTACGTCGCCGAACCTGTCGTGCTTGAAAATGTACGGCGTATAGTCTGAATGTATACTGCGTACGTCGCCTACATAGTTGCCTACTTTGGCCCCCTTTGGTAGTGTGAATTTCACAAACATAACTTTACGTTGTCAATAGTTCTACAATTAGTTTCCTACAAAAACCCCCGACAAGTCCGGCGAAGATACCCGCCGGGGGTAAAAGACTGCTAAAATTTCGGCTGCTGTAACACTGCCCGGCCAGCAGCTTCGGCGTTACAGTTGTCCGCCTTTCTAACCGTGCAGCGATACAAAGTTATAAATAATATAATCATCTAACAATTAATGTTTTACGGCTATTTCACGCATTGAATACATTAGTATAACTTTGGCTATTCATAAGCATAACAAAAGCACGTAAATTTTTTTAGCTTTCCTGTTCGATGTTGTTTTCTTCGTCTGTGTTCTCAGGCCGGATAATACGGGTAGCCGGTCTAAAACCGTGAATAGCTACACCCAGCAAAATAGCTGCATATAAGGCCCAAAACGGGTGCTGTGTCATCCAGTTCAAAGCGTCTACTATCATAATGCCTTTATTTGCGTTTGTTATTCTTCCCATTTTCTGCGCACTCAAACTGCGCAAACAGTACGGATATATGCGCGTACGGTATCGCTACTACTGCGTCGTCCGTCTCTAATCTAAGTAGTAGACAATCCGGGTACATTATGCCTGTTTGTTCTTCCGTAATTTGCCCGTTGTGGCGCTTTACGGTTGATAACACAAAAGACTCTTTATCTATGGTTCTAACATAGATTTTGCATCGTAATACATAGGCTTTGTCTTTCAGCTGCTCTTTTGCGTTATTTACGCATACTTTGTTAATTGCGGTAAATTCTTTTCGTGTCATAGCTTGAATACATTACAGGTTCTTAGTTCTGGTTCTCTGCGCCCTCTGATCGCTCAGGCTGCATATACAGCGTATCTACGTTAGTGAAAGGAACGCACACTGTAGCGCCATCGTTGCCCACGACGAAAATAATACAGTCCGGGGCCAGAATACCGCCGCGGCTTCCCCCTACGATACGCGCGCCGTCGCGCCTGATGGTGGCAAAGTCAAACGATTTCCCGTCTTTGGTCTGCATTACAATTTTGCAGCTGCTAACGGCTGCGTCTTCGTCCATCTGCTCAGCTGCCAAAACTTTCATTTTGTCGCTGATTGCAATAAATTCTCTACGTGTCATAATCTTTACTTTTCTTTGGCTGGTTGTCTAAATTGTTACTGTGGAAATTTCCACGGGTTCTGTAGTTATTTTTCGATATTTCCAAAATTTTTAAGCCTTTTTTACCAAAGTTCCGAAAATCGAAAAAATTGCTCACGGTTAAGCGAGAGTGGGGGCGAGGTTTAACGAGACTACCCCCGTATAAAAAAATACCCCCCGGGGTCTCAGTCTTCATACCCGCTGCCGTATTCTTCGTCTGTGCCGGTCCAGTCTTCGCGCTGCGTTTCGTTTTCATCTTCCGGGCTGCCGTCCCTTTCGCCGTCTGGTTCCTGAGCGCTGCCGCCCGGTGTCTCAGGCTGGCCGTTGTAGTTGGGTTGCTTCGATACGTGGCGGCGGTACATTATAGCCGGGTCCGGCGTTGGTTCCCACTGTTCCAGCTCTGCAAACATTTGCTGTATCATTTCTTCGTTAGTCTGTTCCAGCTTCCGGCCTGACTGTTCAGCGCGGTTAACTGTCTGTATGAATACACTGAGTAGCGCCGTGCAGATTTCACAGACGTTAGCAAACTTGTAGGCTTTGCAGATTCTTTCTAATTCCTGATAGTGCAGCGGGTTTATTGATACGTTAATCCTCTTTCGATTGCTCATACTTTCGCGGCTTACAACTGAAACGGTACAACAACTGAGGTTCTCTATATATTATATAACTATACGCGTATACGCTATTTTTATATATAAATACGGGTATAATACTATAAATACAATCTTTATATAAATTCTCAGTTGTTTCAGTTGTATATATGGTAACTTACTAATTATCAATTTTTTGCTATACAACTAACGCACAACTGACGCACAACTGAACGCCCCTTATAGTTGTATGCCCTCTTTAGGCCGTACAACTGAGCGCGTTTTTCAGTTGTACTATTTTGGCCGTTAGTTGTACGGCTTCCGCTATCCGTATTCGCTGTTACAGGTCGTCTTCATCTTCATCTATTTTTAGGGTTGTTTCGTACGTTCCTGAGACTCTACGGAACCCGCGCTGCGGTCCGTACAGGTCCTTTGCGTGGTATAGCGTTTTGACTTCTTCCCAGTCCGTCAGCTGGCGGGCTATTGCAAATACTTTCTTAGCCTTATACTTGTAGTCGCTGTCTTTGGCTGGATTCAGCCCGGCCCATTCCTGTAGAAATTCAGCGGCTATGAAGACAGTACGGGTAACGGTCCCGGTCTCTGCCAGCGTGTCTGAGTTATGCAGGTAGTTGAAGCGTTCCCGCGTGTTGAGGTGCGCCCAGTTGGTCGGCAGCTTCCGTTCCAGAAACGCTAACAGTTCGGGTTTCATAGGGTCGCCGTTCTCTTCGCTGTAGGCTTCCTGTTCCTGTCTCAGCTTCGCTTCCAGCTCAGAAGACAAATACAGCTTTTCGCCGCCCCGGTACAGCGTCAGGGCTTCGGCCCATATCTGGCCGCGCTCACGTTCCAGGCGTTCCAGACGGGACGTTAGAGACTGCCCGGCCACTAACTTAGGGTCTATGCTGATAACCCAAAAACGGCGGTTCCCGGTGTCGCCTTTCAAAAACCAGCTTTCGTTTGTGGTAGCCGCAAATACGCACTGCCGCGGGTATGGTGTTACGCGCCTGTCATAAGCGGCCCTGTAACTGTCCGTCTGGTTCGACAGGAAATTTTTAACGGCTGCTATTTCGCTGCGCTTCATTCCTGACAGTTCGGCCAGCTCTATAACCCATTTGCCGCGTAGACTTTCGCGGCCCTCTTTGCCCTCTATGGTAGTTATACTGTCATCAAACCAGCTGCCGCCCAGTATTCGGAACAGGCTGGATTTGCCGGTAGCTTCCGGCCCTGTCAGCGTTAAACAGGTGTCGTATTTAACGCCCGGTTCCATAACGCGGGCCACGGCTGCGACAAAGTGTTTACGGGTCATAGCCCTATTTAACGCGGTGTCCTCAGCGCCCAGCGTCTTTATAATAAGCGTGTCTAATCTCTGTAGGCCGTCCCACGTCTGAGCGCTCAGGTATTCGCGTACCGGGTGGCGTTTGTTTTCCAGCGCCACGGTAGTAAACGCGTCTATCAGTTTGTCTTTGCCTGACAGCTTGTATTTGCGTTCTATGTACCGTCTTAAATTTGCGTCGTCGCTGTCTAACCACTGGCCCGCACTGGTACGCCACGGCAGTAACCCAGCGTCCACGTAGCCCGACAGTTCGTTTACCCAGAACAGGCCCGCTAACTTCGGATCGTGTTCCAGTATCAGGCTGAAATTTTCTATGGTGGGTTTTATTTCGCCTTTCTTCGTTATCTCTAAACCGGCTTTCCAGTCTGCCTGTAGTTCGTCCAGCGTTACGCCCTCAAAATCTTTGATAGTGGCGTTTATCCGTTCCCGTTTTACGTTGCTGTCCGTCTCTGCAAATTCTATCATTTTGCGGTATGATGGCAGCTGCGTAACGTCGTCAGACGTTTTGCCCGCGTCCTCAGCCCCGAACAGATGAATACGGCAAAGGTCAAACGCGTTAAGGTTCTGGCCGCCCGCGGGATCCGTCGCGTGGTCGCTATAGGCAAATAACCTATCATAGAAACGTAGGCCGTTAGCTGTAGAACCTTTGACGTAGGTATAGCGTCCGTTTGTACCGGGTTTGTATATGTCGCCTAAAAAGGTGTCTACCGCTTCTTCGATAGGGTACGCCCGGCATAACGCGCCTATAACGCCGTCTTTTTCCCGTGGGTCCCCGGCTTTCTTTGCTTCGCGCCGTGTTACTTTGGTTTCTCTTGAGCTTACCGGCCACGTCGAACAGTCGCGCCAGTCTGCGTACTCGTCCAGAACGTCGGACGGGTTACAGTACGGGCCGTCTTTTGACTGAAAATATAACTCTACGTCTTTGGGTACGGTGGGCCAGTACATCAAGCGCCAGTACTCGTACGTTGACGCGTCCAGCTGTTCTATTATACCGAGGTTCTGCGCCAGCTTACGGGCTAACGGTTCGTACTGTTCGGCTGGTACGTCTTCGCTTAGCGGAATAATCAGGCGCAAACGCGGGCTGTCCTTTGTGTGTGAGTGGGTGGAATATACCAGCGCTGAACAGTCCAGACGCTTTTTGATTCCGTCCCAGACTTCCGGGGCGCTGCCGTCCACGTAGTCCAAATCAAACGTAACCATAGAACGGCTTATTACGCTGCCTTTGGTACGTCTTCCGCTGCTCATCATACCAGCGACAAAACCGCCTTTGTCTTTAATCTGTCCGCGCTGCTCTCTGGTCATTTCGGCGTACTCTGCCGCCGTCTCGCCTGTAGCTTCCGCGGTGCTGCACCTTTCCACAAACTTAGCCCAGTGCAACTCTTTATTTTTCCAACTCTTGTCGGTCCGGCTCTTACCGACTGAGACTACAAATTTACGCTTATCATTCATAGCGGTAGCGCTTTAGTTCTTGACTGCGTAAATAGTAGCCCTCTTTTCGATTTCGTCTGCTGTGTCTACCCGGTTGGAACGTAGGACCCCTAACAGTTCGTCTTTGTCAAAATAACACTTATTCCCAAAGGGTTTGTAATACGGTATCTTCTTTTGCATTGTGAGTTTGCGAAGATACCCAACAGTAAGCCCCAAAAATTCGGCGGCTTCCGCTGTAGACAGCATAGGTTTTCCGTTAACTTCCATATAGTGTAAATTCTTTGGTTATACCAGTACGGTAGTGAAAGAGACAGGCGACGCACGGTGGCCGCCCGTCTCTCTCTGATGGTAGCTGTAGTTATTCTTCCGGGAATTCCGCCATAATCGCGGTAGCTTCGTTTACAGCGGCGGTTAAGAGGTTGCCCGTAAATCGGTCAAAGGCTTGTGATATTTTCATATCATCAGGAAAAGCGTTTCTTACAAAATCCCTAAAAAAACGCCAGTCCCGACTATCCCACAGAGCGTTACAAATAAGCTGCGTGATGTCCTTTTGAAGCTCTATCATAGACAGCGAATAAGCATAAAGCTCACTGGAAAAGTCTTTTTCTTCTTCAGTCATTGGTAATGCAGTTACCAGTAATCGGCAAATCGCGTCTATCTCTGGTACTGGCCCGTTTTGCTCTCTACGCGTACGAACTATATTTACGTTCCAGTACTCAGTAAATACCGAGCTGTAGGCTTGCCCTTTTTTGAGGTAGTTTTTAAATTTCTGTGCCACATATGAAGCCCTTGAGATGTTAACGAGGCCGGTTCTTTTGTCGCGCAATTTCGGCCCCAGCTGCCAATTTTCGTTAAGATACCCGATCGCTTCAAGCGCATACGCCAGCTTTATAGCTTTGTCAGTTCTGAGCATTTCCGGCCAGTCTGCGGGTACGTCGTGCCGTGGGTTTACGGCTGCGCGCATTGCTTCTATAAGTTCTGCGCCATTCATTTTCTTTGTCTGTTCCATTGTTACTAAGGTTTTGAGTTAATAAAATCTGTTTTGGTTTCGAAACTCTGGCACAAAGTAACCTAAAGGAACACTTTAAAGCAACTAATGTATATATCTAATTTGCAATAATTTAATAATATAGACAGTGTATATATTTTTTATATACGCTTATTCGGGTATGTCGTAAAATAGGGACGGTAGCACGGTTTACGCCTGTTCTGGAACAGATACCCTGACTACCGGCACGGATACGGCCTAAAATAGCCCGTTTGGGGACGTTTATAGCTCAGGTGGATAAATTACCCGTCCAGACGGCAAACGGCCTGTAGCGGCCAAATCTGGCAGCGCTGCGGGTGTTCTGGCAGCATACCAAAGACAGCATAGAAAAAACCCGCCGTCCTGAATAGACAGGGCGACGGGCGGCGGTTGTTTGATTGCTATTGAAAACCGCGGGTCTTACTTCCCAGCTGCCAGCGTCCGCACTAATTCGGACTGGCGGGCGTACTGTTCGCGTAACAGTCTGTTTTCAGCCTGTAGGCGGTCTATTATCTCGCGCCCGGCTTCGGCTTCGTCTTTATACATAGGCCCGTACTTCGCCAGTCTCAGGCCCTCAAAATAATACTTTACGTTTGCCCAGATGTTAACGGCTGTCTCTGTGAAAATGTTTGCTTTCATTGTTACTAAGGTTTTGAGTTAATAAAAATATGAATTGTTTGTTACTGTCTGTTCAGTTCTGCTACTATAGTGTCTATCTCTGAAATTGGCTTTGTTAGTTTTGAACGGCGTTTTAAATCTTTATTCCAGTACCGAGTAAATTCCGGGCTGTAGCTTTGGCCTTTTTTGAGGTAGTCTCTAAATTTCTGTGCCACGTATGAAGCCTTTGCAGCGTTGAAATTGCCGCTGCTTGCTTTATACAGCTTCGGCCCCGGCTGCCAGTCTTCGTTAAGATACCCGGTCGCTTCAAGCGCATACGCCAGCTTTATAGCTTTGTCAGTTCTGAGCATTTCCGGCCAGTTTGCGGGTACGTCGTGGCGCGGGGCCTCAACGGTAGCGGCCACGTTTCCGGCTGGTTCCTCAGTGATGGTGGCCGCGCTGCCCTCTGGTATGCCGTGGCGTTTCCTTTCGGCTCGCTTTAGCTGCTTGTAAATTTTAGTACAGTATAATTTCGCCAGCTCAGTAAGGGTATATAGGCAAAGTCCAAAAACCCCGGTATAGCTGCCGTCTGGCAGTTCGTAGCGGTCCGGGCTGGTATTCGCTATTTCATCTTTGTAGCGGTTCAGATAGTCTACCGCCGTGCGAAATTCTGCGTATAACTCTATTTCGGTTCCAGACTTTGCCAGCCCCTGTATATGCTCTGAGAATTTCTGCGGGTCCAGATAGGTACGGGCCGTTTCTTCAAATATGACAGGTAGCCCGTACGGGTCGTCTGTCTCTGGCGTGAATAGTTCCGCTATCAGATTTGACGCTACTAACAGTCTTATTTCTCTATCGGTTTCCATATTCAACTAATACGGTTTATCGGTTCTACAAAGTGGGTTAACTGGCCTGTATTAAAACGCGGTGTCAAACAGTGCTACGGCTTCGTCTTTTTTGCTGTTGACTATCTTAGCGTAAATCTGCGTAGTCTGTATACTGGCGTGGCCTAACAGCTTCGACGTAGTGTAGAGGTCCGCGCCCAGCGTTAGCGACGTGGTGGCGAAAGTGTGGCGCGATATGTGGAACGAAACGTTTTTAGTTATCCCGGCAGCTGCGGCCCACGTCTTCAAATGCTTGTTTACGTACGCCAGTTCTGGCAGCGTCTTAAACACTATGTCCGTACTGGCGGCAATTCCACGTACAGGCAAATAGCTAAGCGCCTGTTTGCTCAGTGGCAAATATAGCGGTTCCCGTGTCTTTTTCATAATCAGCGCTATATGATATTTGCCGTTTTCCTGTTCGATGTTCCCCCACGTCAGCGCGGACGTATCGGACCAGCGCAAACCGCAAAAGCACGAAAATAGAAACGCGTTCTTCACGTCCTCACGTTTGCACGGTGTAGCCATCAGCGCTTTTACTTCGTCTATGGTTAAGAACGTGCGTTTAGATTCCGGGACTTTTATTTCATCAGCTTTGGAAATACCCGCGAACGGGTGGCGGTCTATAATACCCGCCTGTATAGCCGCTTTGAGCGCGCATTTCAGCGTTATTTCAACGTCCTGCGCTGTCTTCGGGGCCAAGTGGCGCGGCTGTGCGTCCGGCTGCTCTTTGGCTTTCTTTGAGCGTGAACGTACCACGTACCCGCTACGTACGTAGTCTATGAAGCCCAGACAGAACGCCGTGTCTAAATCTTTCATAACGGCGTACGGGTTATATGAATTGATAATTTGTATTTGTCCTTTGAGCTGTGGAAGACTGCGGCGGCCTTTCTTTTGCTGCATTTCGTAATATATCTGTAACCACTCAGACAGTAACAGTTTGCCTTTTTTCGGGTCAATGGTTATACCGGCCTGAGTATTGCCCAGCTCTATAATACGTTGCGACTTGATTTGATTTGCTTGCAGTAGGGCGGCTTCGTTCTGTGTGCGCGCTACGGGTGTAGTCTCAGGGACTAAATACAGCTTTAGAAATTCGTAGGTGCGCTTACCGTCTCTGTAGATGTCCAGATAAATAGACTTGTTGCCGTTGTTCAGTTCTTTGAACCTGATACGTACAGGCTCTTTGGCCTTTACTGTTTTCTTTGGACGTGCCATAGTTACTAAGGTTTGTTTGTTACGACAGCAAAGGTAGAAAATATAAATTTACCGTGCAAGAGAAAACAACACAAAGTAACAAACGGGTAACAAAATATAGCAATTTATTCGCCTATTAGAGTAACGCAAAGGAATAAACCCCAAATTATTAACAGACTTATTAACAGATATTTAGATAACTTTTGCACAATAAAAGTACACAAAGGAATTTTAAGTATTTGAAGTATCTTCCTTCTATCGCCTTCGAGGAGATGTCAGGCTCCGCAAAAGGTGTTACAGCGGCCAAAACACGTGGTCGCAAGTATATCCGCAATCGCGGATACGGCGGCTCTGTCCGCACTTCCGACCAGGCATCTGTGAAAGCTGGAAGAGACTTTGTTCATACCATTACTATGGTTTCGGTATCCTATTTCCAGAGGATATGGCACCGACCGGGCAAATGAGCATACAGAGGTGGCAGCCGACACAACGCTTCCCAAGAATGGACGGTCTGCGAGTGTCCGGATTGAATTTTATCGCCTGATGGCCACCGTCATAGCAGGAGATGTAGCATCGTCCGCAACCTATACATTTCTCCTTGTCGAATCTTGGGAGTACGAATGTATCGCGGTCCAGTTTGTCCGGCGAAACGAACTGCGGGAGAGCCTCACCCACGATATCCGAGAGCCGCTTCACACTGTGGCGTGCCATATAATCCTGAACACCGGCAATCAGGTCGTCGATAATCCTGTATCCATACTGCATCACGGCAGTACATACCTGAACGTTCGAACACCCTATCCTGATATATTCGATGGCATCCTTCCACGTCTCTATGCCTCCTATTCCGCTAAGAGGCATATCC
>JAZRZG010000132.1:0-9404 GCA_045601305.1 Synergistaceae bacterium
GGTGGCCATAGAGGGGAGGACACACCCGGTCCCATGCCGAACCCGGCAGTTAAGCTCCCCATCGCCGATGGTACTGCAGAGGGTATCTGTGGGAGAGTAGGTCGCCGCCGATACTAATTAAATTTGAGAGTCTTGAATTTATTTCTTGACTCTCATTTTTTTTGCACTCACGTTTTGCCACAGGATAAAACTGTAAAATATATACTGACATAGACACCTTGCAGCTCGGCTGCAGACAACAGGCAAAATCTTTGCCACGTTTAGAAAGTAACCAATAACGTAACGGCTGACATAAAACAGTGCCTTGGAATGGCGAAAACTCCTTAAACTATATTTTGTCCGTTAAAGTTCGCTGACCAGCTCTTCTTTGCTTTTTCTTGTGAAATGCATTGGTGATGGTTCCGCGGCAGGGTAACCTATTGGGAAAATCGCAATCAGGTCATAGTCTTTCATTTCCGGGAACAGTTCTTTGAGTTTCGGTTCGTCAAAATAACCTACCCATGTTGTTCCGAGACCGAGAGCTTCTGTTTCAAGCAAAATATGTGTTGCAACGATACATGCATCAACGTCTTCAAAATTTCTGCCGTCGAAGGGTCGTACAAAGGCATCTTTTTTGTTTCCGCCTATGACAAGCATAAGTTTTGCTCCGAAGCCGCAGGGAGTAGTTTCGTTCACTTTTTTGACAGCATCCTCGGAGCGGATTACCCAAATGTGAAAGGGCTGGATATTTTTTGCTGTCGGAGCAGAAATAGCTGCTTTGAGTATTGCATCAAGCTTTTCCTGTTCCACCTGACGGTCGTCAAATTTTCTGCATGAAAAACGTTTTTGAATAATGTCCAGTAATTCCATATCGTAAACACCTCTATTCAATGATTTGTGATACTTTGTAAGGTTACAGTCCCAGTTCTTTCTGCGCAAGCTCAGCTGCGATTTTTACGCAGTCATTGCAGCTGCAGAGCGGCTTGCCTGTGCTTGTGCCTTTGATTTCTCTGCAAATAGTTGAGCCTGTACGCTGCTTGAAAGCTTCAAGCACTCTTGCTGCCGCGAATTTGGAAAGCTCATTGTTTTTGCTGTGCAGATATCCTATTGCTATTGCCGCGCCGCAGAGCGCGCCGCAGGTGGCTTCTCCGTTTCCCATTCCGCCGCCGAAGGCTGAAGCAAGTTTGAACAACTCCTCTTTGGGCAGATCAATTTTGTCTGCAAAGGCAAGAAGAACTGACTGCGCGCAGTTATGGTGCGGTTCCTTTATGCTGTGTATCTCGTCTGCAAGTATGCTTCTGTCCATTTTTATTCTCCTTTGAGTTTGGCTGTAAGTGCAAGACCAGACGGGGTTTGTGCCAGACCGCCGAGCGATGTTTCTCTGATTGCGGGAGGCAGCATTTGTCCGATTTCTTTCATTGTGTCTATAACTTCGTCAAGCGGTATCAGTGAACGCACTCCGGCAAGAGCAAGGTCGGCGGCAAGAATTGCGTTGCCGACGAGCATACCGTTTCTTTTGATGCAGGGACATTCAACGATGCCGCCTACAGGGTCACAGGCAAGACCGAGCAATGATTTGATTGTCAGTGCCGCTGCGTGCATACACTCCTCCGCTGTGCCCCCGCGCAGATATACAAGCGCTGCGGAAGCCATTGCGGAGGCTGCGCCGCATTCTGCCTGACAGCCGCCCTCAGCGCCTGCAAGTGTGGCGCGCGTTGCTATCACTTCGCCGACTGCTCCGGCAATTATAAGCGCGTCTGTGAGTTTCGCGTCACAGTCAGCATCTCCGCGGAGTTCCTTCCATGCGGAAAATATTCCGGGGATTATGCCGCAACTGCCGGCTGTAGGCGCTGCTACAACGCGCCCCATTGTTGCGTTGTGCTTTGATACCAGAATAGCGTTTCTTGCTGCCAGAAGCGTGAATTCGCCGCTGAAAGCATCGTCGCTGAAATTAAGCTCAGGAATTTGCCCAAACTGCAGAGGCTCAATGTTTGCTTTTGCATCGTCAACACTCTCAAAAATTGCGCACAATCTTTCGCGCATTCTGCTGCGGATTTCAGCTTCGCCAATGCCTGTATCCGCCGCGCAGAGCTTGAGTATCGCGTCAGCGATGCCGAGGTTGTCTTTTTGTACTGTTCTGATGATTGTTTCGGCAGCTTTCAGCATTTAGAGCACTCCTTTCAGCAGCCGCACACTTTTGACCGCGGGGTGCAGACTGGGAATTTTTTCTGCGAACAACGGGTCTTCCGGCTCAGAGTCAAGTTCTATTGTCATTGTGACGCTGCCGCCGCGTGTTTCGCGCGACACTTTCATGGTTGCGATATTGACAGAGCATTTGTTTATATACGTTGTTATGGCGGAGATTGTGCCTGCTTTATCTTCAGATGCCACAATCAGTGTTGGAAGGTCGCAGCTTATGTCAAGCCGCGCTCCGTTAAGTTTGTGCAGCGAAATCAGTCCTCCGCCGACAGAGTAGCATACGGTTTCAAGCGTTCTTCCGTCTTCCTCCAGCACAATTCTTACCGAATTAGGATGAGCGCCGATAACCTTTTCGCCTGCAAAGGTGAAGTTTAACCCCGCCTTTTCAGCTATTTCAAAGGAATTTTTCAGCCGTTTGTCGTCCGGACGCATACCGAGCAGCCCTGCGATTAAGGCTTTGTCCGTGCCGTGACCTCTGCCTGTCGTGAGAAAGCTGTCGCGAAGATACAGCGTTGCATTTTTCACCGGTTTTCCCCACAGCATTTTCGTAAGCAGACCAATACGTGCCGCGCCTGCCGTATGACTTGAAGATGGACCAATCATAACAGGTCCTACGATATCCCAAAGCGCCATGACCACACCTCCAATTATCTTTCTAAAGTATATAACAAATCGGCAGAAATCTGGCAGAAATCTGTACGTTTTTTATGGTTATTGCTTGACTAACGTTTGTAAACTGACTAACATTATTTGCAGTGCTTTAAGGTTAATCCTGAGAGGTTGCCAAGGACTGCGGCATATATGTGACAAATATGCGCGGCTCTCTGGCGGAGCCGCTTTTTTGCGGATTTGTCTCAGGTGATGAAAGGGGAATGGTTATGGCAAACAAGAACATAGTGTACAGCGTAGAGGATAAGCCGCCACTCGGTATAGCGATTCTTGCAGGTGCACAGCACGTTTTGACGCTGTTCGGCGCAACAACGCTTGTACCTCTTATCTGCGGTCCCGCAATGGGCATGACCACAGCGCAGATAGGCGCGTTTATAGGCTGTGTTTACTTTGCAATGGGTATTGCAACGCTTATTCAGACTCATCCGAAACTCGGAAGCGGTCTTCCGATTGTTCAGGGTTCAAGTTTCAGCTTTATACCGCCGATACTTACAATAGTCGGCGCGTACAAAATGATGGGCGCAGATGTTGTGATGCAGTATGTCGGCGGCGCGCTTATAGCCGGAGGTATTACTCTCGGCGTACTCGGTTACACGAGAATAATCGGCAAAGTTCGCAAATTCATAACACCTGTTGTAATCGGTCCTACAATTATGGCAATAGGCTTTACGCTGGCGCCTACGGCAATTCAGTTCAATGCTGCCAATTACTGGCCGGTTGCGCTGCTGGTAGTGCTTCTTGTCATTCTTTTCAGCCTTGTCAGCAAAAATAAATTCCTCAACATTTTTGCAGTGCTCGGAGCAATAATCATTGCCTACCTTCTTTGTCTCATGCTTTCACTGGCAGGTGTGTTTACACCGGGACATGCGGCATATATCAATCTCCAAAGTGTTGCTGATGCTCCATGGTTTCGCTATAAGCTGTTTATGCCGTGGGGTGTCCCGAAATTCTCCGGTCTTGCAATCGGAGCAATTATGGCAGGTTTTTTCTGTTGCATGATTGAATCAATCGGCGACTACCATAACTGTACATACGCTGCCGGTGTTGACGATCCTACACCTGCGCAGATCAACAAGGGACTCGGCGCTGAAGGTTTCAGCTGTGCAATTTCAGGTATGCTTGGAAGTGTCGGAACAACGTCCTATACCGAAAATATCGGACTTATGGCGCTTACCGGCGTTGCAAGCCGCCACGTTGTAAGAATAGGCGCTGTTATTCTCATACTCCTTTCGCTTTTTGCGAAACTCGGAGCACTTATAGCAACAATGCCGTCACCGATTATCGGTGGTGCATACATTACGCTGTTCGGCACAATAGGCGCACTTGGTATTCAGAACCTTATGCGTGCTGACATGGGCAGCCAAAGAAATGTCGTAATCGTTGGTTTTGCATTCCTTATGTGCCTCGGAGTTCCCGGCTGGGTTGAATCTCAGCAGGCGCTTTTCGTGGGATATTTCGGCAAGATGTTTGGCGGCATGATCTGGGCTGTTCTTAAAACACCGATGGCAGTTGCAGGACTTTGCGCGGCTCTTTTGGATAACACTATCCCGGGCACTGATAAAGAGCGCGGTATAAAACGTTAGATATAGTTAAATATATACATAAAACAGCCGGCTGTTTGTCCGGCTGTTTTATGTCTCAAAAAAACGGTGAAAAACGGCGGAATAAACATTCCGCCGTTTTACTTATTGACGCGAAAAATAAACAGAGTATAATCAAATAAGAATCATTCTTATTTTGGAGTTAAAGCTATGACCAAGATGGCAGCGCAGATTTGGCGGATAATAAACACCTCAATGGAACATCTGACGGCAGAAGAAATATTTCTCGAATGCAAACGCTGTGACATCAAATGCTCTGTTGCAAGCGTTTACCGAAATCTTGCCAATCTTGCCGCAGAAGGCTGTATAAAAAAGCTCTCGTTTCCCGGAGAGCCTGACCGTTACGACAGATCAGTTTCGCCTCACGAACATATTATCTGCGAGAGATGCGGACGGATCAGCGACATCGGTTCCGGCAGCCTGAAACAGCTGCTTGAAAAACATTTTGGTACAGAAATTGCCTCTTATGAGCTTTCAATGCGCTATATTTGTCCCGAGTGCAGTCATAAGACGGAGAAAGACAAGAAATTAAACCGGTTTCAAGCCGCTATGCGGCAAAAAATATAATAAAACAAAACGGAGGTAACACAATGTCAAAGTACGCAGGAACCCAGACAGAGAAAAATCTTCAGGCAGCCTTTGCAGGCGAATCACAGGCACGCAACAAATACACATATTTTGCGTCAAAAGCCAAAAAAGAAGGTTTTGAGCAGATAGCGGCACTCTTCCTCAAAACAGCGGACAACGAAAAAGAACACGCAAAAATGTGGTTCAAGGAACTCGAAGGCATCGGAAGCACCGCTGAAAACCTCAAAGCGGCAGCAGAAGGCGAAAACTTTGAATGGACAGATATGTATGACGGATTTGCCAAAACAGCCGAAGCAGAAGGTTTTGCGGAACTTGTGGCGAAATTCCGCGCAGTGGCGGCAATCGAAAAATCACACGAAGAACGTTACCGTGCTCTTCTTGCCAACGTCGAAACACAGCAAGTCTTTGCAAAGAGCGAAGTAAAAGTATGGGAATGCAGAAACTGCGGACACATCATGGTCGGAACAAAAGCGCCCGAACTCTGCCCCGTTTGCGCTCATCCGCAGGCATACTTCGAAATCAACGCACAGAACTATTAAACAGCTAAACAGCAGTTCAGATATGCTTAAATCCAAGCTGCCGGCTGCAACCGGCAGCTTTATTTACAGAAAGGACGGTGCAAAAATATGAGCGCAATGTTTAAGCTCTCCTACGGACTCTTTGTCGTAACGGCACGCGACGGGGAAAAAGACAACGGCTGTATTACAAACACAGTGCAGCAGGTAACGGCAACGCCGAACAGAATTTCGCTTGCGGTGAACAAAGCTAATTTCACGCACGACATGATACTCAAAACAACAGTTTTCAACGTCTCGATAATCTCGGAAAAAGCAGATTTTGAATTGTTTAAGCATTTTGGCTTCGCAAGCGGCAGAAACGCTGATAAATTTGCGGATTACAGCGGATACGAACGCGCTGAAAACGGCGTAACCTACGTTACAAACGGCACAAACTCAGTGCTTTGCGCAAAGGTTGTCCGGACGGTTGACCTCGGCACTCACACACTTTTCATAGCCGACGTAACGGAAGAAAAGGTGCTGGATGAAACGGCATCGGCAACCTATACCTACTATTTTGAACACATCAAGCCGAAACCGGAGGAAAAACCGAAAGTAAAAGGCTGGGTGTGCAAAATATGCGGCTATGTTTACGAAGGCGAAGAACTGCCGGCAGACTTTATCTGCCCGATTTGTCTCCACCCTGCCTCAGATTTTGAGCCGCTGTAGATACAGAGGTACAGGCAATAGGTGAATAGATGTTTAGTTTATGGTGAGCTGAGTACATTTGAAAACGCGGTGCGCAGTGCGTAAATCAAAACAGCCGGTCAGGAAATATCCGGCCGGCGTTTTTAGTTGCCGGAAACAGTATATGCGGCTGCACGCCGCGGAAAAAATAAAAATCTTAAGACTGACAGCTAACAGTCAATGGCTGAAATTCCTCATTGCGCAACGTGCTGAAGGGAGTATAATTACTGCTCAAAAGAGGTGTTTTTATGCCGTCTGACAGACGCAGATTCGAGTTTCCCAACAGCTGGGTAATAATTGCGGTTATGGCAGCCATAACCGCTGTGTTAAGTTGGGTTATTCCGTCAGGAAATTATGACTACGTTGTGCAGAACATCGGCGGAGTCATGCGCCGCACTGCTGTTGACGGTACTTTCCATTACATTGACAAAGCAGCGGTAAAGCCGACAGATTTTCTCGGGTTGTTCGCTGTTTTCTACAGAGGCTGTGTCGAGGCGGCAGACATATTTTTCGTAATGTTTTTCTGTACCGGCACGTTCAGCATTATGGTTGAAACAGGTGCGTTTCACGCGGGAATTTCCGCGCTGCTGAAACGCTTTGGCAAAAATGCCATGCTTATCGCGGTATCACTTGTCTTTTTCTTCGGCATCTGCGGCTCAGCATTCGGAATGCTCTCCGAATTTTACGGTTTTTACCCCTTTATGGCAGCGCTTGGCACAGCCGTAGGCTGTGATGCCATGTTTGGCGTTGCGATACTTGCCGTAGGCGAATTTATCGGCTTTATGTCGGCAACGACAAATCCCTACACGCTTGCCATAGCGCAGACTCTGTCAGGACTGCCGCTCTATTCCGCCGGACTGTGGCATATGTTCTGTTTCGTTGTTTTTATGGGCAGCAGTGCGCTGTACATACTCAGTTACGGCAGGAAAGTCAGTCTGCATCCGGAAAAATCCGTACTGTACGGACATCCCTGCTTTGCGGAATTCAAAACGGCAAAGCTTGACAGCTGCAAGCTTGATACTAAAATGCTGCTCGTTATCGCCGATATGGCAGTAACGCTCATTATTCTCATGTATGGACTGATTAAACTCGGCTGGGGCTATACGGAGCTATGCGCGCTCTTCGTCGTAATGTCAATAATTGCCGCTGTTATATGTGGCTGGAGTCCGAACAAATACTGCGAAGTTTTCACGGACAACATAAAGAAAATGTTCTGGGGGGCAATGCTTACGGGACTTGCAAAAGCAATGATAGTGATTATGCAGGATGCGCAGATTATAGATACAGTGACCTTTATGCTCACCAATCTGCTCAAACGGACACCCTCAAAACTTGCCGCGCAGCTCATGCTCGTTGTCCACACGCTCATAAACTTTCCAATATCCTCAGGCTCAGGCAAAGCTCTTATCACAATGCCGATAATGGCGCCGCTTGCCGACAACTTAGGACTCACGCGCCAGGTTGCCTGTACGGCTTTTTTGTTTGGCGACGGGCTCACAAAGCTGCTGTGGCCGACAGGCGGCTGTGTGATAATATGCGCGCTGTCGGGAATACCGTATGAAAAATGGCTGAAATGGTTTCTGCCGCTCTGCGGCATACTATACCTTGAACAGATGCTGCTATTGCAGCTTGCGGTGGTTATAGGACTGTAGCAGACAGGAAGAGTTCCCTGTACGGTCATTCGGTAATTTGTTTTCCGCCCCTGCGGGGCAAAGACACTGGATTCTGCGCTACGGCTTGTGCCGTCCGCAGAATGACGGTTAAAAAGGTTTTAATGCCGCTAAGCAGTCAAAGCGAACAAAAGATATATAATTTATGCGAAGGTGATGTTATAACGAGATGCTGAATGTTGAAAGTACGCAGGCATGGTTTAAGAAATTCACTGCCCGCTACGGCAAAAACGGGCTGTTTGATACAGCGCTTGCCTATAAAATCGGACATTCCGAAAGGGTTGCCGCAAATGCCCTTGCAATAGCAGAGTCGGAAGGCTGGGACAGCGAAGCTGAACGCCCATTGTGTTTTGCTGTCGGTCTCCTGCATGACACTGGACGGTTTCCGCAGTACGAAAAATATAAAACCTTCAGCGACGCGGCAAGCGCGGATCATGCCGAGTTAGGCGTTGAAGTACTTGAACGTGAGTTTGACTGGAACGGCATTGACGCGGCAACAAAGGAAATTCTGCTTTGCGCGGTGAAAAATCACAATAAACTTGATATTGCGCCAGACATTCCGCAGCATGCGCTGCGGTTTGCCAAAATGATTCGCGACGCAGACAAGATAGACATTTTCTTTCAGGTACAGAAACGGATAGACAACGGCACCGTGTTTGACCTTCTGCCAAGACATCGTCATTACAAAGACCTTTCGCCTGAATTTGTGGGGGAAGTACGGCGTACCGGCAAAAGCAGCTACAAGTTTGTGAAATCAATTTACGATTACAGACTTACAGAGCTGTGCTGGGGGCTTGATTTGAACTTCGCATACAGCATAAAAACCATAAAAAACGCCGGACTGTTTGACAAAATTCTTGCTGACCTGAAACCGTTTGGCATTGACGATTTATGCGCTGAAAGCATGAAAAAAATAAACACAAGAGGTGAACTGAAATGAGACGCTGCTGGACTGAGATAAATCTTGCAACAATAGTAAACAACTACAAAATATGCAAGCGTGAAATCGAAGCGCTTTCGCCCGATTACGAAATAATGACAGTGGTAAAAGCAGACGCGTACGGTCACGGAGAAAAACAGGTGACATCAGCCTTGCAAAATGCCGGCTGTAAAAATTTCGCTGTGTCAAATCTGAACGAAGCCATGGCGCTGCGAGATGCGGGAATAACAGGACAGATACTCATTCTCGGTTACACGCCTCCAGAAGAAGCAGAACAGCTTGTGAAATATGACATCACCCAGGCGCTTGTTGACGAAAACCACGCTTTGGCGCTTGCAGACAAAAAAATCAAGGCGCAGATTGCCATAGACACAGGTATGAACCGCATAGGACTTGATGCCGACAAACCTGACGAATGTGAAACTGCCATAAGAAATTTTGCGCCGCGATTTAATCTGACAGGACTTTTTACACACCTCAGTGCCGCGGACACACCGGCGGAAGATGCCTTTAC
>JAZRZG010000133.1:0-7098 GCA_045601305.1 Synergistaceae bacterium
GTACGCCCAAACTCTTTCATAAGCCAGGTTTTTCCAACCTGCCTTGCGCCCTTGAGAATAAGCGGTTTCCTGTTGCTGCTGTTTTTCCATTCAATCAGCTTCTGCATAAGATCTCTGCGCATACAAACCGCCCTCTTTCAACTGATTTCAATACATCTTAATCATAATCTAACACTTTTTCCAATGAATTTCAAGCGCATTGTTACACTTTTTCCAATGAACTTTTGTCTAATGAGTACATTTTTCCCAACGAATTTGCTGTATGCTGCATCATACAAACTATTGCGTTCTCAATTTAATTGTGAATGTCACATACTTTTATTGCAAAAGAAATAAAGAAGTGCATTTCTATTGAAAAAATCCTTTACGTATTTGGTATAATATGGACATCATAACGGCTTGTTAAATCAGGTGATTTCATGGCAGTGTTGGTTACCCGTTCCTCAATGCCTGAGTTTGAGGAGTATTGCGAAGAGATTAGAAAGTTGTGGGACAGCCACTGGCTGACGAATATGGGTACGGAGCATAAGGCTTTTCAGGCAGAGCTTGAGAAGTTTTTGGACTGCCCGAACGTTGTGCTTTACACAAACGGGCATTTGGCGCTTGAAAATATTATTGCCGCGCTGCAGCTGCCGAAAGGCGGAGAGGTTATTACCACTCCGTTTACGTTTGTTTCGACAACTCACGCCATTGTCCGCAACGGTCTAACGCCTGTTTTCTGCGACATAAATCCTGACGATTACACGATAGACGCCGATAAAATTGAAGAACTGATTACGGAGAAAACAGTTGCAATTGTCCCCGTTCACGTGTACGGCAACATGTGCAACGTTGAGAAAATTCAGGGAATTGCTGACAGATACAATTTGAAGGTCGTCTATGATGCGGCTCACGCTTTTTCGGTGAAATACAAGGGCGTGTCGGCGGCAAATTTCGGAGATGCCTCAATGTTCAGTTTCCATGCCACGAAGGTTTTTAACACGATTGAGGGCGGCGCTGTGTGCCTGAAGGACGCAAAGCTTGTTGAAACAATGAACGATATGAAAAATTTCGGCATAAGAGGTCCCGAACGCTGTGTGTTTGTCGGCAGCAACGCAAAGATGAACGAGTTCCAGGCAGCTATGGGAATCTGCAATCTCAGGCATTTGGAGCGCGAGATAGACAAAAGAAAGCTTGTCGTTGAACGCTACAGGGAAAGGCTTTCGGGTATTGACGGTATAAGGCTTTGCAAGCCGCAGGACGGCATACAGCCGAATTACGCGTATTTCCCGGCAGTTTTTGACGGTTATAAATATACGCGTGACGAGATTTTTGACAAACTTACCGCGGAGGATATTATTGCCAGAAAGTATTTCT
Organism: Synergistaceae bacterium; assembly: GCA_045601305.1. Taxonomy (GTDB): domain Bacteria; phylum Synergistota; class Synergistia; order Synergistales; family Synergistaceae; genus Equadaptatus. Next base: position 1,357 of record JAZRZG010000133.1, read on the forward strand.
ATCCGCTGACGAATTCTTTTGAGTGCTACGCAGATTTGCCGACTGCCGGAGCTGATAAAACGCCTGTTGCGGCGCATATTGCGGACAGGGTTTTGACCTTGCCTCTGTATGCAGATTTGCCGATTGAAGTTGTTGATAAAATCTGCGACATTATTTTGAATTAGGAGATGTAAGATAAGATGAAGGGCATTATTCTTGCAGGAGGTAAAGGAACAAGACTTTATCCGATGATAAGGGCTGTGTCAAAGCAGCTGCTGCCTATTTATGACAAACAGATGATTGCCGGTTAGGGGTGTCGCGTATGTCTGATATTGCCAATGAAGAATTTAACAAACTTGTAGAAATTATCCAAAATGCCCGTTGCAGAGCTCTGAAAGCTGTCAATAAAGAACTTGTGCGGATGTATTTTGAGGTTGGCAAAAATGTTGCGCGTTTATGCGCGGAATCATCTTTCGGTGACAAGATAATTGACGAGATAGCACGCTATATTGTCTCTGTTGCGCCAAACATAAAAGGATTCAACCGCAGAGGCTTATATCGAATGAAGCAGTTCTATGAAACTTATAGAGACGATGAATTTGTGTCGGCAATGCTGACACAAATCAGTTGGACAAATCATTTGCTTATAATGTCTAAAGCAAAGAGCGATGAAGAAAGGCATTTTTATCTGTCTCTTGCGGTAAAGGAAAATTATACGTCAAGAGAATTGGAACGACAATTAGACAGTGCTTATTACGAACGCCATATGCTTTCTTGCGGAAGTGAAACGCCCAAGCTTGTTCCCCAGAAGGTTAGAAGTGAAATATTGGACAGTTATGTTCTTGAGTTTCTTGATTTGTCTTCTCATTATTCTGAATTGGGTTTTCGCAAAGCGATACTTGAAAATCTTAAGCAGTTTATCCTTGAATTCGGAAAAGATTTTTCTTTTGTGGGTGAGGAATACAGGCTTCAGGTAGGAGGACAGGATTTCTTTGTTGATTTGCTGTTTTATAACAGGTCTCTTTCATGTTAGTAGCAATAGAACTTAAAATAGGCAGATTTAAGCCTGAACATGTTGGGCAGATAAATTTCTACTTGGAAGCGCTTGACAGGGATGTTAAAAAGGTAAATGAAAATCCAAGTGTCGGGCTTATTCTTTGTGCAAGCAAGGATGACGCCGTGGTTGAATATGCTTTAAACCGCAGTTTATCTCCCACGCTTGTGGCGGATTATACTTTGCGTTTGCCGGATAAGAAACTGTTGAGAGAAAAATTAAGAGAATTATCTGAGCAGGCAGAGATATGCAGTACCAATGGCAATGAGTAAAAATTTCAAAAAGTTGCAGATGAGAATGTTAAATAGTTTTTAAATCAGTGGTGACAACGGAGGTATCATTATGAAGGGCATTATTCTTGCAGGCGGTAAAGGAACAAGGCTTTATCCGATGACAAGAGCTGTGTCAAAGCAGCTGCTGCCGATTTACGACAAGCCTCTTATATATTATCCGCTTTCGGTGCTTATGCTTGCTGGTATTCGCGAAGTGCTTATTATTTCCACCCCTGATGATATTGACGGTTACAAAAAACTGCTTGGCAACGGCACAGAGCTTGGAATGAAATTTGAATACAAAATTCAAGAAACGCCGCGAGGCCTTGCAGACGCTTTCATTCTCGGCGAAGAATTTATAGGCGGCGACAAAGTTTGTCTCATTCTCGGCGACAATGTGTTTTTCGGTCAGGATATGACTAAGGTGCTCAAACAGGCTATGGAAAACAAAACAGGCGCGACAATTTTCGGTTATCCAGTTAAAGACCCTCGCTCATTCGGCGTTGTTGAATTTGACAAGGACCACAATGTTGTTTCCATCGAAGAAAAACCAAAGGAGCCGAAAAGCAATTATGCTGTCCCCGGGCTTTATTTTTACGATAACAGAGTTATAGAAATTGCCAAAAACGTTAAACCGTCGGCACGCGGTGAAATAGAAATTACGGCTGTCAACAACGCCTATCTTGAAATGGGAGAGCTCAAAGTTACGCTGCTTGGCAGAGGTATGGCATGGCTTGATACAGGCACTCCTGAAGGAATGCTGAAGGCTTCCGAATTTGTCGAAGCTGTTCAGGACAGGCAGGGCTTTTATGTTTCCTGTATTGAAGAAATTGCATGGCGCCGCGGTTTTATCTCTACGGAACAACTGATTGAACTTGGTAAGAAGCTAAAAATGACCGATTACGGCAAATATCTGCTGGCGATAGCAAGTAGCAGGTAGCATGTAGTAGGTAGAAAGTAGAAAATAGAAAGCAGAAAATTCTGCAACCTACCAGCGACAATCTAATCTTTACAGCCTACAAACTACATTCTACTACCTATGACCTACAAGCTACACCCTAAAATACGGAGGTTAATATATGGCTGCTGTGTATGAAAATCTTGTTGCTTGGCAGAAATCGATGGAACTTGTTACGCATATTTACAAACTGATTGATAAAATGCCAAATTCTGAAAAATATGCTTTGGTTGACCAGATGCGAAGGTCGGCAATTTCCGTCCCTTCAAACATTGCAGAAGGGCAGGGGCGTGGTTCTGATAAAGACACAGCACATTTTCTCTATATTGCAAGAGGTTCGCTGTATGAACTTCAAACGCAGATAGAATTATGCAATAGGCTTGGCTATGTGGCAAATAACGATATAATTGAAATAAAAGATTTAGCCACAGAAATAGCAAAAATGTTAAATAGTTTAATTGGGAAAAAGCAGTAGGTGGATAATAGGAGATAGAGGGTAGTAGGTAGAAAGTAGAGCGTAGGGCGCAGAGGGTGGCGGGTAGTAGGTAGAAAATAGAAAATTCTGCAACCTACCATCTACAAACTACAAGCGAGTGAAACGAGCGACCTACAACCTACAACCTAATCTGAAGGAGCGTACGCAAATGAAGATTTTAATCACCGGCGGTGCCGGATTTATAGGCAGTAACTTTATATTCCATATACTTGAGAAATATCCTGAGTATGACGTTCTCTGCGTGGATAAACTTACCTACGCAGGGAATTTGTCAACACTTGCGTCTGTCATGGGAAATCCTCATTTCAAATTCTTCAAAACAGACATCTGCGACAGGGAAGCAATATACAAAATCTTTGAAGAAGAACATCCTGACGTTGTAGTCAATTTCGCCGCCGAGTCTCACGTTGACCGCTCAATAGAAAATCCGGGAATATTCCTTGAAACAAACATAATGGGAACGGCAGTTCTTATGGATGCCTGCAGAAAATACGGCATAAAACGCTGTCATCAGGTATCAACCGACGAAGTGTACGGAGATTTGCCGTTAGACAGACCTGACCTCTTCTTTACCGAAGAAACACCGATACACACAAGCTCGCCCTACAGCAGCTCAAAAGCCGCGGCAGATTTGCTTGTGCTTGCGTATCACAGAACCTACGGGTTGCCTGTAACAATATCCCGCTGCTCAAACAACTATGGTCCTTATCATTTCCCTGAAAAACTAATACCGCTTATGATAGCGAATGCTTTGAACAATAAACCTCTGCCGGTGTACGGCAAAGGAGAAAACGTCCGTGACTGGCTGTACGTGGAAGACCACTGCGAAGCGATAGATTTGATAATACATAAAGGGACAGTAGGCGAAATCTACAACATCGGCGGACACAACGAAATGAAAAACATAGACATAGTGAAACTTATCTGCAAAGAGCTGAACAAGCCTGAAACGCTCATAACCTATGTAACGGACAGAAAAGGACATGACCTCCGTTATGCGATAGACCCGACAAAAATACACAAAGAACTCGGCTGGCTGCCGAAAACGAAATTTGCCGACGGCATAAAGAAAACGATACAGTGGTATCTGAACAACAAACCGTGGTGGGAAGAAATAATCTCAGGGGAGTATCAGAATTACTACGAAAAGATGTATGGGAATAGATAGTGAAGATAGTGAACGACAGAAAAGCAGAAAATATAGCGGCGGTTGTTTTGGCAGTTGTTTGCTGTCTTTTGGCGGCAACGTTGTCTTTTGCCGCGACTGCGCGGTTTGACCCGCAGAAGGTGCATGGACCTAAGATTGAGAAGCTGTGTATGGTGATTGTGAACAATACTGACGCGCAGATTTTAGCGGCGGAAAACGGCGACCTTGACGTTGTGAGCGACATTGTCAGACCGTCCGATATTCAGATTATCAGCAGAAACAAGCATTTTGACACCTCTATGGCGCGCGCTTTTCACGCGTTTTTTATGCTTATCAACACGCAGGAGGGTATCTGGAAGGATAAGTATGTTCGTCAGGCGGCAGCGCAGTCGATTGACAGGAACAATATTGTCCGCACGATTTTTTCAGGCTACTGTGTGCCGATTAACAGCTGGCTGCCTCCTGTTTCGCCTTGGGCGCTGCAGGGAAGAAGCGCGAATTTATTTAATCGCGCGGCTGCGCGCGCCAAGCTGAAAAAACGCGGCTTTAAGTGGGGGCTTGACGGAATGCTGATAGCTCCCGACGGCAAGCCTGTGAAAAAGATGAAACTTCTGACGCCTTTGGCAAAGGTCGCGCCCACTACCGCTGAGCTTGCCGAACAGGTTGCGGACAGTCTGCGTGCCGCCGGTTTTCCTGTTGAAGCTGAGCCTATGGATTTTTCAGCCATGATTTCAAAAATAGACCGTAAGGAGTATTCGCTTGCCGTCATGGCGTGGTCTATGGGCAGAAATCCTGACTCTCTGCACGGTTTTTATCACAGCTCAATGAATATTCCGGGCGGCTACAACTATTCGGGTATCAGCGACAAGGCGCTTGACAAGGCGCTTGACGGTATTGTGACGGCAAAAACGAAGGAGGAGGCGCGCAAGGCTTCCGACAAAGCGCAAATTCTGCTTGAAGATTTGGTGCCTTCTGTTCCTATTTACAGTCGTCTGTCTGTTGCCGCAGTATCAAATTCCTGGAAGAATATTATTACGACCGAGCGTATGACCGCGGACAATATGTGGACGATTATGCTGGCGGAACCGAGAAATGGAAGTTTGTACAACGGGAGTCTGGAGTCGGGAGTCGGGAATCGAAAATCGAACAATAACTTTAAGAAAACAAAAAAACTAAATCGACAGGCAATGCGCGATGAGCGAAATAACGAAACAAAAATCATGCGGATGCTGCTTGTCGAGGAGCCGCGAAATCTTAATCCGTTTACCGCAAGCAGCGCGTATTCCTGGCAGGTGCTGGGCATGATGTATGAGGGACTGCTTGAAACCGATCCTTTTACGCTTGAAGACGCTCCCGGGATTGCCGAAAAATGGTCGGTGAACGCGGGAAAAAATCAGACTGTTATCAAATTTACGCTTAAACCGAATTTGCTCTGGAGTGACGGAAGCAGGCTGACCTCGCGCGATTTCGCGCGGACTGTGCAGTTTATAAAAAAGAATAAAATTCCGCGGTTTCTTGATGCCGTTAAGAATGTGAAATCTGTCAGCTGTCCCACGGAGCGCGACATTGTGGTGACGCTTTCTGGCGAAAGTTACTGGTATTTGGACAAAATCGGCGGTATGCTTTGTATGCCGGCGAAAACTCTTGACGCCGTCAAAGACTGGCAAAACTGGAATCCGCTGGATAAATCGCAGAAATTCGGACCTTATGGTTTTATATGTACGGGCCCTTTTATATTTGAAAGTTACAGACCGGGTGAATATGTTATGATGCGGCGAAATGATAATTACAGGAGGCTGAAACGGTGAAACGCAGCTGGCTTCGCAAAAGAACGGC
>JAZRZG010000134.1:0-1457 GCA_045601305.1 Synergistaceae bacterium
TGAAAGCTACCTGCATGTATGTCTCCTTTCAATAATGTTTAATTATATTAGCTCCCACGCCTTATTTATATTAGGATTTATGGCGACGAAACAAGGCATGAGCGGAGTCGATGTCAGAGCTGAGGTAAGCGAGCTTGCAGCGTAGCTTCCGCTCTGGATTGGCAAAATATATCAGTATAACAATACCTCATTCGGCTTCCGCTTAAACGGCGAAGAAAAAGCGCGGTATCTTTTCTACTGCGAAACAGGCATCAGGGCGCATTTAGTTACAGAACTCCCTCCCGCACCGAAAAATCCGTCAGGATTTTCGATGTACTTGCGTAAATATATCGAAGGCGGAAAAGTCTTATCCATCAGGCAGAAAGGCATTGAGCGCGTTAGTTTTATCGAAATAGGCAAAGGAGTGAATGAATACTATTTAATTATCGAACTCTTTGATGAAGGAAACCTGATTCTGACAGATAAGAATTTTGTCATCTTAAACGCGCTTATCCAGCACAGATTCCGTGACAGAGATATTATTGCCGGCGCGGTCTATAATCATGACATGACAAGTCCTGAGGAACTTACCTACGAAGAGTTCGCAGAAAAAATCACCGCGGAAGACTCGGATGTTGTCCGCGCTCTTGCGAAAAAACTGCTTTTAGGAGGAGTCACTGCTGAAGAAATCTGCAACGCATCTGGAATATCCAAGTCCATGCCTGCGCGTTTTGCAAATGAAGCGCAGCTTCGTCCGATATATAGAGCAATGACGGCATGGTTTGAAACGTTATCCAACACGGATGCAGTTATTGATTCAAAGGGAGCATTTCCGTGTGCGTCTTCGATGCGCGAGCCCATTGCGAGATATCCGACGTTCTCCCTCGCGCTTGAGGCATACTATCCGAAGTTTGAAAAGAAAGCGGCTGAAGAGGTAAAGGTAAAACTCAGTGCAAAAGAGCGTATCAGACAGCAGCAGGAACAGGCGATTGTTTCGTTTGAAAAGAAGGCGGCACTTGCCACAGAAGCCTCGGAAATCATCTACGGGCACTATGGCGAGGTAAAAGAAATAATCGATGTCTTAGCCGCGGCAAGCCGTAAGATGTCATGGCAGGAGATTTCCTCCGTGCTGAAGAAAAGCGACATGCCTGCTGCAAAGCGGATTGTGTCGTTAGATGCGGCAAAAGCGTCTGTCGTGCTCGACTTAGGCGAAAAACAGAAGGTTACTATCTTCGTTAACGAAAGTCTTGAAGCAAATGCAGGACGCTACAGTGAGCAGGCGAAAAAGTTCCGTGCGAAAAAAGCCGGTGCTCTTCGCGCAATGGAGTCTATGCAGCAGCGGGCTGAAAAAGCAGAAGCACGCAAGGTTGGAAAACTGAAAGCAAAATGGTATCACCGTTTCCGCTGGATGGAGACCTCAGACGGCATTTTAGTAATTGGCGGACGCAGCGCAGACCAGAATGAAGAGCTGGTGAAAA
>JAZRZG010000135.1:0-36557 GCA_045601305.1 Synergistaceae bacterium
ACAGGGCGACTTCAACTTCCAGACGGAATACAAAGATACAGCAGTCGTTCTCGTAGTCAACAGAGTCCGCAAAGACGACGAAGGTCTTCTCGCGTCAGTCGCTATGTATCAGAACAAGAAGGGTATCGACCTTCCTGCAGCTAAAAAACAGGGCGACATCCGCGTAGTGCTTCAGGGCCGCAACGAAAACGGCGGCTGGTTCTGGCCGACAACAGCAACAATGTCAGTTGGCAAAACAGAACCCGCAACCCTCACAAGCAAAGCACAGGGCTGGCTTGAAACAATGGAAAAAGGCACGTCAGTTAAAGACATGATCAACAACTGCGTAGCACTTACCGGCTCACAGAAGAAATACGACGGTTACAAAACGAAATAGCACAAACGCCAAGTAAAAGAAGCAGACCGCAAGGTCTGCTTCTTTTTGTGTATCGTTTGCGAGCCGCAGGAAGCGTTTTTGTCTGACGCTGCGACGAGATTATTTCAGACGGACGCGGGCAGCGTTTGCGTGTGCGGTAAGCCCTTCGTTTTCTGCCATTGTCACTGCGGCTTTGCCGATTTTTGCGACACCGTCGGGCGATATGTTTTGGAAGGTGCATATTTTGAGGAAGTTGAAGACGGAAACTCCGCCTGTGTAGCGTGCGGCGCCCATTGTGGGAAGCGTGTGGTTTGTGCCGGCGTCATAATCGCCGAACACTTCCGCTGAGCCTTGCCCCATGAACAGTGAGCCGAAATTGCGGAGTTTGTATTTGAGCGCCTCAGGGTCTGCTGTATCAACTTCAAGATGCTCTGGCGCGATTTCGTTTGCGATTTCGCAAGCTTCGCCGAGACTTTTCGCAAGGATTATGCGGCCGTTGTTTTTCCAGGAAACGCTTGCGATGTCCGCCGTATCCAGCGTTTTGAGCTGGATTTCCACTTCTTTTTCAACTGCTTTGGCAAGTGTCGCGGAGGTTGTGACAAGTATGCCTGAGGCATCGGTGTCATGCTCTGACTGCGCAAGCAGGTCTGCCGCGATAATTTTCGGGTTTGCGTTTGAGTCTGCAATTACCAGAACTTCGCTGGGGCCTGCGATAAAATCTATTCCGACCTTGCCGAAGACTTGGCGTTTTGCTTCCGTTACGTATTTATTTCCGGGACCGACTATCATTGTTACAGGTTTAATTGACTGTGTGCCGTAGGCGATTGCGGCTATTGCCTGGGCTCCGCCTGTTGCGTACACTTCATCCACGCCTGCGATTTTCAGCGCTGCGAGTGTTGCCGGATGCGGCAGGCTGCTGCCGTTCATCGGAGGAACGCAGGCGCATATACGCGGTACGCCTGCGACTTTGGCAGGTATGGCAAGCATGAGCGCCGTAGAAAAGAGCGGATGATTTCCGCCGGGAACGTAACAGCAGACTGAGTCAACCGGAATTACGCTGTGTCCGAGCGAGACACCTTTCATTACGTCAGTTCTGAGCGGTTTGATGCAGGAAAGTTGTTTTCTTGCGAATTTTTCAATGTTTTTCGCCGACAGTTTCATCGCCTTGAGCAATTCCGGCGGCACTGTTTTCAGCGCTTTGCCGAGTTCTTTGGCAGGGACGGGAAAAGTTTTTGCGGGAAGACCGCCGAATTTCTCGTTATAGAAGGATACTCCGGCGTCGCCTTCTTTTCTGACCTTTGAGATAATTTCGGCAACCGCGCCGTAAACGGCAGCGTCGTCTTTTTCTGTTCTCGGTATGAATTTTTTGAGCTCTTTCATTTCGTTTTTCCTTTCAGAATAATAATCGGCATTATTTATTGTCTATTGCTTCGTTGGAGAGCGCATCGGCAAGCTTGTTTTGTTCGCGCGGCACCCAGCTGTACGTTACTTTCATTCCGTCTGCAAGCTGCCAAACCTCGGTCGCAAGGGCAAAAAGGTGCGGCTTTGTGATTTTCCACTGTCGTGTCACCTGAGAAACGACAAGTTTGCTGTCGCCGTACACGTCAAGCTGTTTTATGCCGCGTGCGCGCGCTTCGGCAAGCAGATTTATCAGAGCGGTGTATTCCGCTTCGTTGTTTGTTTTTGTGCCGAGATAGGCTGCTTTTCTCCAGATGACTTTTCCGCTGTCATCAACGAGAAGTGAGCCTGCGCCTGCATCTCCCGGGTTTGAGCGTGAGGCGCCGTCGAAGAAACCTTTCATGTCTTACCGCCTGTCAGCTGCGCCATTGTACGCAGCACAAAATGAATATATGAATTATACTATATACAGCGGATTTTTGGTAAAAACCGTATTGCAGAGCGGAGGCGGAACAGGCATGAAATTCAGCGTAACGGGAATGAACTGCGCGGCGTGCGCGCAGGCAGTGGAAAAGGCTGTCAGTCGTGTTGACGGTGTGACTTTCTGCGCCGTAAACCTGCTTACAAATTCCATGCAGACTGAGGGCGGCGACACACAGGAAATCATTGCCGCGGTTGTCAAAGCCGGATACGGCGCTTCGCTTTACGAAAAACCGCGTGAGGATTTTGCCGACGCGGTGACAAGACAGCTGAAAAAGCGGCTTCTGATTTCTTTGTGTCTGCTTTTGCCGCTGATGTATTTCTCTATGGGACATATATTCGGCGTGTGCCACGATTTTTATCTCTCCGGCTTTGTGCAGTTTTTGCTGACTGCAGCAATTATGTACGTGAACAGAAGATTTTTCACAGGCGGTTTTGCGGCGCTCGCAAGGCGCAGCCCGAATATGGACAGTCTGGTTGCTTTGGGCGCTGCCGCGTCGTTCCTTTACTCCTGTGCCGTGCTTGGCAAAGGCGGAGGACATCTCTATTTTGAGTCTGCTGCCATGATTTTGACGCTGATTACCGTCGGCAAAATGCTTGAGGCGCGCGCAAAGGGCAGGACAACCGACGCGCTGAAAGGGCTTTCAAAACTTGCGCCGGATTTTGCGGTCGTTGTAAGAGACGGAAAAGAACTGCGTATTCCTGCTGCTGAAATTACGGCAGGCGATGAATTTGTTGTACGCGCTGGCGAAAAGTTTCCCGCAGACGGCATTGTTGTTTCCGGCAGCGCTTCTGTTGACGAAAGCGCGCTGACAGGTGAAAGTGTGCCTGTCGATAAATCGGAGGGGGACAGAGTATTCACCGCAACGCTGAATTTGTCAGGCTTTGTGAGAGCAAAGGCGTTGAGCGTCGGCGAAGACACAACACTTGCCAAGATAATCCGTCTTGTGTCGGACGCGGCCTCGCAGAAGGCTCCTGTCGCTAAAATAGCGGACAGGACTGCCGCCGTGTTTGTGCCGTGCGTAATCTGCATTGCAGGTGTGACAGCACTGTGTCATCTGGCTGTCGGGCGCGATTTTGCCTTTGCGCTGTCGCGCGCTGTTTCCGTACTTGTGGTATCCTGTCCCTGCGCGCTTGGCTTGGCAACGCCTGTGGCGATTATGGCTGGCAGCGGAGCAGGCGCAAAAAACGGAATTTTGTTCAAAACTGCAGCTTCGCTTGAACAGACGGGTAAAATCACTGCTCTTGCACTTGACAAAACGGGTACTCTCACAACCGGAAAGATGAAGGTGTCTGACATTGCCGCGTTCAGTGATGATTTTGAAGCTGTTGCGTACACGCTTGAAAGCAGAAGCAGCCACCCCGCTGCCAAAGCAGTTGCCGAAGCGCTGAAACAGCGGCAAACCGGAGAACTTTCAGCAGAAGATTATAAGGAAATTTCAGGTCACGGCGTTTCTGCCGTTATCCGCGGCAGACGGTATTTCGCCGGTAACCCGCGTTATATCGCCTCACAAAGCACAATAATGCCCGAAGAGGATAACTATATCCTCCGGCTTGAAAATGAGGGTAAAACTGTGGTTGCCGCAGCAGACAGCGAAAAGCTGCTCGGCATTGCCGCTCTGTCCGACACGCTTAAAGCTGAGGCAGAACAGGCAGTTCGGGAGCTGAAAGAACTCGGCATAAGCTGTGTGCTGCTGTCCGGAGACAACGAACGCGCGGTCAAGGCTGTGGCAGAGAGCGCCGGAATTGAGAAATTTCACGCGGCGCTGCTTCCTCAGGAGAAGGAAGCGATTGTGCGCGGCATGAGAGAAAAAGATTTTACGGCAATGGCAGGCGACGGAATTAACGACGCGCCTTCGCTCAAAGCGGCTGATATAGGAATTGCGATAGGAAAGGGTACTGACGTGGCTGTGGAATGTGCCGAAGTGGTGCTTGTGAAGGACAGTTTGCTGTCGCTTCCCGCCGCCGTTAGGCTGAGCCGCGCGGTGCTTCGCAACATAAAGCAGAACCTTTTCTGGGCGTTTTTCTACAACGCGCTCGGCATTCCTTTTGCCGCCGGCGTATTCTCGCCGCGGGGCATACAGCTGAGTCCCTCTTTCTGCGCCGCTGCGATGTCGCTTTCGAGTTTCTGCGTGGTGAGCAATGCGCTGCGTCTCAATTTTACGAACATTTACGGCGTAAAATCGGGTATAATAGAGACGGAAAGCAAAAAGAACGAAACGGAGGAAAGTAAGATGACAAAAACGATACATGCCGAAGGAATTATGTGCCCGCACTGCGAGGCAAGAATCAAACAGGCGCTCGAACAGTTTGACGGAGTTGAAAGCGCGGTTGTTTCGCACGAAAAGGGTACAGCGGTTGTTCGGCTTTCAGAGGAAATTGAGAACGGAAAATTTGAAACCCTCATCAACGAACTGGGTTACAAGTTCGTTTCGATTGACTGATGAAGCCGTTTAAGGAAAGCGAAGTCATAACGCTTTGCGGCAGCTACGGCGACAAAGAACTGCGCATTGAAAAGGCTGTGCCGCACAAGGCGAACGGCACAAACGTCATTATGCTTCACGGTGTTTTCAGCAGCGCAAATCTCGGCAGAAGCAATAAATTCCGCGTGCTTGCCGCCGAGATGTGCAAGCGCGGTTTCACCTGCTGGCTTGCGGAGACAACGAGAAACATTCACAACCGCGACGATTACGCAGACAGACAGGAAGAATGGGTGAGACTTGCGTTTTCCGGCAAAACTTATGCGCAGGAGCTTGCCGACGTGAAACAGGCTGTGCGCGAAGTCATACGGCGTATCAAGGGTCAGCCTTTTTGGCTGTGGGGATTTTCGCTCGGCGGAATTTCCGCCTGCTGCTGCGCGGCAGAGGAGGATATTTGTCCTGCGCGGCTGATTGTTTCCGGAAGCGGAATATTTCCGAAAAAACAGGCTGAATATATGTTCGGACTGCCGATAATGAACACCCTTAAAAATGACATCAGCATTGAGACAGTCAGTAAAATCAGTGTGGACAGCTTCATTGCGTTCCGCGGGCAGAAGGACGAAATTTTTCCGAGAAAAGCGTGCGAAAAACTATATAATGCCGTAAAAACTCCGAAGGGCAGAAAGCTGTTTTACCAGCTTGAAGGCGCAGACCATTCAATACGCTGTGTAAACGGTACTGTAAAAAACAGTCTCATGGCGGAAATGGCTGAAATCGCGGCAAAATTTTAGGCGGTCTGACGGAGAGCTGTTATGTTCGGGAAATATAATTTTTTGAGAAGATTGACGGCTGTTGTTGTGCTGCTGCTGTTTTTCGTTTCGCCTGCCGCGTCAGCGCAGAAAAGTGTGAAAAGTACAGAAAAGGTTTCCCGCAGCGCCAAGACAAAAAACAAAACGGCAGCAAAGAGCGTAAAAAGCGGTAAAAACAAACATAATGTGTCAAAGAGCAAGACAAAACATAACAGCAAGACGAAGTCTGCGGGAAAGCGCGGTAAAAACAAACGCTGCAGAGGAGCGCGTTACGCAAATTCCGCAGAATCTGAAGAAACAAAGCGCGCAATAGCCGCCGAAACTCAGCGGCTTGAATTAAATCCGGATTTGTCGGGTGATGTGCCTGAACTTGCGAACGACAAACTTGTGTGGCCGCTGAAATACGGCTATATTTCCCGCGGTGTTCGCAGAGGTCACGACGGGCTTGACATGGTGGCATGCGCCGGCGACCCTGTTTATGCCGTCGCAGACGGAGTTGTTGAACGTATCATGATTAACGGCAAAAATTACAGAGGCTACGGCAAGACCGCGATTATCCGTCACGAAGACAAGCAGCTGTGGTCATGGTATTCACACTGTTCGGCGATTTATCTGTATGAAGGGCAGACCGTTAAGCGCGGGCAGAAAATAGCCGCGGTCGGAAGAACAGGACGCGCGACAGGCAATCATCTGCATTTTGAACTGCGCGGCGCGGGAAACAAGGTGCTGAATCCGTTGAAATATCTCCCTGTGCAGGGCGCGCTTGGCAGAAAATACGTTCCGCATTAAACTGAAATTCTGCAAAACGTCCGGCTTTGTGCAACAGCAATCTAAATGTTGAGAGGTCATTGAACTATGTACTGGATAGTAGGCTTTCTTCTTCTTATCTATTTCGGAATTTACCATCGCTATACGCGTCACGGGGTTAAAAACATACCTGCGGGACGTCCCTGTATTTTTGCCTCAAATCATGCCAGTTATCTTGATCCGCCTTTGGTGGGACTTGCGGCGATTCCGCGCAAAATTCGTTTCGTAGCGTGGGAAAAGCTGTTTACCGTGCCGATTTTCGGCAGTTTTATACGCGCCATGGGGGCGGTGCCTGTTTCTCAGCAGAACAAGAACTCATCAGCCGCGCTGCTGCGTATGGTAATGGGCTTTCTCAAGGAAGGTCGTTCGGTGTTTATCTGCCCGGAAGGTCACAGAACGCTTGACGGCGAGCTTTCGCCTCTGGAGGGCGGTGTCGGAATAATGGCGCTGAAAACCAATACGCCTGTTGTGCCTACATGGTGCGGAGGCACTTTCGGCGCTATGGCGCCCGATATGACCTTACCGCGTCCGCACAGAGTTTACGTAGAGTTCGGCGAGCCGATTTTTATGGAAGAACTGCCGTCAGAGTTGTCCGACAAGGACAAAATACGGCTGATACTCGACAAAATTAACGAATTTTACAGGAAGATGGACGCAAAAGACAAAGCGTCAGGATTTCTGAAAGTGCGAAAAAAATGAGCGGGTTGAATTCTACGCCGCGCGCAAACCGTCTGCATATAGGGTTCTTCGGCAGACGGAACGCCGGAAAATCAAGCCTTGCCAATCTGATTACCGGACAGAATATCGCGCTGGTTTCAGATAAGGCAGGCACTACCACAGATCCAGTTTACAAAAGTATGGAACTTTTGCCGCTGGGAGCTGTGGAAATTCTTGACACAGCGGGCTTTGACGATGACGGACAGCTTGGTCTGCTGCGCGTCGAAAAAACCGAAGAAATGCTTCTGAAAACAGACCTTGCGCTGCTTGTTATTGCCGCTGACCATTGCGGAGACTTGAAGTTTGAGCGCAGCTGGCGCGAAAAGTTTGCGAAGACAGATACAGCAGTTCTCGGCATACTGAACAAGGCAGATTTAATCAGCGTTTCAGAAGCCGAGAAACTTTGCGAAAAGCTTTCTGCCGAACTCGGCATTGAGTTTACGGCGGTCAGCGCGAATGACAAAAAATGCCGCGCGCGGCTGATGTCCGAAATTGTCGCGGCAGCTCCGGTTGATTTTGAAAAGCCTGTTTTGTGCGGTGACCTGTTCAGCGAGGGAGACACGATTGTTCTTGTCGCGCCGCAGGACGAACAGGCGCCGAAAGGCAGACTTATACTTCCGCAGGTGCAGGTTATACGCGACATTCTTGACAATCGCGGTTCTGCGTACATCTGTACGCCTGAGGAACTGCCGAACACGCTTGCGTCGCTGAAAAAACAGCCTGACCTTGTAATAACGGATTCTCAGGTGTTTGCAGAGGTTGCGCGTCAGCTTTCCGCAGAAACGCCGCTGACCTCTTTTTCGATAATTCTTGCGCGCGCAAAAGGCGAACTTTCACAGTTTGTTGCCGGCGCAAGAAAAATCGGCGAACTAAAAGAAACAGACAGGGTGCTTATAGCGGAAGCCTGCACCCATGCGCCGATAACCGAGGATATAGGGCGGGTGAAGATACCGCGCAGACTGAGGCAGATTGCCGGAGAAGGGCTGACCGTTGATATTGCCGCGGGCGCTGATTTTCCGAAAGATTTGTCGCCCTACGCGCTTGTAATTCACTGCGGCGGCTGTATGTTTACGCGAAAACAGCTTATGTCGCGGCTCATAGAAGCGGCTGAACAGAACGTGCCTATTACAAATTACGGTGTTGCTCTTGCCTGTATGAACGGAATTTTGGACAGAGCAGTGTCGGTTTTTGAAAAATAGGCTATAATTATGTCAGAACATGATAAACAGGAGTTGAAATTCTTTGGATACTGATTTGTACGGGAGTTTGCTTTTACTTTTTATTCTGCTTGTGCTTTCTAATTTTTTCAGCGCGGCAGAGACTTCAATTACAGCTTCGAGCAGAGGAAAATTGCTGGCGCTGGCTGATGAATATCCTGAACGCAGGAAAGGGCTTCTTTGGCTCAGCGAAAATATTTCCAAAGCAATAAACATAACCTTAATAGGCAACAATCTTGTGAACATTGCGGCTTCCGCGGTTGCGACTGCGCTTGCAATCAGGCTGTTCGGCGCATTTGGCGCGGCATGGGCAGTATTTGTCATGACGGCGTTAATCGTTGTTTTCTGTGAAGTGCTGCCGAAAAATATCGCGATTTCCGAACAGGACAGCGTGCTTATGCGCAGTCTGCCGGTGCTTCTGAAACTCAGAATAATACTGTCGCCGATGGTGTTTGTGATTCAGTCGGTGCTTTCGGCTGTTGAGAAAATCAGCGGCAAAAAATTGTCCTCTTATACAGGACTTGCTTCGCGTGAGGAGCTTGAACACATAGTTACGGAAGGCAGCGAAAGCGGCGTACTTGACGAGGACGAAAGCGAAATGATACACAGCATAATAGATTTCGAAGAAACTAAAGTGTCCGAGGTCATGGTGCCGCGTGTTGACGTGGAAGCGATAGAGATTGACAGCAGTATTGAAGAAGCCGTTGAACTGTCGCTGAAATCCGGTCACTCGCGCATTCCTGTTTACGAAGAAGATTTGGACGAAATCCGCGGCGTGCTTTACGCAAAAGATCTGCTGACGCTGCTTGCCGGCGGTCAGAAGAAAACAATAGCGGAAATCATGCGCAAGCCTATGTTTATTCCTGAAACTATGAAAACAGACGAAGCGCTTGAAACGATGAAAAAGTCCAAGAAACATATTGCGATAGTTGTTGACGAATACGGCGGCACGGCAGGAATTGTCACGCTTGAAGACCTTATCGAAGAAATCATCGGCGACATTCAGGACGAATATGACCGTGAAACGCCTGAAATTCAGCAGGAGAGTGAAAACTGCTGGCTTGCGCAGGGACAGGTAAATCTTGAGGACTTGTCCGATGCGGTTGATTATCCGTTCAGCGAAGAATTTGACGAGGTTGATACGCTGGCAGGAATGGTGCTTGAACTTTCCGGAAACTTCCCGAGCAAGGGCGAGACAATCAGTTACAAAAACTGGGATTTTCACGTGCTTGACGTGCAGAAGCACAGAATACTGCAAGTCAGGGTGAAAAAGAATCCTGACATGGAGAATAGCGGCGAATAACGGCGTATTCCGCCGTTTTTTCTTGTAACAGCCGAAATGAGCCGCGTTCCTGTACGTCTGAAAAATGCCTTTGCGGAAACATCTGCCGCCCGTTATCTGCTGATTGTGCTGTCAAGCAGCGTAATTTCTTTCGGAATATACAACGTTCACGCCGTTTCCAAGGTGACAGAGGGCGGAATTATCGGTTTCTGTCTGCTGCTGTACAACTGGTTCGGCATTTCTCCCGGCGTTACAAGTTTTATCACCGGCATACTCTGTTTTGCTTTCGGCTGGAGACAGTTCGGCGACGGTTTTATAGTGCGTTCGATGACTTCGATATGTGCTGTTTCCGCGTCATACAGGCTGTTTGAAACATTGTCGCCCCCCTTGTGGCAGCAGCTTGCGGATATGCCGTTTACCGCTGCAGTCGCAGGGGCTTTGTTCATCGGCGTAGGTACAGGCTGCTGCGTGAAACTCGGCGCGGCAAGCGCCGGTGATGACGCTCTGTCCATGGGTATTTCACATCTTACCGGAATTAAAATACAGTGGCTGTATATTTTCTCCGACGTTATAGTTCTTCTGCTTTCACTGACGTACATACCCTTGGAGAGGATTGTATGGTCGCTTCTGACAGTATTTCTTTCAGGACAGATAATTGGTCTGATTAACAAAAAATAGCGCACAATTTATTTTATGCACAGACCAAAAAGCAGAGCCTCAGGCTCTGCTTTTTGGCGATTCAGATCGCATTACTGTCTTACCGAAATGCCCTTGCCGGCGAGATATTTTTTAAGTTCGGGAATAGGTATTTCGCGGAAATGGAACAGGGAAGCCGCAAGCACAGCGGCTGCTTTGCCTTTTGTGAGCGCGTCGTAAAAATGTTCCATGTTTCCTGCGCCGCCGGAGGCTATTACCGGTATGTTCAGCTTTTCCGCTGTCGCGGAGGTCAGTTCAAGGTCATAGCCTGATTTTGTGCCGTCTCTGTCCATGCTTGTGAGCAGAATTTCCCCCGCGCCTCTGCGTTCGGCTTCGCATGCCCACTCGACAGCATCTATGCCCGTCGGAACTCGTCCGCCTGCCGTATAAACTTCCCATGAATTTCCGCTGCGTTTAGCGTCTATTGCGACAACAATACACTGACTGCCGAAAAGTTCCGCGCCCTCGTTAATCAGGTCGGGACGTTTTACCGCGGCTGAATTGAGGGAAACTTTGTCCGCGCCGGCACGAAGTATTGCGCGTATGTCATCGGCAGTGCGTATGCCTCCGCCCACCGTGACAGGAATAAAAACATTTTTCGCAACGCGCGTAACAAGTTCGGCGACTGTTTCGCGCGCATCGCTTGTAGCGGTTATGTCAAGAAAAACTATTTCGTCGGCGCCCTGCTTTTCGTATGCCTGTGCTGCTTCAACAGGATCTCCCGCGTCGCGCAGATTGACGAAGTTTATTCCCTTTACCACTCGTCCGTCTTTAATATCAAGACAGGGTATTATTCTGCGCGCAAACATCAGCGGTTACCCCCAAAAAGCGACGCAAACATCTTCAGCAGAGCAAGTCCGTCCGCACCGCTTTTTTCCGGATGAAACTGGCAGCCGAAAAGATTTCCTTTTTCCACCGCGGCGTCAAATTCTATGCCGTAACGGCAGGTTGCGGCTGAGTCAGAGCGGTTTTCTGCCAAGCAGTAGTAGGAAT
Source organism: Synergistaceae bacterium (assembly GCA_045601305.1). Classification (GTDB taxonomy): domain Bacteria; phylum Synergistota; class Synergistia; order Synergistales; family Synergistaceae; genus Equadaptatus. Next base: position 11,175 of record JAZRZG010000135.1, read on the forward strand.
GAACGAAATAAACGCAGCTGTCCTGTTTTGTGTCCGCAAACAGCGCGCTCCGGCTGCTTACTGTCAGTGAATTCCAGCCCATGTGCGGTATTTTGAGTCCGAGGTTGTCGGGAAAACGGCGCACACAGCCCTTGAGTACGCCGAGTCCTTTTCTTTCGGGAGCTTCTTCGCTTGTCTCAAAAAGCAGCTGCATGCCGAGGCATATTCCAAGAAACGGTTTTTCCGAGGCAGCATTTGTTACGGCGTCTCTCAGTCCGCGTTTTTCAAGTTCGTCAAGCGCGGCGCCGAAAGCGCCTACGCCCGGTAAAATAAGCGCTTCGGAAGTCGCGATGTCATTTGCATTGCACACAATCTTATTCTGGACGCCGATGTAATCAAGGGCGTTGACAACGCTTCGCAAATTTCCGGCGCCGTAGTCTATTACTCCGAGCATCTGTAATCTTCCTGTTTGTGTTTGTAGCGTGAGGCAAGCTCTTTCAGCACGTCAATAAAGGGAACTTCTACGTCCATGCAGGCTACGAGAAGATGGTAGAGAAGGTCTGCCGCCTCGTAGCGGAAATTTTCCCTGTCTTTGACCGCGCAGGCAAGAGCCGTTTCAAGCCCTTCTTCGCCGACCTTCTGCCCTACGCGTTTTGAGCCTTTTGAGAGCAGTTTTGCCGTGTAGCTTTCGTCAGGCGAGTCGTAACGGCGCTTTGCAAGATAGCGCGCGAGCCTGCCGAGAAAGGTCATTGCCGTTGAGTTTTCCCTGCCGGCAAGCGAGGTGAAGAAGCACGTATCTGCGCCTGTATGACAGGCGGGACCTTCGGGATTTACTATCGCAAGAATTGTGTCGCCGTCGCAGTCAAGACGAAGCTCAGCAACGCGCATAAAGCTGCCGCTTGTCGCGCCCTTGTGCCATAATTCCTGACGCGATCGGCTCCAGAAAACAAGGTCGCCTGTTTCTTCCGTCTGTTTCAGCGACTCTGCGTTTGCGTAGGCAAGCATAAGCACCTCACCTGAGAGCGCGTCCTGTACTATGACAGGCACTAACCCTTTATCGTCAAATTTGATTTTTGATAAATCGATTTTTTCTGCCATTCTATTTACCCCTTACGGCGTCAAGCGCCTCTTTGAGTGTTATTCCGCCTTCATACAGACTTTTGCCCATTACTGCGCCGCTTACTCCGGTTTCGGCAAGCATTTTCAAATCTTTGACCGAGGTTATGCCTCCGGCGGCAACTATTTCGTAACCGTTGCCGACAAGCGGCTCGTAAAGCTCGTATCTTGCCCCTGCCATTCTTCCGTCGCGTTCCGTATCGGTGACAAGAAAAACGTTGTAGCCGCAGCCGGTGAGTCTGCTTATTTCCTCAGCCGGAGAAGTGTCCGTGCCTTTCAGCCAGCCTGAGTGAACGACTTTGCCGTCTTTTACGTCAACGGAGGGCATTACGGCTGTTCCGAACCGGTCAAATATTCTTGCCGGCGCTTCGACGTCGGTGAAGAGCAGACTTCCTGTCATAACTCTGCCTGCGCCTGCCGAAACCGCGTCGCCGATTGCCTGTTCAGAGCGCAGACCTCCGCCGTATTCAACGTACATACCGAGTTTGGCAATTTCTTCAAGAAGGCTGAGATGGCAGGGATGCCCCAGTTTTGCCCCCTCAAGGTCAACAATGTGAATGTAACCGCAGCCGGCGTCAAGAAAACTTTTTGCAGTGTCAAGCGCGTCAACGCCGTAATCTCTGCGCGTGTTAAAATCTCCCTGCGTGAGGCGTACAACCTTTCCTCCGAACAAGTCTATCGCAGGCAGAAGTATCACAGCCAGAGCCCCTTTGTGCTGGGATTTGTCCGCGCAGGCACAAGCGCCTGTCTGAGACACATACCGACAGCCTTGAACACGGCTTCCGCCGCGTGGTGTGAATTATCCGTCTTAAGCAGGTCTATGTGCAGAGTAAGCCCTGCTTCGCGCGCAAAACCGCTGAAAAATTCAGGGATAAGCTCAAGGTCAAAATCAGCGGCCTTTTCCGTCGGAAATTTCCCTGTCCAGTAAAGTGCGCCCCGTCCGCTGAAATCAAGCGCGACCTGAACAAGTGAACCGTCCATCGGAAGCAGAAAACCATAACGTTCAACAGGGTGTTCCTTTGCGATTTCGCGCAGAGCCTGACCGAGCGCAATGCCGACATCCTCAGTTAAGTGGTGGTAATCTATTTCCACGTCGCCGTGAGCTTTCAGACAAATGCCGAGATCTGCCCTGTGACAGAGCAGATCAATCATGTGATTGAGAAAACCGCAGTTTGACTCAATCAGCCGTTCCTTTGCCGCCGGACGTTCGAGGATGAGCGATATTTGCGTTTCCTTTGTGTTGCGTTCGATTTTCGCTTCCATATTATGCCTCCGTTTTTTCAACGGCGAGTCTGACCGCTTCAACCGTGTCTTTGATTTTGTTCCATTTCGTGTGAACTGTCCCTGCGCCGGAAATTAAGCGCATTGAAACAGGCATTACCTGTTTTATCACCACAAGTCCGTTGGCTTTGAGCGTGCTTCCTGTCTGAACTATGTCAAAAATCACGTCGCTCAGTCCGAGCGCGGGCGCAAGCTCTATTGAGCCGTTGAGTTTCAGCAGTTTCACCTGAACGCCCCAGGAATTGAAAGTTTTTGCGGCAATGTTTGTGTATTTTGTGGCTGCGCGCAGCCCCATGAGTTTAACAAGACTGCCGCTGAATTTCGCCGCGGCGTCTTCCGTGCCTGCCACTGCCATAACGCAGCTGTTCAGCTTTGTGTCAAGCAGCTCCGCAAGCGGAATTTCAGACTCCTCAATCATGTCGCTGCCGGCAAACGCGAGGTCTGCCGCGCCATGGTAAGCCATGACAGGCACGTCTGCCGGTTTTGCCAGCAGATAACGTATTCCTTTTTCTTCGATTACAAGGTTGCGTCCGGCGTTTTTGAGCTTTGCGACAGGAAGTCCCGCCTTTTCAAGAAGGAATGTGCAGCTGTCAAGAGAGCGGCCTGTGGGAAGCGCTATCGCGAGCATTGGAAAATACCTCCGTCAAAGGCGTCAAAGCCGTATTCTCTGCCGTTGTTCAAGTCGTAAATTTTTTTGCCTGCAAAATCTGCCCAGATGCCGTATTTGCGAAGCTGTGCAGCCGCCCTGGACTCCTCTTTGTTTTTATTCCAGCTCAGCTCAAAAGAAATGCCTCTGCCGCGCAGCGTTTCAGCAAACGCAAGAGCCTCCGAACTGTCCGACGCGCCGCACCACAGCATAAGCTTCGGCAGCGGCAGACTTCCGCTGCAGTTGTCCGCGAGTTCTTTCAAATCAAACGCGAAACCTGCCGCTTCGCCGTCCATTCCGAGCTTTGCCAGCAGTCCGTCATAACGTCCTCCGCCGCCAAGCAGTATGCCGTCTTTCGTATATACGTTGAATACAGGTCCGCTGTAATAGCCGAGTTCGCGCAGGAAACTGAAGTCAATACATACTCTGCCGGCATAACCGAGTTTTTCAAGCGAAGCGCAGAGCGCTTTGAGCGGCGCAAAAAGCTGCGGCGCGTTCGTAAGTTTTTCAGCCTTATCTATCGTCTCAGTTCCTCCGCGAAGCGTCGGAAGCGCTGAAAGCAGCGCGCGCTTTTCCTCCGAAAGCTCAAGCGCGTTCAGCGTTTCGCCGTAGGCGGTGTATGAGCCGTTTTGCAGACAGTCAGTAAGAACAGCGGCAGACTTCTGCGGAATGTCCGAGAAGATTTTTGACATGACGGACATATCGCCGAGAGTAATAACGCCGTCAATGCCGAGCAAATCAAGAGTTCTGAACATGAGAGCAAGCAGTTCAGCGTCTGCGCCTCCGCCCTCCCAGCCGATAAGCTCCACGCCGATCTGAGTTTGTTCAAGATTGTGCTTCGGTGATTTCGGAACGGAAAAGACACGTTCAGCGTAGGAAAGTCTCAGCGGGCGTTCCTCATCGCTGAAATGGGTTGAAAGGTATGTTACTGCTGAAAGCGTTAAATCGCCGCGCAGAACGCACGGCTCTCCGAACGGAGAAGTCAGCGCGATAAGACGTTCAGCCTCAGCCTGCGGAAGATTGTTCCATACATCGCCGAGAAGCTGAAATTCAGCCGGACTGAACGGACGGTAGCCGTACAGAGCAAAAAGCTCCATCGCCCTGTTTCTGCAATATTCAAGTTTTGCCGCCATGCTGCCGCCGAAATTGCTGCACCCCTTAGGAACTCTCTGCATTTACATTCCCCGTTTCAAATTGTCCTGTACTATGTATAATTATAGCAGTATGCAACGAAAATAACAGCACCGCGCTTTAGTGTGTTAAAGTGCTGCTTGATTATATTGTGAACAGGGATTATAATATCACAAGTAACGGCTGAATGCAATTATCGGAGGCAGATATGTCAGAGAAGTCCGGAAAAAACGGAAAAAACAATAAATTTGACGCGCTGATATTTGACGTGGACGGTGTTCTGCTTGACGTCAGCCGCTCTTTTCCGGAAGTAATCCGCCGGTCGATACTTGACGGCTTCAAACGCTTTTGCGGCGGAGAAAACGATGCTGAAGGCTATACGCCGGAGCATGAGAAAATTCTGAAACTTCACGGCGCGTTCAACGATGACTACGATCTTGCCTGGTCGCTGCTCTCAATGACAGCCGCAGACGGCTCAAAAAGACTGTCGCAGGCATTTCCGACGCCCGAAAAACTTGCGGCAGAGATTAAAAGTTTTTCCGGCAGCGTAAAGGAATGGACGCTTGCAAGATACGGCGCGCTGATACCGTACAAAGAATTTCGCAGATATTGCGATGATTTGTATCTCGGCACAAAAGACAGCAAGGGGCTTCATCTTCTTGAAACACCGCAAATTCACGCAAAATGGGACGAGCTGCCGCTCCCCGTCGGACTTTATACAGGAAGAGACAGTAAAGAACTTTCCTGTGCTTACGAAAGTTTAGGCTGGCAGCCGCTGCCCGAAGAAAACGTAATTCACAGCGAAAGCGGAATATGCAAGCCGTCGCCGAAAGGACTTGAAATTCTGTGCGAACGTTTCGGCGCGGAAAATCCGCTTTTTTTCGGAGACACGGCAAGCGACCTCATGGCATTCAGCGCCTTCGGCAAAGGCACGTTTGCCGCGATAGGCAGACTTCTGCCGGAAGCTGAAAACAGCTTTGCGGACTGCGACGAAGCCTTGGAAAAACTGCTTTAACAAAGGTGGAATAAATATGGATAAAACTATACTTGAAAAACTTGTGCGCCCGTGCGTTATGCCGCTTACGCCGTACAACCCCGGAGAAGTGCCGGAAGCGCGCGTACGCATTATGGCAAACGAAAACAACCTCGGTGTCGGAGAAGCGGCGCTGCAGGCAATGACAAAAGCAGTGCTTTTCGCAAACCGCTATCCTGACATCACTTGCGCGCGGCTTCGCAAAAAAATCGCTGAAAAAAACAACCTCAGGCCGGAGCAGATTATTGTGGGCAACGGACTTGACGGGGTGTTCACAATGCTCGGACGCGCGTTCATAAATCCGCAGGACGAAGTAATCTGCGGCGCGTTCAGCTTTTCCGTTTACGCCGATACAGCAAGAATTATGGGAGGCACCGCGGCAGAAGTGCCGATGACCGCGGAATTCGGAATAGACATTGACGGTTTTATTTCCGCCGTCACACCGAAAACAAAGCTGATTTTCCTCTGCAATCCGAACAATCCCACAGGCAGTATTGTTTCCTCAGCGCAAGTCAGACGGCTGCTTGCCGCAGTTCCGAAAGACGTGCTTGTTATTGCAGACGAAGCCTACATAGAATTTTCTCCCGATATTGACACGGCGCTTCCGCTGCTTGCCGAATATCCCAACCTCATGGTCTGCCGCACCTTCTCAAAGCTCTACGGGCTTGCCGGAGTACGTACAGGCTGGGCGGCGGCAGACAGCGACATCATTTCGCAGCTTTACAAAGTGCGCGAGCCGTACTGCGTCAGCGCGATTGCGGAAGCGGCGGCTTATGCCGCGCTTGACGATGATGCTTACATCGCGGACACACGCGCGATCACAGCCGCGGAACGCGTGCGTTTTGAAGACTTTTTCCGCGAAAACGGCATTAAATATTATCCGAGCGCCGCAAACTTTATCCTTGCAACGCTGGAAGAAAGAACGGAAGAAATCCACAGGAAACTTTTTGAAGACGGCATACTCACGCGCCTTATGGCTCACAAAGGAACGAAATACATACGCTTCACAATCGGGGACATAGAAGAAAACATCTTTGTGCTTGAAGAACTGAAACAAATGCTGTAATTTCCAAAGTTCCAATGACCGAAGACACAAAAAACTCCGCTGTTAAGCGGAGTTAATGTTTGCATGGAGCCGGCGAGTGGACTCGAACCACCGACCTGCTGATTACAAGTCAGCTGCTCTACCAACTGAGCTACACCGGCGAGATATTTGTCACAAGAAAGTATTTTACAATAATATTCGTTTCCGTCAAGTAGCTTTTTTTAGCTAAGCTATATCTTCCGTGCCAATGAGAGGAATAGCTGCCTCTGAGAGCAGTTTTTCCGCCCTGTCAGGGTCATCGACGCGTATAACGCTGCAGGCTGCGCCCTTCTTTTTGAGAATGAAAGCATAGCTGTATTCAAGGTTAATTTCAGCCGAAGCAAGCAGGCTGAGAATATTGTAAAGACCGCCGGCTTCGTCGTTAAGCTCTACGGCAAGCACAGGAGTGAGGCTTGCGACGTAATTTGCTTCTTTCAGCACCTCTGCTGCTTTGTCCGGATTGTCAACCACAAGACGCGCAATACCGAAATCAGTTGTTTCCGAAAGAGAGAGCGCGCGCATATTAATATCATTTTTACGGAGAATATCCGCAAGGTTCAGAAGCTGTGAAGGTTTGTTTTCAAGAAACACCGAAAGCTGTTTAAGCGCCATTGCAATTCCTCCTTACTTTTCGTAAAGTCCGCGTTTGTCTATGATTCTGACCGCCTTGCCCTCACTTCTGGCAATAGTGGTTGGTGCGACGAGATGAACCTTTGCGTAAATACCGAGGACAGATTTCAGCGCTGAGACAATATCCTTTTCCATGGCAGCAAGACTGCCGAGCTTGTCAGAGAACATCTCAGGCGTCATTTCAACATTAATGTCAAGCACGTCGCTGTTGTTTTCGCGCGTTACGGTAATCTCGTAATTTGCGGAGCAGCCGCGCGAAATAAGCACAGCCTCAATCTGCGACGGGAATACGTTGACACCCTTAACGATAAGCATATCATCACTGCGGCCGAGGATTTTGCCCATGCGGACGTGAGTTCTTCCGCAGGCGCACCTTTCCCTGTTCAGCGTACAGATGTCGTGCGTGCGGTAGCGGATAAGCGGAGAAGCCGCTTTGCTGATTGTTGTGAAAACAAGCTCTCCCTCGCAGCCGTCAGGCAGCACCTCACCCGTGTCAGGGTCAATGATTTCCGCGATGAAATTGTCCTCCTGAATGTGAGAACCGCAGTGAGCCTCACATTCAAAAGCAACCCCGGGACCTGACATTTCCGTTAAACCGTAAATGTTGAACGCCTGAATGCCGAGCTTTTCTTCAATATCTCGGCGCATTTCGTCGCTCCATGCCTCAGCGCCGAAAATACCGGCTTTGAGATGAAGCTGATTTTTCAGCCCGCGTTTTGTGATCTCCTCAGCAAGATAAGCCGCGTAAGAAGGCGTGCAGGCGATAATCGTTGACTGCATATCGATAAGAAACTGAATCTGCCTTTCCGTGTTGCCCGAAGACATCGGAATAGTCATACTGCCGAGCTTGTGAGAACCGCCGTTAATACCCGCGCCCCCCGTAAAAAGCCCGAAGCCGTAGCAAATTTGCACAACATCGTCGGGAGTCGCGCCTGCCGCTGCAAGAGCGCGCGCGCAGCAGTCGTCCCACATATCAAGGTCATCCTGAGTGTAGTAAGCGATTACGCGCTTGCCCGTTGTGCCGCTTGTTGAATGAACACGCACAACGTCACGTTTGGGAACCGCAAGCATACCGTCAGGATAAGCAAGCCGCAAATCCTCCTTTGACAAAAACGGCAGCTTGTGCAAGTCCTCAACAGAATGAATGTCAGAAGGCGGCACACCCTTGTTGTCCATAGCCTTTTTGTAGTACGGTACATTGTTGTAGCAGTGCTGTACAGTTTTTATAAGCCGTTCGTTTTGAAGCTTTGTCAGTTCCTCGCGTGAGGCTGTTTCGATTTCAGGTCTGAAATATCTGCCGTGCATAGAGATACCCTCTTTCTGTCCGCTGCTATTGTATTATATTTTTGCCCGATTGTGAATTGCAAATGTAAAAGACGGGAGTAGAAAAGACGGGGATATAAAACACGGGAGTATAGAAGACGGGAGTATAGAAGACGGGAGTATAGAAGACGGGGATATAAAAGACGGGAGTATAGAAGACGGGAGTATAAAAGACGGGAGTAGAAAAGACGGGAATCGGGAATCGGGAGTCGGGAGTCGCAATTCGGAAGTCGGAAGTAAAAAGTCGTTAGTCATCAGCTGTTTTCGCTTTTCCGAAGTGCGGAGTGCGGAGTGCGAGGTGCGAGGTGCGTTCTTGTCGTCAGTCGTCAGTCGTCAGCTGCTTTCGCTTTTCCGAAGTGCGAGGTGCTAAGTGCGAGGTGCGTTCTTGTCATTAGTACAAAACACGGGATTACGGTTTTAACTTTCAAAGTCCGCTTCAGCGGACACCACAATTGGTAATTAGTAATTGGTACTTGGTAATTTGTTTTTAACGCCGTCAGCGCGAGCGTAGCGAGCAATAACATCCGCTTCAGCGGACACCACAATTGGTAATTGGTACTTGGTCATTGGTAATTTGTTTTTAACGCCGTCAGCGCGAGCGTAGCGAGCAATAACGTCCGCTTCAGCGGACACCACAATTGGTAATTGGTAATTGGTACTTGGTAATTTGTTTTTCAGCCCCTGCGGGGCAACGACACCGGATTCTGCGCTAAGCCTGTCGGCTTCCGCAGAATGACGGCGGGGGACGGATTTCCGCAGAAAGACGCGGGTAAAAAAGAAATTCTGTAAAAGGGGTTGACATTTTAACGAAAGAGTTTTAATATCACATCGTGTGGCGAAATATATTCTGCTGTTCGTTTGTGGTATTAAGCAGAAAGGCAGGTGCGGCAGCGTGGCAAACGTATTTGACACAGCGAAATACATACTGAGTGAAATAGGCGGCGAAGTTTCAACAATGAAATTGCAGAAGCTTTGTTACTATGCGTTTGTCGAAAGGCTTGTGACATCTGACAAAAAGTTGTTTGACGAACAGTTTGAAGCGTGGGCAAACGGGCCCGTATGCCGTGAGCTGTTCAACGTACACAAAGGCAAATTCTTTGTTTCGGCACGCGACATTCCGAACGGCAGGCTGACAGACACGCTGACACAGGACGAAATCAACTGCATAAACAAAGTGCTTGAACAGGACAAAGAGACCGACGGCAGCGTTTTAAGCGAAAGGACGCACCGCGAGAAGCCGTGGCAGGACGCGCGCAGAGGCTTGCCGCTTTCAGCCCGCTGCAGAAACAAAATAACGCTGAAATCCATAAAAGAATATTATGGCAGACAAGCCTGAAAAACAAAAATTTGAATGGTGTCATAGACAGCGATAATTATCTGCACGGCAAACAGGGAGACAAGCTGTTGGTGAAAGATTTTGTCAAACACATTGCCGGAACCTTAAACAGCTATTGCGGACACAGTATTCAGGAAGTACTGCGAATGCCGCACAACCACAGATGTCCTAATTTGGACAGCAACAAATCGCCTGAAGCGAAAAAACTGTGCAAACGCTTTGAAGAAATAAACGCTAAACTTGGCGAAAGCCGGGAAGTTATGCTTCACGCGTCAGACAGAGTGCAGCTGGGCATCAAGGGAGTTTCAGGCAAAGACGGGTTTCGTTGTTTTGGATACATAATAGAAGGTGAAAATCTGTTTCATCTGATTTATCTGGATCCGAAGCATGAGATATACAAAGAATCCTGACAGATTTTCGTACCTCTGCGGGTAAAAGCAGAAAAACTGATGAACCGAGCTGCTGAACCTGCGGTGCTTTGCACGGCGCAGCCGTAGCGCAATCCGGCGGCTTTACGGGCGAGGAAATGAGGGATACGAGCGATGACGGTAACAATCGGCAGTGAAACCTACGAAACGTGGGAAGACGTCGAAAAAGGTCTGTTCTCCGATGAAGAAATGGCTGAAATAGACAAAGAAGTAGCGCGTATAAGCTCGGAAATGGACAAACAGCAGACCTCGGCTGTTGACGCAGGTTACAGAAAACAGTACGGTTGTGTTCCGTACGCAACACGGGAGGGAATAATACTGTAGCGCAAACCGGCGTTGAAAGCAATGCAGAATTAAGAATGACGTGTGTTGGAGGCTTCAGACAGAAAGGCAGGTGCGGCAGTGTGGCAACTTCAAGTATATTCGCGGATTTTGACATAAGAGAACCTGAAAAAGCCGCAGCCTTCGTTGATGCGTTGGATGCGTCGTATCAGGATTCGCTGAAGCATACTGAACAGCCCGATCTTAACGGTGTACTGCTCACCGGAGCAAAAGAAATTGACAATTTCTTTGATAACGGCGGGACTGCCAAACGTGCCGTATAAAATTGTCAGCATACCGGATTTGCTTGAGCTGAAAGGCGAAGAATGGACACAAAAGGTTATAGCCGGCTTTTCCTGCGCTAAAAACGAGGAGATAGAATACTTTCTCAAGACGGACGCAGTTGAATTTGCGAAAAGAAAAATGTCGATAACCTATTTGGTGTTTGACGAAGCGGTCAATCTTGCGGCATATTTCACCTTGACGCACAAGTCTGCCAAGATACCGTCGCGCATATTAAGCAATACACAGTTGAAAAAACTTGCGGCGCATGCTAAACTTGACGACAGTAAAACATACTTTGACGTATCGGCATTTTTGATAGCGCAGTTCGGCAAGAACTCAAACTGCAAACATACGGTATCAGGCGCGGAACTGATGCGGTATGCGCTTGCGATACTCAGAAAAGCACAGAGGCTTGTAGGCGGCAGCATAACGTACTTGGAATGTGAGCAGGAAGCCAAACTGCTTAGTTTTTACCAAAACGAAGCAAACGGATTTTACAAATACGGCGAGCGTGTTTCAGCCGACGGGAAAAACTACTGCCAACTGCTGAAATTCCTGTAACCGGTACCAAAAAATGAACTTTTGTTCAGAAAGGAGGGGGAAATATGTGTCAAATGTGTATAACGTATGCAAAAATGTGTAAAACTTGGAGTATGTCTGACCTGATTTCATACATACATACATACATACATACATACATACATACATACATACATACATACATACATACATACATTAGCCGCCTCGTTTAAGGCGTCATTTAAGTATTTCTTCCCCTCCTTTGAAACTGAACCAAAGTTCATTTCTCAAAATTTCCCAAAAAATCAGAAAACAAACCCGAATATTGAAAATAAAAGAAGCGATGCGCTGCGCACCGCAGATGTTTGTTGTGCGTTAGGAAGAATGAAGAATGTCGTTAGTCGTTGGTCGTTGGTCATTAGCTTTTTTCGCTTTTCCGAGGTGCCAGGTGCTAAGTGCGAGGTGCGCCCTTGTCGTCAGTTGTTAGCACGAAAGGCGGGAGTCGGGAAAACCGGCTGACAGCTAACAGCTGATAGCAGACAGCTGATAGCAGACAGCGAAAAACCGGCTGACGGCAGACAGCAAAAAACCGGCTGACAGCAGACAGCTGATAGCAGATAGCGAAAAACCGGCTGACAGCAGACAGCCATCAGCCGACAGCGCGAGTGAAACGAGCAATACAGCCGACAGCGCGAGCGCAGCGAGCAATACAGCGGTGCGAAGCGCCAAAGTGCTAAGTGCGAGGTGCTAAGTGCGCCCTTAAAGGTTCTAAATGTCGGGAGGTAAAAAAGCGATGATAACAAAAATCAGACAATTTCGTCAGGCAAGAGGCATGAGCCAAAGAGAGCTTGCAAAACAGATTGGGGTATGCGAAAGCTATATGTCGGAAATAGAAACGGGACGAAAATTTACCTCTTTCAAGGCGCTCTACAAGATGTCAAAGATATTCGGCTGCGATATACAAGAGCTGATAGACGACCAGCTTGCGGCGCGGCAGAAACGCGTTGAAGTGGAAGATTTTGTTGAAAGTATTGGAAATACCGGCAGCAGGAACAACGACAGCATTGTTACGAGAACAGTGACAGAGGAATTACAGGAAGAACACGCGCGGATAGGCGAGACGATACTGATGGACATAATGAACGGGCTGCAGACGCTGCAGTTTGCGTCAAGAAAAAAAGTGCTCACCTACGTCAACGATTTGAGAAGAGCAGACGGGAGAGTAGAAAACCCGGGAGTATAGAACACGGGAGTACAAAACCCGGGAGTATAGAACACGGGAGTATGAAACACGGGAGTATAGAACACGGGAGTAGAAAACACGGGAGTATGAAACACGGGAGTAGGAAAGTCGTCAGTCATCGGTCGTAGGTCGTCAGTCGGAAAACAAAAATCTTTGTCTTTCTGCATGGAGCGCAGCGGAAGTGCAGAAACCAGCGGCTTTCGCGAGTGGAACGAGAGGAATTTTAGAAGAAAAAAGACACTGGATTCTGCGCTAAATCCTAACGGATTTCCGCAGAATGACGGGTAAAAAGCATTAAGCAGTAAGCAAAATGCCGAGGTGCTAAGTGCTAAGTGCGAGGTGCGCCCTTGTCGTTAGTCGTTAGACGTTAGCACGAAAGGCGGGAGTCGGGAAAACCGGCAGACGGCTGACAGCGAAAAACCGGCTGACAGCTAACAGCTGATAGCAGACAGCAAAAAACCGGCTGACAGCAGACAGCTGATAGCAGATAGCGAAAAACCGGCTGACAGCCATCAGCCGACAGCGCGAGCACAGCGAGCAATACAGCGGCGCGAAGCGCCGACCGGCAACAATACTACACAACTCTTAATAAGTGTAGTTTTATAAATAGATAAGGTTACAAAATTCAGGATTTAAGTTTCAAAATTCTCTAAAAGGAGAGGATAGTAATGTTAAGAACAAAACTCAGAAAGGCAGCGGTAATTCTAATGCTCGTGTCGTTTGTTTTCGGCACGGTGTCGCCCGCGCTGGCGGCAGGGATACAGAAAGTGTCCTACACGCGGATGGATAAGACCACCGGCTCTACCGGCAGCTTTCTCGGAACAGACTGGCTTGTGTATAACACAGACGCCAATTGGGCCTACGTCATATGTGCGAATGTCATTAGCAATGTATCGTTTGGCAATGGCACCTGCGCAACTTGCGATTACGCCGTTTCAAACCTACGATGGGTTGTCAACGAGTATGAGATCAACACCCTGAAAAAGTATGGTAGCAGCACTCAATCAACCACGCTTACTTGGTATGACATCTCCGGCGGCGGAGGCACAGTGGCAAAAGGGCTTATAGCGAACCACAGCCTGACAGACGTCGGAGTAACGGAAGATGAGTTGTATACACTTACCTGTGAGGACAAGTTGTATATACTTTCCGCTAAAGAGGCGGAACAGGGATATTTTTCAACGGCGGAGCACAGGATCACCGGTGGTATAGGTAGTCGATGGTGGCTTCGTACGCCCGGCATTGGAACAGTGAAGTTTGTCGAGTATAACGGCACCTGGGGCTGGCTGCAAAACAACTACGACTTCGGCGTTCGCCCCGCTTTGCAAATCAATCTCAAATCTCCTCTCTTCTACTCTCCGCTTTTCAAGACTGCCGCCGTAGGCGGCAAAAGCAGCGTGATCGTAGGGCAGGGTTTCAAACTGCCGACCACCACCACGCCCACGGCTTGGAAGCTCACTGTGGAGGACACAAGCATCACCGCGCCGACGGGCGTTAGTGTGGTGCAGGCGCCGACCAGCGGCAGCGGCGTGACCAAAATGGTGGAGGATGATACAACCGGAACAGTAATTTTGGCGACCCACATAGAGACAACCTACAACACCGCTCCAACAATAAAATATAGTGGCAAGGGCAGCGGAATGTATATATCCGCGATAGTGGAAGACGCAAAAGACGGCAGCCCTACGAAGGGAGCGTACACCAACTACGCGAAAATATCAACCAGCTCAAGCAGCACCGGTATGGAACTGAAGTTCGGCGATCTTGCCGACGGCACGTACAACCTGTACGTCTTCTCGGAAAGCCCAAATGGCGACAACGAGGTGGACTACGCTTCACCTTTGGTAAGCGCGGGTCAGATTAAAAGAGGTACGGATTACATAACGAAAGACACGCTGCAAAAAGCGCAAAAGGACAAGGCTGTCACAGCGAATATCAGCGGCAATTTTGAGCTTGCCTTTGAAAATGCCGAGTATAAAACAGGCGTGAACATAGCAAACAGCGCGCAAGGCAAAATCACGGCGGCAGCGACAGGCGGAACGACGCTGACCGGAAACGTTTCTGTCGGCAGCAGCGGAACGCTGACAACGACTAACGCTTTCACGTTCAAGGGGACAAACACAATAACCGGAACGCTCACAGGCGGAAACGTAACAATATCGGGCGGCACTACGACAGTAGGCAGCGCCGGCAAGATTGCCAATGCGCTGACTATTGGCACAGGCGGCACGCTTGTGCTTAACGATGCAGGCAAATACAATGTATCGACCGGAGTTGTAAGTCCGACAATGTCGGGAGGCACGGTACAATTCACAGGCGGCACGCTTGGTCAGGCGGTATGCGGCACAGGCACGACGAAATTCACCGGCGGCACGCTTGCGGCAGACGTAACGACTACAACGCTGGACTTTGCCGGAAACGTGACGGCAAACGCAAGCAACATACAGGCAACATCAACAAACAAAGTGTCAAGCGACACTCTGACGCTCACAGCCGGCACGCTGAACAAGGCGATAAGCGGCGCGGGTAACGTGACGATAGGCGGCAGCGTGAGTTCAAGCGTGGCAAACTTTACCAACACGGGAACACTTTCCGTGTCAAGCGGCACTCTGGCGCTCACGGCAGGCACGCTCAGCAAAGCGGTAACCAACAACGGAACGGTGAAGCTTGACGGAGCGTCGCTCGGCGGCGCATACGTAACGGCCGGAACGCTTGAATTTGCGAAAACTCTTACGACAAACGCGAACTACGTTGCGGCGGCAACGAACAAGGTTGACAGCGACGTAACACTCACGCTGAACACGGGCGCCCTTGCAAAAGGAATAAGCAACAGCGGCACTGTAACGCTGATGGGTATAACCGCAATGAACGCGGCGGTGAACGGCGGAACGCTGAACGTTAATCAGGATCTTACAACAAGCGCTGCCAACATAAGCGGAGCGACAAACAACGTGCAGTCAAGCAAAACGCTCACTCTCAACGCAGGCACGCTCAGCAAAGCGGTAACCAACAACGGCATTGTAACGCTGACGGGAGTAAACGCAACAAGCGGGCTCGGCGCTGCTGTAACGGGCGGAACGCTGAATATCAGCCAGGGGCTGAATGCCAGCGCAGATTACATAAAAGGAAACACAAACTATGTGGCAGCCGGCAAGACTCTCGACCTCACAACAGGCACGCTGAGCAAAGCGATAACCAACAGCGGCACGGTAAATCTTACTAATGTCAGCGCGCTGAACGCGGCGGTGAACGGCGGAACGCTGAACGTTAATCAGGATCTTACAACAAGCGGCGCCAATATAAACGGTACGACAAACAACGTGCAGTCAAGCAAAACGCTCACTCTCAACGCAGGCACGCTGAACAAAGCGGTAACCAACAACGGAACGGTGAAGCTTGACGGAGCGTCGCTCGGCGGCGCATACGTAACGGCCGGAACGCTTGAATTTGCGGAAAATCTTGAGACAAACGCGAACTACGTTGCGGCGGCCACAAACAATGTTAACAGCGGCGTAACACTCACGCTGAACACGGGCGCTCTTGCAAAAGGAATAACCAACAGCGGCACGGTAACGCTGACGGGTATAACCGCAATGAACAAGGCGGTGAACGGCGGAACGCTGAACGTTAATCAGGATCTTGAAACAAGCGCTGCCAATATAAACGGTACGACAAACAACGTGCAGTCAAGCAAAACGCTCACTCTCAACGCAGGCACGCTCAGCAAAGCGGTAACCAACAACGGAACGGTGAAGCTTAACGGCGCAACGCTCGGCGGCGCATACGTAACGGCCGGAACGCTTGAATTTGCGAAAAATCTTGAGACAAAAGCGGACTACGTTGCGGCGGCCACAAACAAGGTTGACAGCGGCGTAACACTCACGCTTACCGAAGGCACGCTGGCAAAAGGAATAAGCAACAGCGGCACAGTGACGCTTGCCGGCGCGGCGTTCGGAACAGGCGGCAAAATATCGGGCGGCGCCGTAACGCTCAACGGAACTGCTTTCAAGTCGTCAAACCTCGGCACGCTGGCAAGCCTTAGCTCAACCAACGCGTTTTACAGCTTCAACGCGCAGCTTTCCGGCGCCGCGCCGGCGGTGGACAAAATAACGGTGACAGGCGCCGCGACAGGCACGCTGAAACTCGGCAGCGCCACAGTGACGGATACTCCCGATGCAAACTGGGCTATCGGCGAGACGAGAAAAGCGCAGTACATCAACTGCGGTACAGGCAGCGATATTACTATAGGAAACACAATAACCGCCACGACAGCCGGCTACAAATATATCTTCGCGCAGGCAGCAGGCGAAACCGGCTTCATGAGCATAACCAAAGACAACGGCTACAACCTGTGGCAGATAGTGCAGGACGATCCTGCCGGAGCGGGCAGCGTAGATACCTACGCCCTGCTTACAGAATACGAAGAAAATCATGACCTCGGCGAGCTTAAGAACGTGACAGGCGGAACAAGCCGTACGCTGACGATACAGGGCAACAAACACAAATTCAGCGGAGGAAACCACACAGGCATAGCGACAAAAGCAAGCGACAGACTCGACATAGTGAACGTAAAAGAAATATCGGGCTGGGCAGGCGGCACGGCGTTCACCAACGCCGGAACGCTGAATTTCAGCGCAAGCGGAACAGGCGCGCCGGAACTGGAACTGAAAGACGGAATTTCAAACAGCGGAACAGTAACCTTCGGACAGAACGTAAACCTCACCGGCACGCTTTCAGGAGCCGGCAGCTACGTCAACAACGGAACAATGACCGTTGCCGACGCGTCAAAGCTTGCCATGACGGGAACAGCCGGACTGACAAACACAGGCGGAACAGTCAACCTTGGTTCAGCTGCCGAAAGCACGCTCGGCGCGAAAATCACGGGCGGAACTCTCAACGTCAACGGCAACGTAACGTCAAAAGCAGATTACATAGCGGGCGGTACAAACAACGTAGCGTCAGGCGCAGCCCTCACGCTTAACGCAGGCACGCTTGCAGCCGGTAAGACAATCTCAGGCGCAGGTACGACAAACATAGCGGGTGACGTGACGACAAACGCGCTTGTTTCAACAGCAACGTACACGGTAGGTGCGTCAGGCAACCTTACGACAAATGCGCAGAACATAGGTACAAGCCTTACGGTCAACAACGGCGGGTTTGCCAACCTTACGGGCGGCACGCTTGCAGCCGACAAGACAATCTCAGGCGCCGGTACGACAAACATAACGGGTGACGTGACGACAAACGCGAAAGTTTCAACGACGACGTACACTGTCGGTGCGTCAGGCAACCTTACGACGGACGCGCAGTACATAGGTACAAGCCTTACGGTCAACAACGGCGGGTTTGCCAACCTTACGGGTGGCACGCTTGCAGCCGATAAGACAATCTCCGGCGCAGGCGCGACGAACGTCAACGGCGTTGTGACGACAAACGCGAAAGTCTCAACGACGACGTACACTATCGGTGCGTCAGGCAACCTTACGACAAATGCGCAGAACATAGGTACAAGCCTTACGGTCAACAACGGCGGGTTTGCCAACCTTACGGGTGGCACGCTTGCAGCCGATAAGACAATCTCCGGCACGGGCGCGACAAACATAACGGGTGACGTGACGACAAACGCGAAAGTTTCAACGGCAACGTACACGGTCGGAGCAGATAGCAGCCTTACGACGGACGCGCAGTACATAGGCAGCGCTCTGACGGACAACGGCGCAGTCAACCTCACCGCAGGCACGCTTAGCAAAGCAATAACAGGCACAGGCAGCGTAAAGATAGACGGAGAAGTAACCTCAACAATGGCAAACCTCGGCAACACGGGCACGCTCTCCGTAGCAGACGGCGGCATTCTCACGCTTACCGGCGGAACGCTGGCAAAAGAGGTAACCAACGCCGGAACGGTAAAACTCAGCGGAGCGGGGCTTGGCGGCGCGCACGTAACAGCCGGAACGCTTGAATTTGCGAAAAATCTTGAGACAAAAGCGAACTACGTTGCGGCAGAAACGAACAAGGTTGACAGCGGCGTAACACTCACGCTTACCGAAGGCACGCTGGCAAACGCGGTACAAGGAGCCGGCACTGTGAAGTTCACAGGCGGTGAACTTGCGGCAGACGTAACGACCGCGACGCTTGACTTTGCCGGAAACGTGACGGCAAACGCAAACAACATACAGGCAACGACGACAAACAAGGTAACAAGCGGCACTCTGACGCTGAACGGCGGCACGCTTGCAAAAACCCTGACCGGCGCCGGAAACGTGGCGGCAGCCGGAGACGTAAGTTCAACAGTCGCGAACCTCGGCAACACAGGCACGCTCTCCGTAGCAGACGGCGGCATTCTCACGCTTACCGGCGGAACGCTGGCAAAAGACATAACCAACGCCGGAACGGTAAAACTCAACGGAGCGGGGCTTGGCGGCGCGCACGTAACAGCCGGAACGCTTGAATTTGCGGCAGATCTTACAACCAACGCGGACTACATATCAACGGCAGTGAACAAGGTTGACAGCGGAGTAACCCTCACGCTGGGCGAGGGCACGCTTGCCAACGCGATAACCAACCTCGGAACGGTGAAACTCAACGGCGCGACGCTCGGCGGAGCGCACGTAACGGCGGGCACGCTTGAATTCGCGCAGGACTATGACATAAACGCGGGCTGCGTCGCGGCGGACGTAAACGTTGCAGCAGACGGTACGGCGCTCAACCTTACAGGCGGCGCGCTTGCAAAGGGGTTAACCAACAACGGCAGTGTAACGGCGCAAAGCGGTGTTGTGATAAACAGCACGGTAACAAACAACGCAACGGCAACGGCAGAGCTTAAGGAAGGCGCTGAGTTCGGAAACAGCGGCAAAATATCCGGCGGCAGCCTGACGCTCGGCAAGGGCGTCGTCTTCAGCGCGGCAAACATTGAAGGACTGAAACAGCTCACCGCAGCCGGCACGGCAGCCTGCTCAGACACACCGTTCCTTAACCTTAACGTAACGCTTGGAGACGGAACAGCCAATCCTTACATAAAGGCGGCCATACTCGGCACAGACAAGGCTGACGGAGAAGTAAAACTCGGAAAAGCAATCTTTGGCGGCATGACCTCTGACAACTGGGTATTGGAAACGACAGAACAGATACAGTACCTCAGCGACGAGGCAATCACTGCCGGAAGCACCCTGACGGTTGGAAACAGAATTGTCCAGCTCAACGACGGCAACAGATATATCTTTACCCAGGGTCGCGCAACACCGGGCGACGCGGAAAGCGCGGTTAGCATCGGTTACATAGACGTTCGCAAGGAACAAGGCTTCACGCTGAAAGAAACAATCAACAACAGCAGACCGGAATCGGGCGAAGCCAATGATTTCACCCTGATCTCCGACGACAGCGAAAGCATAACCGCGGCGCACGGCGGAGACCTCGGCGGACTTAACAACGACGACCGCGAAGACGGCTTCACCTTCACCATAAGCGGCATGAACACGTCTGGAAACAACTACACGCTCTACGGCAACGGCTTTAACGGCATAGTCGTAGCCGACCCGGCGGACTTCGGCGGAAAAGCCGGTGACACGCTCAACCTTGAAGACATTAAACTGAACAACTTCAAGACGGTTGTAACAAACAAAGAGGGCGGAATTGTCAACCTTAACAACGTTGTCTTTGAAGCGACGGGAACAATGGACATCGTGAACGACGGAACGCTTGCGCTTTCCGGAACAAACGAATTTGACAAGGGCGTAAGCGGAAACGGCACGATAAAAACGCAGGCGGACTACGTTCTCAAGGGACAGGGCAAAGACGCCACGACAATCGCGGCAAAAACGCTGACAGGCGCGGGAAATCTTGCTGTTGAAGATGTGACGCTTGAAATAGGCGAAGGCGCGGAAAGCGCAATCGCCGGAACGCTTGCCCTGAACGGCACGGCGTTGGTAAAAGGCGCGGGCATTGACGCAACGGCGGTTGCCGCAGACAGCCTTGACCTTTCAGGAAACGTAACGTTTGAAGACATAACGGTAATGTCGCTCGGCGAAATGACGGCGGCTGACGGAACAACAATCAGCGGCAGCGGCGTTGACAGAACGGCGGTAGTCACAAACACGATTGCGCCGGAAGGAACTCTGAATATCAGTGACGTAACGCTCGGTGTTGAGAACCTTGCTGCGGCGGACGGCGCGGCTTACGCCGGCAACGGCAAGGACAAAGCGGTAATAACCTCGCTGAACTTCACTCCGGCAGGCAGCTTCAGCGTCAGCAATATCACAGTCAGCGCGGCGAATGCCGTGACGGCTGCGGACGGAAGCGTAATCACGGGCAACGGCAAAGACAATGCCGTAATAATCGCTGACGCGTTCAACGGAGCCGGAAGCGCTACGGTCAAAGACGTGACGATAGCTGCCGAAAACGGCGGAAACGTGGAAGGTATTCTCACGCTTGACGGCGCGTATCTCGCGTCAGGCACGGAAACGAAACTTGACGGACTTGTATCGGAAAACGGTACGCTCAAGGGCAGCTACGGCGTAACGGATACGATTACCGTAAGCGATCAGCTCAGCCTTGACGGCGATACAACTGTGAACACGGGCAAACTTGTCATAACGGCGGCAGACGGACTGCTGAAAGGCAGGGAAGAAGAAACGGAAACAGACTTCCTGACGGCGGCAACGATGACGGCAGCAGGAAACGTGACGATAAAAGACGTAACGGTCAAGGTGTCGGAAACGTCAGAGGTTGAGGGCGACGTTATACTGGACGATGGAACGGTTGAAGGCGGAGAAGTTGTAATTCACGGCGACCTTGAAGCGAAGCCGGGCACAATCGGCGGAGACGTAACCGTTGAAGGCACGACAGTTGTTGACCCGAAGCTCGTCATCGAAGAAGACTCAACGCTTCACACGGAAGAAGTTGTCGTGAAAGGACCGGAAGGAACGGTTGAAGGCGAAGACAAAAACACTTCCGTCATTGACACAGGCAAGATAACGGGCGAAGGCGACGTGGTTATCGAAGGCGTAACGACAAACGTTTCAGGCGACGTTGACATTAAGGGAGATCTCGACGTTAAGGATGCTGAGATGGACGTTGAAGGCAACGTTGAAGTTAAAGGCAACGTTGACGGTACGAACTCTGAAATCAACGTAAAGGGCAAGACCACAGTTGAGGGCGACGTGGTGCTTGACAACAGCAAAATTAACTCGGAAGACATAACGGTAAAGGGAACGACCGAAACGAAAAACGGCAGCGAAATCAAAGGAAAGGTCAAGTTTGAGGGAACTCTCAGCTTCAACCTTGACGGAGAAGACAAGAAAAACGGCTACGTGTTCCTCAGTGTTAACGAAACGGCAGACCTCTCAAAAGTGACGGAAGTGCGGCTTATTCAGACTGACGATTACTACAAGCTGAACAAAGGCGAAACAATGACGCTCATCACTAAGGCAGCAAACTACAAGGGCGAGTCCAAAATTGAGGAAAGAGGCATAAACGGCGAAGAAAACTACAAATATATCTACAGCGTAGGAATTGAAAACTCCGCGCTCATGCTCGGTTACGTTGCCAAAGGCGCTGCAGATCAGACAAAATCTTTCAGCGAAGCAAGACTTGCAGGTTCGGCGGCGCTCAACAGCGGAAGCGACCTTGTAGCCGGACAGGCAATAGACAGCGCAGCGGCAGGCGAGTCATGGGAAGCCTTTGCGGCGGTGGGCGGAAGCCGCAGCCGCTACGAAACGGGCAGCCACGTTGACCTCAACAGCACAAACGTTGCAGCGGGACTCTCAAAGAAAGTCAAAGACAACGTAACGCTTGGAATATTCGTTGAAGGCGGCAACGGACGCTACACGACGTACAACGAATTTGAAACGGGTACAGTGAGAGCGGACGGCGACATAAACTACTTCGGCGGCGGCGTATTTGCGAAAGCTGAAGGCAAGAAAACGGCAAAAGGACAGCTCCACGGCGAAGCGTCGTTCAGAGCCGGACACATGACAAGCGACTACAACAGCGAAACGTTTAACCCGGGCGAAAGCACCCGCTTTGACACAAGCAACGCCTACATGGGAGCGCACGCGGCGGTAGGCTACAAATGGAACGTCAAAGACGGCGGCAACGTTGACACCTACGTCAAGTACCTCTGGAACAGACAGAACGGCGACAGCCCGACAATCAAAGACGAACAGTTTGACCTTGACGCCATAAACAGCCACAGACTCCGCGCGGGCTTCCGTTACAACAGCAAAGAAAACGAAAAAGGCGTGAAAGTATTCGGCGGACTTGCCTACGAATACGAATTTGACGGAAAAGCCTCAGGACACATGGGAGAATACGCGATACTTGAGCCTGACTTCAAAGACGGAAGCGGCATAGCGGAAGTCGGTATCAAGTATGACAAAAAGGGCAGCCCATGGAAAGTGGAACTCGGACTGACAGGAGCAACGGGCAAACGCGACAGCATAGGCGCGAACCTGAACGCTTGGTATGAATTCGGAAACGGCGGCAAAAAAGCGAAACCTGCCAAACCTGCAAAACCCGCCAAGAAAGCGGAATCACAGGCAGCGGAAAGCACACCGGTACAGACAGCGGGTACGAGAGACTTTGAAGACCTGTTCGGAAACAGACGCGCTGAAGTAAAACCGGCAAAAGCAGAACCTGCGACAGAAGCGAAAAAAGCAAAAGTTCAGGAGCAGCGCAAGACTGAAAAGGTGAACAGACCGGTCAAACCGGACACGAAGAACGGCGAAATCCTCGGACTGGGAATCCTTGACTCCTCAATGCTGATAAGCAAGTAAGGGAACAAGAGGCGCACTGCGCCTCTTTTCCCAAGCTCCCGTCGAAAGAAGGGAGCTTGGGAAAAGAGTAATGAAGAATGAATAATGTCGTTAGTCGTTAGTACGAAAGGCGGGAGTCGGGAGTCGCAATTCGGGAGTCGGGAGTCGCAATTCGGGAGTCGGGAGTCGCAATTCGGGAGTCGGGAGTCGCAATTCGGGAGTCGGGAGTCGCAATTCGGGAGTCGGGAGGAAAAAGCGGAAGAAAGTCTCCCCTGCCCGTCATTCTGCGGGACGCGCAGCGTCAGCGCAGAAACCAGCGGCTTTACGGGCGAAGCCCGTTATAGAAAAGAAAGATTGAAAGCCACTGGTTTCTGCGCTAAATCCTGACGGATTTCCGCAGAAAGACGGATTAGAGAAGCAATGAAGCAATTACAGATGGATAATGGACGACACAGAAGATATTGGTTTTGGTTTTAATTCTTCATTATTCATTCTGCATTATTCATTGTATTAACGGAGAGTGACGGAGAGATGAGGCATACGAAATGGCAGGCAGACAGCGGAGAGTGGATTAAAAGAAAATATCCCAATACTGTCACCAGACAGACCTCAACGCTGAACAGCGTTTTGCAAAAAGTATTTTTTCCGATGCACTTTTTGTGCGTGTTAGTGAACGTAAAGCTGAGGAAAAAAGGTAAGCGGTAAGAAAAAAGCAATGAAGAATGTCGTTGGTCGTCAGTCGCTTTCGCTTTTCCGAAGTGCTAAGTGCTAAGTGCGAGGTGCGCCCTTAGTCGTTAGTCGTTAGACGTTAGTACAAAACACGGGATTACGGTTTTAACTTCAAACGTCCGCTTCAGCGGACACCACAATTGGTAATTCGTAATTGGTCATTGGTAATTGGGTTTCTGCCCCTGCGGGGCAACGACGCTGGATTCTGCGCTGCGGCTTACGCCGTCCGCAGAATGACGGTGGGGGGACGGATTTCCGCAGAAAGACAAGATTAGAATTGTTTTTTTGGGTAATTGGTTTTTCTGGTAATTGTATTTTATAGTAATTGTTTCTTTATTTATAAAAAGGAAGGCGATAACAATGTTACAAACAAAACTCAGAAAATACGCGGCAGTCCTAATGCTCGTGTCGTTCATTTTCGCGACAGTCTCACCTGCGATGGCAGGAGCGGGAATCGCCAAAGGCAAGGCGTTTTGGAGCGTCGGCGACGAAAGAACCTTTGCGGGCTACAACTGGACGCTGTACAAGAATGACGGGACATACGGCTACATAATCACGTTGGACGTTTTGGATACTATGGCGTTCAGAAGTGACAATACCACCAACGAGTACGTAGATTCCGATCTCCGCAAGAAAGTCAGCGGCGGTGGCTATAATGGAACCGGGGATTTTACAGATGAGTATAAAGCCAGTTATGAGTATCAAATGAGGTACAATTACGCCGGTCCAGATATGACATGGGCGGAAGCAAATGGCGGAAGTAACAACTACATAGTGCAGCACGACATGACAAAAACAGGGACAGACCATGATGACCCGGCAACGTATGAAAGTATGTACGGCGGCTGCGGAATGACGAAAACTGAAAATCTTGACGGTACATATACATACGATTACAACGATTATCTTTACGTACTTTCAACGGCGGAAGCGCAGGCGCTTCTAGAAGCGGGGTATGGACTCGACGGAGATAAAAAGAATATCCTTAAACTCTCCGGCAGCAAAACCTGGTGGCTTCGTTCGCCCGGCAACACCTACTATTATGCCGCTCAAATCAGCGCCCCCGGCGGCATCATCTGGGGCGGTTACTGGCTGAACGACAACAACTACGTGCGTCCCGCTTTACAAATCAATCTCCAATCTCCAATCTTTTACTCTATTCTTTTCAAAACAGATGCTACGCCACACAAAGGCAAAAATTTGGTAACGGTAGGCAGAGGCTTCTCGCTCCCCTCTGTTGAAGGCACTTCAGCCCTCACAAAACAGACAAAAGAAACGCTGACCTTCACAGGCGACACGGTGGCTTCCGCAAACTGGTCGCTGGGGGACAACGTTACAGAAATAGTTGACAGCCGCATAGCGGACGGCGCAATAGACCTCACAAGACCTCTTCTGAACGGCAAACAGCTGAAAGTAACGTACAGCAACTTTGGAACAACAACCGCGCAAGACCACGTAGCGGCGATAGTTTCAACAGGCACGGCAGGAGACCCAGGCGAAACCTACGTCAACTACGCAAAACTTTCAACAAACACGACTGAAACAAACCTT
>JAZRZG010000136.1:0-8021 GCA_045601305.1 Synergistaceae bacterium
GGAAAGAATTACAGCATCTTTTCCTTCGCGGATAACATCAATTTTACCGTATTCAAATTTATAATCGCCGCCGAAGAACGGCTCTCCGTTTTCTTTCAGCACTACAGGGCATTTGCTTCTGCCCATTGCTTCGCACACACAGCCGGGTTCCGTAAGCATCCAGCGTGTTGCCCTGTCCGTCTGGTTGGGGTCAGCTGGGACAACTACCTTCCAGCCGAAGGTGTTGCGGAAAAGTCCGACGTAATCGATACACTGATGTGTCATACCGTCTTCACCGACGTCAAGACCTGAATGTGTGAGAACAGTTTTTGTATTGGCACAGTTTATGTCATTCAGACGCTGCTGATTATAAACCTCGTCACTGCCGAAAGCTCCGAAATCTGCCCACACTGTCACAACTCCCGCAGTCGAGGCTGCTCCCGCCGTTGTCGCGACACAATGCTCCTGAATACCGGCTTCAACAAAGTTTTCGGGGCACACCTTGCCAAAATCTTTAACCATGACTGAGCCTGCAAGGTCACAGTCAAAGACAATTATCGGTGTTCTGCCCTCCGTTTTACAGTTAAGCTGCCCGACCTCGGCAAGCGCTCTTCCAAAAGCGCCTCTGTTGTCTTTTTTGTCCTCCACAGTGTAAGTCGCGGGAATGCCCAAATCAAGAACAGCCTTTTCAGCGCTGATTTCACGTCCGGTTACAACGGCTTCGCCGCGTTTTGCAAGCGCGGTTTCATACATCTTCATGCTGCCGCCGAGTTCGCCGAGCGCCTGCTCAAGAAGCTCGCCGGATACGGTTTTGCCGTGATACGTTGCAACGTTCTGCATAAATGAAACGCCCTTGCCCATGACCGTTCTGCAAAGCACAACGGCACAGCCGTCACAGTTTGCGGCGTCGCGGAATGCCGAATAGAGCTGCTTAAAGGAATGTCCGTCACAAGTGAACACTCTCCAGCCATCGGCTTCCCAAAGTTCTTTGATATTGGAGGGCATAACGTCTTCAATGTTTCCGCCTATCTGTATATTGTTCCAGTCAACTATTGCCGTAAGGTTTGCAAGTTTTTCCTTAGCCGCTATGCGGCGTGCTTCCGCAACCTGTCCTTTGACCTGTTCGCCGTCACCCATTACAACCCATGTGCGCGCCTGTGAATTTCTTGCGCGCGCCGCAAGCGCAAAACCGACACCGGCAGACAGCCCCTGACCGAGATTTCCTGTACCCCAGTCAACCCCGGGGACACAGCGTTCAACGTGCCCCTGAAACGCGCTGCCTGTGCGTCTGAAATTCGCAATCATCTCTTCAGCGTCAAAGAAGCCGTATTCTGCAAGCGCGGAATAGAAACCGGCAGACGTGTGACCGTGACTGACAACTATTCTGTCTCTGTCAGGATTGTCCGCAAGCTCCGGCGCAACGTTTGCGACACCGAGAAGCATAGTGTAAATATCCATTGAAGAAAGAGCTCCGCCAGGATGACCGCTATTTGCGACGGATGTGGCAAGAACAGAAGAAACTCTGCCGCGGCGCGCTGCTTCTTTAAGCTCCGCAAGCCCTTCTTCACTGATTTCCTGCGCTTTGAAACCGCGAATTTCACTGATGACTTTCATGAACGTATCCCCCCGATTGAATTACATTTATATTTTACTCCAAAACTACCTCCTTTTTTCTCTGAATTTTGCGCTCACTTTAAAAAAATAATGTAAGCATAATTGTATTATTATCGCCTTTGTTATAAAATTACGCAGCGGCACAAAATATATTCAGGGGGCTGGTTGTATGTATAAACTCGTGCTTATCAGACACGGACAGAGCACTTGGAACAAAGAAAACCGCTTCACGGGCTGGACCGACATTGACCTCACGGAACAGGGCATTGAAGAAGCAAAATCGGCAGGAAAACTGCTGAAAAAAGAGGGTTACGTCTTCGACAAAGCCTACACGTCAAATCTCACCCGCGCTGTGCAGACACTTTTTTACGTACTGGACGAGATGCATCAGGTCTGGATACCGACCGTCAAGGACTGGCGTCTCAACGAAAAGCACTACGGCGCTCTTCAAGGGCTCAACAAATCCGAAACCGCGGCAAAATACGGCGAAGATAAAGTGCTTCTGTGGCGCAGAAGCTATGACGTGCAGCCGCCAATGCTTGCCGACGATGATGAAAGAAATCCGAAATACACGCCAAACAACGCGGCAGTGCCGGCGGAAGATTTACCGCTCGGAGAAAGTCTCAAGGACTGCATAGCACGCGTGCTTCCCTGCTGGCGCGACACGATAATTCCCGAAATCAGAAGCGGCAGAAAAATTGTAATCGCGGCTCACGGCAACTCAATCCGCGCGCTTGTCAAAATCATAGACAATATCCCCGACGACAAAATAGTCAGCGTTAATATTCCCAACGGAGTCCCGCTTGTTTATGAATTTGACGAGGATATGAAACCGATTCGCAGCTATTACGTAGGAGACCCGGAAGCAATAGCCAAAGCACAGGCAGCGGTTGCCGCGCAGGGAAAAGCAAAATAAATCTTTTGGCTAATGACTGACAGCTGACGGCTAATTGCTGAAAACGCCGGCGGGGCGTACCCTGACCGGCTGTTTTTGTGTGCAAAATCTTCGCTTTTTCTTTTCTTTCAAAAAAACTCTTGCCATTTTAAATATTAGGACTATAATAACGGCAGTGCAACTGAACCACTAATTTTCAAGGGAGGCAATATTATGGTCAGTTTTCTCGTTTCATTGGTTGTTCTGCTTGGCGGATTTTTCTTCTACAGCAGAATAATTGAAAAGGTATTCGGTGCAGACGACCGCAAAACGCCGGCTGTTCTTCATCCGGACGGAGTTGACTTTGTTGAAATGCCCGCGTGGAGACTTTTCCTCGTGCAGCTTCTCAACATTGCCGGTCTTGGACCTATCTTCGGCGCTCTCGCAGGCGTCTGCTGGGGTCCTAAGGTTTATCTCTGGATAGTCCTCGGCACAATTTTTGCCGGCGCAGTCCATGACTACCTTTCAGGAATGCTCTCGTCAAGAAACGACGGCGCTTCAATTTCAGAAGTTGTCGGCAGGTATCTCGGCACCGGAATGCTTCAGGTTATGCGCGTGTTCTCTGTCGTGCTTCTCGTTCTTGTCGGTGTCAACTTTGCAAAAGCCCCTGCGGGACTTCTTGCGAAAATTACGCCTGACGCGTTCGGTCCCGGCTTCTGGCTTGCGGTAATCATTGCTTACTACTTCATCGCAACATTCCTTCCGGTTGACAAAATCATCGGAAAACTTTATCCGCTCTTCGGCGCGTGCCTCATCATAATGGCTGCAGGTCTTATGATTGTCATGTTCACGAACGGCGACTACAGAGCGGCAATGCCTGAACTTTGGGGCTGCTATCAGCATCCGGGCGGACTGCCGATGTGGTCAATGATGTTCGTGTCAGTTGCCTGTGGCGCAATTTCAGGCTTCCACGCAACGCAGTCACCGATTATTGCCCGCTGCATTTCCAACGAAAAACAGGGCAGAACGATATTCTACGGCGCAATGGTTGCCGAAGGCATCATCGCGCTTATCTGGGCAGCGGCAGGCGCCAGCTTCTACAAAGAACTTCCGGTTCTCGCAGGCGCTCTTAAAGCAGGCGGTCCCGGCGGCGTTGTATATGAAATCTGCAGCAAAATGATGGGTTCATTCGGCGGCGTTCTTGCAATGCTCGGCGTTATCGCATGCCCGATTACCTCAGGCGACACGGCATTCCGTTCAGCGAGACTTACGATTGCCGACTGGTTCAAGATTAACCAGGCTGACCTTATGAAGAGACTTTACCTCTCGGTACCTCTTCTTGCAATCGGCGCGGCACTCTGCCACTGGGGCGACTTCAACATGCTCTGGAGATATTTCTCATGGTCAAACCAGACCCTCGCTATGATGGTTCTCTGGGCAGGCGCGGTGTATCTCCATCGTGAAGGCTTCCCGCCGACAGCCTGCTTCATGGCAGCAATTCCGGCAACCTTCATGAGCGCAGTTTCAGCAACCTATTTCTTCCAGGCTCCTGAATGCCTCCACATGTCAACGTCTGTCGCTTATCCGGCAGGTCTTGTCATCGCGGCTCTCTTCCTCGGCATCTTCGCAGGCAGAGAACTTAACGGCAAAAAAGCCTAACACAGAAACATTCAGGCGGCAGGGCATACGCCCTGCCGCTTTTTTATTGTTTGTGGAAAGCGAGCTGTAAAAAATAAATTTTACGGCTCATTTTTTTGCTTGCGCTTTTTATATGTTCGTATATAATATTCTCACATTTGAATATTGCAATAAAGGCTGTGACGAAGAGGGGCGGTTTTGAAAACCTGCAGAGAGCCGGCGGACGGTGCAAGCCGGAGGCGGACAAAGCCAGTGCTCTATGGCTTCTGAGCCGGAGCTTCGAAACCTAAAACGGGCGGTAGGGGTTTCCCGAGTATGCTGCGTCAGTGCAGGGGGGTGTATGCCCCGTAAGCGGCGCGTTTGCGCAATTTGAGTGGTACCGCGGGTAATAATGCTCGTCTCAAAGATTGAGGCGGGTTTATTTTTTCTAAGGGGGATTTTTTATGAGCAAACTTGATACTGTCTGTGTTCAGGGCGGTTATACTCCGGGAAACGGAGAACCGAGACAAATTCCTATAGTGCAGAGCACAACCTTTAAATATGCCACAAGCGAAGCAATGGGCAAGCTGTTTGACCTTGAAGCAAGCGGCTATTTCTACACGCGGCTTCAGAATCCGACAAACGATTACGTTGCGGCGAAAATCTGCGAACTGGAGGGCGGCAGCGCTGCCATGCTTACCTCGTCAGGTCAGGCGGCAAATTTCTTCGCGATTTTTAATATATGCGGCTGCGGAGATCACCTCGTTGCTTCTTCTTCAATCTACGGCGGCACTTTTAATTTGATTGCAGTTACAATGGCTAAAATGGGAATAGAGGTAACGTTCGTCAGTCCCGACTGCACGCGCGAAGAGCTTGACGCGGCATTCAGACCGAACACAAAATGTGTCTTCGGCGAAACTATCGCAAATCCGGCGCTTACTGTGCTTGACATTGAACTTTTTGCAAATGCGGCGCACGACCACGGCGTTCCTCTTATCATTGACAACACCTTCCCCACTCCTGTAAATTGCAGACCTATTGAATGGGGCGCGGATATCGTCACTCATTCAACGACAAAATACATGGACGGGCACGGCTCGGCAGTCGGCGGCGCCATCGTTGACGCCGGAAAGTTTGACTGGTTCAAATATGCTGACAAGTTCCCCGGACTGACAACGCCTGACGAAAGCTATCACGGCATAACCTACGCCGAAAAGTTCGGACTCGGCGGCGCTTTCATTACAAAGTGCGTAGCGCAGCTCATGCGCGACTTCGGCGCTCAGCAGGCGCCTCAGCAGGCATTCATTCTCAACCTCGGACTTGAAAGTCTTCACGTCCGCATGGCAAAGCACTGTGAAAACGGTCAGGCAGTCGCGGAATTTCTTGCTTCAAGCCCGAAAGTTAAAAAAGTCAGCTACTGCGGACTTCCGAGCAACAAATATTACAAAACGGCGCAGAAATATCTTCCGAAAGGCTCCTGCGGCGTAGTTTCGTTTGAACTCGAAGGCCGCGCGGCAGCCGAAAAATTCATGGCGGCGCTGAAACTTGCGGCAATAGAAACACACGTTGCAGACGCGCGCACCTGCTGCCTTAATCCGGCGACAAGCACTCACAGACAGATGTCAGACGAACAGCTTGAAGCCGCGGGTATTCCCGCAGGGCTTGTCCGTATGTCGTGCGGACTTGAAGCAAAGGAAGACCTGATTGCCGACATAAAACAGGCGCTTGAAAACTGCTGATATTTCAGCAGCACACACTTCCAAACTGCATAAGGGAGGGATATAAATATGCCAATCTTCGCCGATAAATACAATATGCCGCTTGAAAGCAATATCAGTTTTGCCAAACAGCATATTGCCGATTTGATTTTTAAGGAAATTAAAATTGAGCATATTGGTATGACTTTTCCTGACACAAAACTGATACTGGAAGGCTCGCGCGCAGCTCGAGTTAATGAATTTGAGATGGTTGACACGCTGAACTTGAAGCGCGCCTGGCAGTATAATTTAGAAACAATCAGGGACCCTCTGACAGTTGAATATCTTGAGGAATTGAATCTTAGGGTGGATTTCAAGCATGACCCTCTCACCCCTCCGGGGAAACTCAGAACTTGGCAGATTTACATTGACGGCTCAAAATATCTGCCGCCTGCGCTGCCTGACAGGCAGGATATAGCTGATACGTTAGCAAAAATTTCCGATAGGTCGCAGTCCGTAACAGACACAGCCATAGATACGATGCTGTATATCTTGCGACTGCAGCCGTTCGGCGACGGAAACAAACGAACGGCTCAGCTTGCAGCCAATCACATTCTTATTCAAAACGGCAAGGGAATTTTAGCTTTACCGGCGTATGAGAATGAGGACGTAAGAAAATTTCTGCTGATGCTTGCAGCTTACTACAATACAGGCGATAAAACAGAAATTAAAGAATATATTTATAATAACGCACTTTTAGGGGTTAATTTTAACGCTAATATACAGTCTCTTTAAGAATTTCACAACATCCTCTGAAAGGAACAGATAATTATGCCAATTAAGATTCCTAATCTTCTGCCGGCGGCAAAAACGCTGAGGGACGAAAATATTTTTGTCATGCAGGAAACGCGCGCTGTTTCACAGGACATTCGTCCGCTGAAAATTCTGCTGCTCAACCTCATGCCGAAAAAAATAGAAACAGAAACTCAGCTCTCGCGTCTGCTGAGCAACACTCCGCTGCAGATAGAGCTTGAACTGATACGCACCGCAACGCACCGTGCGGCAAACACTTCGGAAGAACACATGCTCGCGTTTTACAAGGAATTTGCCGATGTTAAGGACAACCGCTACGACGGACTGATTATTACCGGCGCACCGGTTGAACAGATGGAATTTGAGGAAGTCGATTACTGGCAGGAGCTCGCTGAAATTATGGAATGGAGCAAAACTCACGTTCACAGCACCTTCCATATCTGCTGGGGCGCGCAGGCGGGGCTATACTACCATTTTGGAATACAAAAACGCCCTCTGCCGGAAAAAATGTTCGGCGTTTTCCCGCACCGCGTAGAATATAAACGCTCAATACTTTTCCGCGGCTTCGACGACACCTTTATGGTACCCCACTCAAGACACACCACCGTGGCAAGAGAGGACGTTGAAAAAGTGCCGGAGCTTCGCATACTCTGTTCATCTGAAAAGGCGGGGCTTTACGCCTGTATGACAAAAAACGGACGGCAGATTTTCATTATGGGACACTCAGAATATGACCCTCGCACGCTCGAAGCGGAATATATCCGCGACAAAACAGCAGGGCTGCCTATTCACGTTCCCGAAAACTATTACCCGAATGACGACGACACACAGGAACCGCTTGTAACGTGGCGCAGCGCGGCACATTTACTCTACGCGAACTGGGTAAACTACATAGTGTATCAGGGCACGCCGTTTGAACTTGCCGACATCGGAAGTACGGAATGCGGGACTGAGGAAGAAGAATAAAAACTATCCATGCTTTATGAAAAGGTTCTTCACAACTTCGTGAAGAACCTTTTTGTTCAGCGCCGGTTAATGCAAAAGCAATAAGTTATGAGACGTTAAACTACCCTTAACCGCTCAAATATCAGTTCTGCTCTGAAATCAACTGTCAGGCTTAAAATGTAGTTAGCTTTGCAAAGTTATGGTCAATTACCGCGTTCAGCAGCACATCGCCGTGAACATTGTATTTCCTGCCGGCAGGCGCTCTTTTTGTCCGGCTGTCTCCGTCAGCTATGCCGGCGTAGTCCATAACAACTACTCCGGCAGGACCGTCCAGTTTTGCTATATAATCTGCCGCGCGCTGGTTCTGATACTCTGCGCTCGCCGGATAATTTGTATAGAAATCGCCCGGGACGCTGAGATAGCCGGAGGTGTAATTAAAGCACCACACGCTTTCTTCAGGTTTTTCCCTAACCTGCTTTGCA
>JAZRZG010000137.1:0-1197 GCA_045601305.1 Synergistaceae bacterium
CCATTTCAAGGAACTGTCGTTTGGTGGCGTAAGTTTTGCATCCCGCCATTCTTTTTGTAGCCGTTCATTTGTAATCATCCAGTCAAAATGGGCAAGCGTGTAATAACCGTTTCTGAACCGCTCGCAGTTTTTCTTTTCCAGGTCCAAAAGCCCGCGCATCCTGTTCAGTTCTTTCTGCTGGTCAATAATCACGCTTACAAGCTGCTGTTTTTCCATTGCTTCAAGTGCCTTGTCTTCCGGCTCTTTTACAATCAGTTCTTCCATTCCGTTCATTCGTTGCCCCCTGTTCCACCGTTAAAAGAAGGGCTTGTGCTGCCGTTCAGCTCGCTTTCATCGTTAATAGATTCCGCGTCAATGTCTTTATAGGCTGGCTCACCGTTGTTGTTTTCGTCCACGTGTGGAACAAAGCCTGTGCGCTTCATCAATGCCCGTTCTTTTTTCTGCTGTTGCAAAACCTGCTTCAATGTCATGCCGCTGTTGCGCAGTGCTTCCTTGTCGAATGTAGAAAATCCATTGTCAACGGCAAGCTGGCTGGCTCTGATTTCTTTTTCGCGGTCAACACTAGGGCGGCTAAGTCCAAGCCATGTGCATTGAAGCCATGCAGAAACGACCCGCCATTTTGTAACATCGCCGTAAGCCTGTAAGAATCCCGGCGCGTCAAGCTGGCCTTGTAAAATTGCCTGTGTAATAAAAGCGTTGTAGATATTTTGGCAAAAAGCGTCTGCGTTCTTTTTAATCTGGCGGCTAAGGTAAACTTCAAATTCATTGTTCGCCTGTCTTGAAGCTGAATAGTTGTTGCCAAATTTCAGCATCAAGATTTCCGGCGGAATTCCGTGCGTCCATGCAAGCCCGGAAAGAATGGCTTCTTCAAAAGTGCGGTAATTTACGTTCGGACGGTTTGTCGCAGGGCTTACAATCTTCTGCCCCGGATCTAAATCGTCAAAGAAAGTTCCAGGTCTCATTTCCCGTAAGTCGTCGCCAAGTTTTTTGTCTGGAAACGGATTGTAGTTTTCTGGTTCTACCGAGGTAGTTCCGACTGTAGGGCGCAACCTTGCCAAACCATCGCTAGGCCGTGCACCTTTTGCGCTTTCCTGCGACCGCTCCACAAAGAAGGCAAGCATTGCGTTAATGACTGCCGCTCTTGTTTCTGCATCGCGGTAGCGGTCAAGTTCTTTGAGCATGTAAAGAGTGTCTGCG
>JAZRZG010000138.1:0-15962 GCA_045601305.1 Synergistaceae bacterium
TACTGATAGTTGATCCCCCGTAGGTTGGCTGTGGTTCACCGTTTTGAATTTGCGCGATGGTTGGACACAGAGGTCTCCATATATAAATCTGCAATGAGAAGGCACAAAAAGCAACCGCATTGCAAAAATTTCTTAAAGAAAGCTGAGCCGATAGTGCATTCTATTCCTCAAAATTTCGTGAAGAACTTGATTTTTAATGATATACTAAAGTTGTTTCAAATATTTTATTTGATTGGAAGGTGCTGCGGTTATGGAAAAATCCAAGGTGTTTTTTACAGATTTCAGAACCGGCTATTTTGGCGAAAGCCTGCCGAAGAAGTTTCAGCGGTTTCTGAAAGCAGCCGGTATCGGCAATATTGATATGGAGGGCAAGTTTGTCGCGATTAAAATGCATTTCGGCGAGTTGGGAAATATCAGTTATCTTCGCCCGAACTATGCAAAGGCAGTCGCGGATTTGGTTAAGGAACTTGGCGGAAAGCCTTTTCTTACTGATTGTAACACAATGTACCCGGGCTCACGCAAGAACGCGCTCGAACATCTTGCCTGTGCGTGGGAAAACGGCTTTACCCCGCTTACTGCAGGCTGTCCGGTTATTATTGGCGACGGTCTCAAAGGCACTGACGATATTGAAGTGCCGGTGGAGGGGGGAGAGTATATCAAAAAAGCGCTGATCGGCAGGGCTGTTATGGATGCCGACGTTTTCATAAGCCTGACGCACTTTAAGGGGCATGAAATGGCAGGTTTCGGCGGCGCGATTAAAAATATCGGCATGGGCTGCGGCTCACGCGCCGGTAAAATTGACCAGCATTCCAACGGGAAGCCTGAGATTGACGCAGACTGTTGCAGAGGCTGCAAAATTTGTCTGAAAGAGTGCGCGAACAACGGTCTTGTGTTCAATGAAAAAACGCGCAAGATGAGCATAGACAAAAACAGCTGCGTTGGCTGCGGAAGATGTGTCGGCGCGTGCAATTTCGACGCGATAGAATTTTCCGAATACAATGCTGTTTCGCTTTTGAACGCCAAAATGGCTGAATATACAAAGGCAGTTGTTTCAGGACGTCCGAATTTTCACGTTTCGCTTGTCATTGACGTGTCGCCTTACTGCGACTGCCATCCGGAAAATGACGCGCCGATTCTGCCGAACATCGGTATCTTTGCTTCGTTTGACCCGGTGGCGCTTGATCAGGCATGTGCTGACGCATGTATGAAAGCAGAGCCTTTCAGAAATTCCGTGCTGGGTGACAATATGGCGAAAAAAGATTTCTGCGACGCGTATGACCATTTCAAAAACACAACGCCGGAGTCGGAATGGGAAACTCAGCTTTCGCACGGTGAAAAAATCGGTCTCGGCAGCCGTGAATATGAACTTGTGAAAGTTAAATAAAGTTAAATAGAGTGCGGCAAATGCCGCGTTTGTCTGAATATCTGCAAAATATCGGCATAATTACGTATATTTATGGTATTGACAAATTTAATCAGCGGCACTAAACTTACTTGTGTTGAATTTAGCACTCATTGTGCGAGAGTGCTAACAAGACGGCAGAAAGTTGCAGCTTATATTATACAGGAGGGATTTTTATGAAACTCAAACCACTTGGCGACAGAGTAGTAGTCAAAACAGTTGAACATGAAGAAATGTCCAGAGGCGGCATCGTTCTTCCCGATTCAGCAAAGGAAAAGCCGTTTGAAGGCGTGGTAGTGGCAGTAGGCGACGGCAGGATTACCGACGACGGCAAACGGCAGAAAATGGAAGTCAAGGTGAAAGACACGGTTGTTTACAGCAAATATTCAGGCACCGAAGTCAAACTTGACGGCGAAGAATATCTCATTCTCAGCGAAAGAGACATTCTCGCAATAGTCACGAAATAACAGGAGGCGTTTATCATGGCAAAAATACTTCTTTTCAAAGAAGATGCCCGCAGAGCAATGGAGCGCGGCATCAATAAAGTAGCTGACACAGTCGGAATTACTCTCGGACCTAAGGGGCGCAATGTAGTTCTCGAAAAGAAATTCGGCTCGCCTCTTATCACAAACGACGGTGTTACAATCGCAAAGGAATTTGAACTTGAAGATCCGTTTGAAAATATGGGCGCGCAGCTTCTTAAAGAAGTAGCGTCAAAGACAAACGACGTAGCCGGTGACGGCACCACAACAGCCACAGTGCTTGCACAGGCAATGATTCACGACGGCATTAAAAACGTCGCGGCAGGCGCAAACGGCATGCTTATCCGCAAGGGTATGGAACTTGCGACGGCAAACGTTGTCGAAGCGCTCAAAAAGAAATCAACGAAGGTTAAAGGTCACGACGGAATCGCGCAGGTTGCGGCAATTTCAGCTAATGACCAGATGATCGGCGGACTCATCGCGGACGCTATGGGCAAGGTCGGTCAGGAAGGCGTCATCACCGTTGAAGACAGCAAGAGCCTCGGTACAACGCTTGAAACTGTCGAAGGTCTCCAGTTTGACCGCGGCTACCTCAGCCCGTACATGATTACTGACGCAGACCGCATGGAAGCAGTTCTTGAAGACGCAAATATCCTCATCGCAGACAGCAAAATCAGCAACGTTAAAGATATGCTTGGTCTGCTTGAAAAGATAGTCCAGCTCGGCAAGCCGCTTCTCATAATCGCGGAAGACGTTGAAGGCGAAGCTCTTGCAACGCTCGTTGTCAACAAACTTCGCGGCATTCTTCAGGTTGTTGCCGTTAAAGCCCCCGGTTTCGGCGACAGAAGAAAAGAAATGCTCAAGGACATTGCCGCAGTTACAGGCGGTACGGTTGTCAGCGAAGAAGTCGGTCTCAAACTTGACACGGCGGGTGTTGAAGTCCTCGGCAAAGCCAAGAAAATCACAATCAACAAGGACAACACGACAATCGTCAACGGACTGGGCGACAAGAAAGAAATCGAAGCCCGCGCGGCACAGATCCGCAAACAGATTGCCGATACGACATCTGACTATGACAGAGAAAAACTGCAGGAACGCCTTGCAAAACTTTGCGGCGGCGTAGCAGTCATTCAGGTCGGCGCTGCAACGGAAACAGAGCAGAAAGAGCTCAAGCTCCGCATTGAAGACGCTCTCAACTCTACCCGCGCGGCAGTTGAAGAAGGCATAGTCCCCGGCGGCGGTGTGGCGCTTGTAAGCTGCATCAGCGGTCTTGAAAAATATATTGACACGCTCAAGGGCGACATTAAAACGGGCGCAACGATTATTCTCCGCGCGCTGTCAGTTCCTCTCCAGATTATTGCCGAAAACGCAGGCATGAAGGGCGACGTAATCTGTGAAAAGGTCGCGACGCTCAAAGCTGGTCAGGGACTTGACGCAACCTCAGGCGAATACGTTGATATGATCAAAGCCGGTATCATTGACCCTGTTAAGGTTACGCGCTCGGCTCTTCAGAACGCAAGCTCAATCGCGGCAATGATTTTGACAACAGACGCTCTTGTCGCCGACAAACCGAAGGCAGAGCCTGAAATGCCTCAGGGCGCGCCCGGAATGGGCGGAATGCCCGGCGGCATGTACTAAGCATAAGCGGTTAAGTAAATAAAATCCCCGATTATTCGGGGATTTTTTTGTTAAGCGGCAGCTTTGCTTTTATATTTGTTTTTTTCCTGCGACCTGCGGCAGCCGACTTCTAAGTGCCGGGTGTCAAGTGCTAAGTGCTAAGTGCTAAGTGCTAAGTGCTAAACAAATACTTCAGCTTTGTTTTGAAGGATTTGTAAAAGAGCAGGGCAGAGGTATCTTGCATTTTCCGCATGTGTCTGCTGCGCCGAGCGGAAGTGTGCGGATAAACTTGTCAACCTGACCCTTGCAGCGAATTTTGTCATACTGCGCCTGTCCGTCTTTTATGTACAAGGCATTGCAGGGGCAGCGTTTTATACATTCCGCGCAGCTTCCGTTAAGTTTGTAAAGACAGTATTCGGTATCCGGTCTGGGTGTCGGCGGAAGTTTCCATTCCGTAACAAAACTTCCGATTCGCCCGCAGCAGCCCTGTTCGGTAATTATCATGTTATTTATACCGAATGTGCCGATACCGGCAATATACGCTGAACTTCTCTGCGACCAGCAGCTTGTCAGAGACGGGTCGCCGTTGTTCTTCTCAATTTCGCTGTCGGAGGTCGGCGGTATTTTTGCCGCCCTGTAACCGCGTTCCTCAATTTTTGAACAGAGATAGTTAACCGTTTCAGATATAAGCAGATTTGTTTCGAGATAGGCAGTATCCCATTCAAGAGAACTTTCCTCACCCTCAATATTGCTGTTTACGATGCTGTGTGCCAGCGGAATGAAAAACACCACGACAGACTGTGCCTGAGGCAGAATTTCAGACGGCAGCAGATGCCACGGTCCGACAATCGTTTTGAGTTCAGTATAGAGCCTGTCATTTGCGTCAGCGACGCCGCAAATCGGAGTGCCCCAGCTTGTGACAGTCTCACGGCTGTTTTTGTAGTCTCTTACGAAAGCTTTTATCCGGTCAAAAATCATCTCTCTGTGCTGCATGAAACATACCTCCAATACTGTTATGTTTAGTAGATTATAATATTTCCGCCGTGTATGTCAAATGAAATCTGCGGGCGAAAACAGCCTGTTGTTTTTGAAGTTCGGCGAAGTTCGGCGCCTTTGAAATAGAAATTAATTCTTGAAAATGTACGGCTTGGCAGTATAATTATCAATAATTAAGGCAAATTATACCAACACAGGGGGTAACATAGATGGACGCAAACAAACGCCCGGAAACAATGCAGCGTATTACAACGCCGGAGCTTGCTCAGGCATTTATAGACGAGCAGCTTGAAGCGGCAAGAAAACAGATAGGCGACAAAAAGGTTCTGCTTGCTTTGTCAGGCGGAGTCGATTCTTCGGTAGTTGCGGCGCTTCTGATTAAAGCAGTCGGCAAGCAGCTTGTCTGTGTTCACGTCAACCACGGACTTCTCCGCAAGGGCGAGCCGGAGCAGGTCGTTGACGTTTTCAGAAATCAGATGGACGCGAACCTTATTTACGTTGACGCAACGGACAGATTCCTTGACAAACTCGAAGGTGTCGCGGAGCCTGAAAAGAAACGCAAAATCATAGGCGCGGAATTTATCCGCGTGTTTGAAGAAGAAGCCCGCAAGCTCGAAGGCATTTCATTCCTTGCGCAGGGAACGATTTATCCCGACATTCTCGAAAGCGGTCCTGTAAAATCGCACCATAACGTCGGAGGACTGCCTGACGACTTTGAATTTGAACTTGTCGAGCCTGTTAAATTCCTTTACAAGGACGAAGTGCGCGTCGTCGGCAAACAGCTTGGACTGCCTGACAACATGGTCTACCGCCAGCCTTTCCCCGGTCCTGGACTCGGTGTTCGCTGCGTTGGCGCAATCACGCGCGACAGGCTTGAAGCCGTCCGCGAATCAGACGCAATCCTGCGCGAAGAATTTGCCAAAAACGGCCTCGCAGGCAAGGTATGGCAATACTTCACGATAGTTCCCGATTTCAAATCAACAGGCGTAACAGACGGGCTTCGTACATACGACTGGCCGGTTGTAATCCGTGCCGTAAACACCGTTGACGCTGTAACCGCCTCGGTTGAGAACGTTCCGTTTGAACTGCTTCAGCATATCACGAAAAGAATTACCGCCGAAGTAAAAGGGGTCAACCGCGTGCTGTTCGACCTCACGCCGAAACCGAGCGGAACAATCGAGTGGGAATAGAGAACGAATTAAGAAAAATCATTAAAATTGCATATAAATAGTGATAAGGTGTCATTGAGATTATAAGAGTTCATGCAATTTGTGAGGCTTGAGTTGTGATATAGATGACATCTTGGAGTTTATGGATGAAAAGGTCGATCTATGATTGCACAAATACAAACAGTAAGGAGAATAATCTATGCAGCAGCCTTTAACTTGCGTTGAAATATGTACCGGTGTTGGCGGTCAGGCTCTTGGTCTTGCAATGGCAGGTTTTATTCATGTTGCACTTGTTGAATATGAAGCAGACTATTGTAAGGTCTTGAAGCAGAATCGCCCGGAATGGAATGTTATCTGTGCAGATGTACACGATTTCGATGGACATCCATACCGTGGTGTTGATCTGTTAGCCGGTGGCGTTCCATGTCCGCCCTTCTCGATAGCTGGCAAACAGCTCGGTCAGGATGATGAGCGTGATCTGTTTCCTGAAGCTATCCGTCTCATCGATGAAATTCAGCCTCGCGCAGTTATGCTTGAAAACGTGAGAGGCTTCCTTAATTCAGAATTTGGTGATTATCGGGATCACATCTTGAAGTCTATCGAAAATCTGGGCTATGTGACACAAATCAAGCTGTTGAACGCTTCAAATTTTGGAGTTCCTCAACTTCGTCCAAGGGTTGTTATCATTGGAATTCGCAAAGATCAAATTGGCAGTTTCTCCTATCCGGACGAGAAGCCTAATAGCGCTCCTACCGTTGGCAAGACGCTTTACTATCTGATGGCGGAAAACGGCTGGGAAGGTGCCAAAGAGTGGGCGGCTAAAGCAAACAAAATCGCTCCGACATTGGTTGGCGGCTCAAAAAAGCATGGGGGTCCCGATCTAGGACCTACTAGAGCTCGGAGCGCGTGGGCAGAGCTTGGAGTAGATGGGAAAGGTATTGCTAATGAAGCTCCTGCAGCTGACTTTGAAGGGATGCCGCGGCTAACTAGCCGAATGATGGCTCGAATTCAAGGCTTCCCAGATACATGGACATTTGGAAATAAAAAAACGATAGCCTGCCGTATGATTGGTAACGCATTTCCGCCGCCAGTTGCACAGGCTGTTGGAGAAAAAATAAAGGAGTGTTTGGAACATGGATGCATTGATAGCAAATGCGAGATTCAATTTTCACAAAAGGCTATTTAAAACCAATACGCTGACCTTCACCACTTCCGGCATTGCATCCAATGCGGATACAAGTAGCCGCAGCTCCAAAGACATTTCCAAAAGAATCGTTGATATTCTTGTTGAAGAACATCATCATTCTGTAAATACCGTAGATAAGATTTCCGGGCAGACCTTGGGAAAGCAGTTTGAAATTGAGACGATGGAATTCCTCAGAGAGACGTTCCCCCATCTTCAGAATCTGCGTCCTGGTACATGGACGATTCTCCAACTCGGAAATAACAATCGTTT
Organism: Synergistaceae bacterium; assembly: GCA_045601305.1. Lineage (GTDB taxonomy): Bacteria > Synergistota > Synergistia > Synergistales > Synergistaceae > Equadaptatus. The sequence continues at coordinate 7,123 of JAZRZG010000138.1, forward strand.
GAAGACCAGCGATTTTGCGCAGTACGAACATCTTGCATATCTGAATGCACTGACCACAGAAAATGCACAGCTTGCGGCATCTCTCGGCAACGATTACCTAGTCGCTCCTGATGTTGTCATTTACCGCGATCTTTATGAGGATGAGGAGATCAACTCTGTTCAGTACATTGTAGATAATGAAGTAAGCAAGATGGCAGATATTCGTAAAGTAAATGGTGGCAAGCCGCTGCTTCACGCGAGTGTTTCTGCCAAATACACAATGAGAAGCGACCGCGCTCAGAATAGCCGTACCGAGGCTCTGAACCTAATTCGAAACAGGAAAGGTCATCTGCCGCATATCGTTGTTGTTACAGCTGAACCGATGCCGAACCGTTTGACCTCATTGGCTCTTGGTACGGGCGATATTGACTGTGTATATCACTTTGCTCTTTACGAGCTGATCCGTGCCGTTAAGGAAGTTGGGTCAGAAGATGCTGCCGAAACACTAAAAACGCTTGTTCAAGGTAAGCGGTTGAAGGACATTTCAGATTTACCATTGGATTTATCGGTATAACAGTTATGGTAAGGACAATGTAGATAGGATGGAAATATAGTCGAGAGGAATAATCTAATGGATAAAATCACGGTAAAATTCCCTCATGAAGAAACAGTCGGTCTAGAGTTAGGAAAACCTATTGTTCTTCTTGGAGCAAATGGGGCTGGCAAGACAAGATTCAGCGTAAAAATCGAAGAAATGAATGATCCAAGGTTCAAATCTTGGGATGTAGCAGAAAAGTTCCCTATTCACAGAATTACTGCGCAAAAATCGCTTTCAATCCAAGATAACATCTCAATCATGGATAACGAGAGTTCAAAAAGGAATTTGTTCTTTGGTGGAGCAGATCAGTATGCATTCAAGCTTGATTATCGGTTTGGTACACATCCAGCGACTGTTCTTCTTGACGACTATAACAAAGCTTTGTCTCTTTTATTCTCTCAGGAAAACAAGGAATTACAACAAGCACATTTAGCAGATAAACAAGCTATACTTCAAAACAAAGAACGACCTGTACCAATCACCACAATTGTTGAAAAAGCGACTTCGATATGGAATGAATTATTACCACATAGAAAAATTGATTTGAGCGGCAATGGTGTTCATGTACTATATGACGAATACCAATACCACGGAAAAGAAATGAGTGATGGTGAGCGGGTCATACTTTATATGATCTGCCAAGCATTAGTTCAACGACCCAACACATTGTTAATAATCGATGAGCCGGAATTGCATATTCATAAATCAATTGTAGAAAAGCTTTGGACAATGCTTGAGAATGAACGTAAGGATTGCGTTTTCATGTACATAACGCATGATTTGAATTTTGCAATGTCTCGCATTGATTCAAAAATTTTATGGATTAAGCAATATAACGGAACTGACTGGGATTATGATACAATAGAAAGTACGGAGTTTAGTGAACTGCCAGAGGAATTGCTTTATGAAATAATCGGAACAAGGCAGAAAATTGTTTTCGTTGAAGGTAAAAAAGATAGTTATGATTATCCATTATATCAGGAAATATATCGGGATAAAGGATATCATGTAATACCATGCGGTGGATGTCAGGAAGTTGTCCGTTTAGTAAAGGCAAAAAAGGTATATCAAAAACTGAATTCTATCGAGGTCTATGGCATTGTTGATAGAGATTTCAGAACGGAGCAAGAAATTGAAGAACTAAAGAAAGATGGTATATTTTGCTTGAATGTTGCTGAGGTGGAAAATCTGTTCTTGGTTCCAGAATTGCTTGATATAATGGAAAAGGTATTAGTATGTCCAGAGGGTACATTTCAAGAGGCAAAAGACTTTATCAAAAGTTTATACAATCAAAACATTGATAATCAAGTTGCATTGGCTTTAGCGCAGGAAATGAAGCATCAGCTATCATTGTTTGAATTGGGAACAAAAAAACAAACGCCTCAAGAAATAAAAGCAAAAATCGATGTAAAGTTTTCTGAAGAAAGAATAGCAGAATTTCTTGCAGAAAAAGAAACCAGCTTCAGTTCTGCTACTGATATTTCAGCAATCCTTAGAGTTTTTAACTTCAAGGATATGTCTAAAAAAATAGGGAGCAAGTTTGGTCTGAGTGATCGGGGAGAATATCCACAAAAGATTCTACGAATATTAAGGCTAAATCGCCCTGAACGTGACAGTATTTTGGATGCAATTAAGCGATATACTCCGGATCTCCCGTAAAACGTAGACGGAACCTAATTCTTAGCTACCGCAAGAAATTGATAACAACATTTTGACAACAAAAATCCAGATAGCCCATACTATCTGAATGGTGGATGCAATCTGAATAACGTGAGCTAATGCCCATAAACGAATTTGTGTAAGAGACATTTGGAAAAGACGAATGGGAATAGAATAGTAATCTGACAGCTTTTGTCTTGAGCATCCGCAGATGTGGATGCTCTTTTTACAGAAGCGCGGCGGGGAAGTGATTTTATGGCGTCAGGACAGCTGAATAAGGGCGATTTCGGAAACGGCAGTATCAGCCGCCTTATTTTGTCGCAGGCAGTTCCGCTTACGCTGGCACAGCTTGTGCAGCTGCTTTATAACATCGTTGACAGAGTTTATATCGGTCACATGGGCGCGCTTGACGCAGGCAACGCCCTTTCGGGGCTGGGGCTCTGTTTCCCTATAATTACTCTTGTTTCAGCCTTTGTCAACTGGATTTCGATGGGTGCTTCGCCTCTCTGCTCAATGGCAAGGGGCAGCGGAAACAGACAAAAGGCGCAGAATATTCTTTCAACAGCGTTTTCGCTTGAAATTATTGTCAGTATCGCCCTTACCGTACTTGTGTTTGCGGTAAAAACGCCGCTGCTTTATCTGCTCGGCGCAAGCGACGTTACGTACCGCCATGCGGCGGAATATCTTGATATTTATATGCTTGGAACAATCTTTTTCGCGATAAGTACCGGAATGAATTTCTTTATAAATCTTCAGGGCTTTCCGAAAGTCGGAATGTTCACGACTATTTTGGGCGCGGTTATAAATCTTGCGCTTGACCCGTTGTTTATTTTTGTTTTTCATCTCGGCGTAAGGGGCGCGGCTGTTGCTACTGTCATCAGCCAGTTCTGTGCCGCAGTGTGGGTGCTTTCATTCTTGCACAAAAAGGAGATTGAACTGCGTATTTCTGCGCGCAATATGCGTATAGAGCGCGCTGAGGTAAAAAATATACTCACGCTCGGTCTGCCGGGTTTTATAGTAGGCGCTACGAACTGTTCTGTTCAGGCTGTGTGCAACGCTACGCTCTCCGTTTTCGGAGGAGACCTCTACATAGGAATAATGACTGTCATAAACTCTGTGCGCGAACTGATAATACTGCCTATTCACGGAATAACCTACGGTGCGCAGCCTATTCTGAGCTACAATTACGGCGCGGTAAAATTTGACAGAGTAAAAAACGGTATTCGTTTTGAAACGCTGCTGGCGCTCTGTTACACAGGGATTTTCTGGATAAGCACGCTGCTTTTGTCCGGATTTTATATCGGCATTTTCAGCAGCGACAAAGAAATGCTTTCCGCTGGTATTTTACCGATGAGAATCTATTTTCTCGGCTTTATTTTCATGACTCTGCAGTTTGCGGGGCAGTCCGCGTTCACCTCGCTTGGAAAAGCGAAACAGGCTGTGTTCTTTTCCATACTGAGAAAAATTATCGTAGTTGTGCCTCTCACGCTTCTTCTGCCGAGAATACCGTCGCTTGGAATAATGGGCGTTTTCTGGGCAGAGCCGATTTCAAACTTAATCGGCGGGCTGTCATGTTTTCTCTGTATGTACTGTACTGTTTACAGAAAACTCGGAAAATGGCAGGATAAATAAGTACAGCAGGGAAAAGTCGCAGATGTGAGAGTTCTTTTTTCGGGAGGTGAGTTTCAGTGTCAGAGGCGGCGGTCAGGGGTGATTTCAGCAAAGGAAGGGTGAGCAGCCTTATTCTTGCACAGGCTGTTCCGCTGACGCTTGCGCAGTTTGTCCAGCTGCTTTATAACATAGTGGACAGAATATATATCGGTCACATGGATTCTTTTGACGCTGCGAACGCTCTTTCGGGGATTGGTCTGTGTTTTCCTGTAATTACCCTTATTTCTGCCTTCGTAAACTGGATTTCAACAGGCGCAGCCCCGCTCTGCTCAATCGCAAGAGGCAGAAAAGATACGCAAAAAGCGCAGGATATATTTTCAACCGCCTTCACACTCGAAATTCTTGTCAGCCTGACAATCACGCTGCTCGTTTTTGCGGCAAAAACGCCGCTGCTTTATCTGCTCGGCGCAAGCGACGCAACTTATCGCTATGCCGCCGAATATCTTGGCATTTACATGCTCGGCACGATATTTTTCGCAGTCGGTACAGGCATGAACCTCTTTATAAATCTTCAGGGTTTTCCTAAAACAGGAATGATGATTACGGTTACAGGCACTTTTATAAATCTTCTGCTTGACCCGATTTTTATATTTGTACTTCATCTCGGCGTAAAGGGCGCGGCGATTGCCACGGTCATCAGCCAGTTCTGTGCGGCAGCGTGGGTAACGGCATTTCTGAGCAGCAAGAAAAGAGAACTGCAAATGACAACGCGCAGTTTACGAATTGTCCGCAGAGAAGTCGGAAGTATTCTGACGCTCGGACTGCCGGGCTTTATGATCAGTGCCACGACCTGCGCTGTTCAGGCTGTGTGCAACGCGACACTTTCCGTTTTCGGCGGTGACATCTACGTAGGAATAATGACGGTCATAAACTCTGTGCGCGAACTGATAATACTTCCTGTGCACGGCATAACACATGGAGCGCAGCCTATTCTGAGCTTCAACTACGGCGCGGAAAAATTTGACAGGGTAAAGGCGGGCATTCGCTTTGAAACGCTGATGGCTGTATTTTATACAGGAATTTTCTGGCTGAGCACACTTCTTTTGTCAGGATTTTATTTCGGTATATTCAGCAGTGACAAAGAAATGCTGTCAGCCGGTATTATACCGATGAAAATCTATTTTCTCGGTGTTGTCTTTATGGCACTGCAGATTGCGGGACAATCCACGTTTACTGCGCTCGGAAAAGCAAAACAGGCGGTGTTCTGTTCCGTTTTCAGAAAAATCATTATAGTTATTCCTCTTACGCTTCTTCTGCCGAGAATACCGCTGTTTGGAATAATGGGAGTTTTCTGGGCAGAGCCGATTTCAGACTTAATCAGCGGTCTCGTGAGTTATCTTTACATGTACTGCACGGTGTATCGAAAGCTTGGAATAGAAACAGTCTGATTGTCCGAATAAAAGCAGGGGGAGTTTCAAAGGCTCCCCCTGCTTTTGTTTGTATTTGTATTCGATGCAGGCGGCTATTTAGCGGTTTTCACTTTCTGCGCGTGTTCTGCGAGTTTCTCTTGTACTTTTTGGAAACTATCCTCTTTGCCCGGAATCTTCACGATTCTCTCAAGCACAGGGGCAAGACCGCGGAGATGCTTGTAGTTCGGGTTTGTCGCAATCAGTTTCTGCTCAAGTTCGGTGCGTTCCGCTTCAGGGTTATCTTCCATGTGCAGATTTCCCTGCGCGAGAATCATAACTTTTCTCGTGTCATTGGTGAAGGGCAGCCATTCAACCGCTTTTCCGTCAGGATTGTCCGCCGCTGAAAGCGAAGGATTGCCCGTCTTTGCGAAGTTGACCCACATTCTCTGCAGCTGCTTTGCGTAGGCGCGGTTTTCCTTTGTGTCTTTTGCCTGTTCCTTGTCAAAATTTCCGAAAAGGAACGGAAGTTCGACTGCGTGGCACGCTTTAAGTATTTCCTGTTTCGGTCCTTCGACTTCCTTGTCCACACGGTAGAAGAATTCTTTCCCGCCCTGTTTTGCGTGAGCTATTGCCTGATACATCTGTCCGGCGCGGAAGAGCTGTCCGTTGCCGAATTCCGTAGCAGCCCATTCTTTGCCGTAGGTTTTCGTCAGATAATCCATAAGCTTTGCGGACGCTTCAAGATATTCGGGCGAGGCGTTTTCCGCAAGCATTTTTTGAGTAACGTCGTTGACAAGGTTGAAGAAATCAAGGTCATCGGCAAAGACTTCTATGAAATAGCGCCACTCGTCTTTGGTAGTGCCCTGCATAACCTCAATATCTTTTATGGCGGTGCCGTTCCATGCGCCGAGCGTGTCTGCCGGCAGCATACCCTCGTCAATAATCGGGAAGTTGTATTTTGTCATTCCGCCTTCGTCAACCCAGAATTTGCGCAGGTCTTTGAAGCTTATTTTCATCAGGTCGTCCATATTTTTCGCGTTGAAACGCTCCATAAGCACTTTCGTGAGCGTCTGGCTGTCAACTCTTGTCTGACCGTAGGTGCAGCTGCCGCTCATAGGGATGGCACGCTTGAAGAGCCCTTTTGAAAGAGGGCTGACAACAAGGTTGGAAACGCTTCCGCCGCCGGCAGATTCGCCGAAAACTGTTACGCGGTCAGGGTCGCCGCCGAACGCTGCTATGTTTTTCTTAACCCATTTAAGCGTTGCTATCTGGTCAAGCAGCGTGAGGTTGCAGGCATCCATATAATTTTCTCCGCCGGGCACCTGTGAGAAATCTATTATTCCCATCAGACCAAAACGGTAGGTGGTCACTACGAGGATAACGTCAGGATTTTCGCGTATGAAATTGTAGCCGTCATACAGCGGGTCGCTGTGTCCGCCCTGTTCGTAGCCGCCGCCGTGAACGAAAACCATAACGGGCTTCTTCTCGGTTTTGTCTTTTGAATTTACAAACACGTTCAGCGACAGGCAGTCTTCGCCCTGCTCGTAAAGAGAAGCCCTTTCGTAGGGGTCGGGCGTTTGCAGACAGCTTTTGCCGTCGTGATAAGCTTCAAACACCTTGTCTGACGGAAGCGGCTCCTGAGGAGCTTTCCAGCGCAGTTCGCCGACAGGCTGCTGCGCGAACGGTATGCCGCGGAATTCAATAACGTCGCCGTTCTTTTTTCCTACAAAAACGCCGTTTTCGCATTTTGCGGCAAGAGCCTTGTCATAGCTTCCCGTAATCTCATTGTTGGGCGCGTATTCCAAAAGTTTAGCCTCTTTGTATCCGTCGCCGCGGAAAGCAAACAGTGTGGCGGCAATACAGGCGATTACTAGCGCCGCCAAAACGAATTTTTTCTTCATGCTGACCTCTCCCTTGCATAAAATTCGGAACTGAAAGTATTATAACATAAAGAGGCGCGGCACAAAACGTGCGCAACATTATGCTATAATAGCGGAGCAGTATTATTGATACGAACGGAGGAGTTGGAAATGAAGAACAGAGTTTTGCGGCTGAAAAAGATTTTTGCGGCGGTTTTGGCAGCAGCCGCGCTTGCGGCGCTTTTTGTTTCACCGGCATTGTGCGCAGCGAAAAAATACACGCAGTCTGAACTTGCATATATGCCCGCAACAGAGCAGATAAGGCTGTTCAAAGCAGGGGTGATTACCCCGTCAGACGTGCTTGAGGCGCAGATCGCAAGGGTTCAGAAATTTAACGGTCCTGTCAACAGTTCGCGCGAAGAACTGAAAGATTATCTGAATTTCAACGGCAAGGTCAACGCAATCTGCTTTGACCGTTTCGATGAAGCGAGAAAAGCGGCAAAAGAAGCCGGAATGCGCTACAAAAACGGCACGGCGCGTCCCCTTGAAGGAATTACCGTCGGTATAAAAAATGAAAACGAAGTCAAGGGCTGGCGCGTTGACATGGGCTCGCTGATACTGAAAGACGCGCCCGTGTGCGAAGACGACGGCGCAATAATTGACAAACTGAAAGGTGCAGGAGCAATCCTCGTATTCTCGACAAACGTTCCTGAATTTTACGTCAGTTCGATGACGTGGAACAAGCTCTACGGCGTTACCCGCAACCCGTGGAATTTGTACTACGGCGTAGGAGGCTCCTCAGGAGGCTCAGGCGCCGCGCTTGCCGCGGGTTTTTGCACGCTTGCCACAGGCTCTGACATGGGAGGCTCCATACGCATACCTGCCGCAATGTGCGGCGTATATGGCTTCAAACCTCCGTTCGGCAGGGTGCCGACGTCGGAAATTTCCTACGAAACACTTGGTCCCCTTGCGAGAACCTTCGGAGATATGCGGTTAATGCAGAACGTCATCTGCGGACCAAGTCCCAAGGTTCATTCCTCGCTGCGCCCGAAGCTTGAATATCCTGCGGAATACGAATCGCTCAAGGGGCAGAAAGTTGCGCTCTGTTATTTCAGAAACTGGCTGAGCGGAGGCTGCGACAAAGAAATCAACGCCGCAATGGACAAAACCGCGGAACTGCTGAAAAAAGCCGGAGCAAAAGTTGTTGTCATCGACCTTGACTGGAGCGCGGAAAAATTTGGAAAAACCTACATTCAGGGTCTGATGTCAACGGAGATGTACGAGCTGTTTGCCTTGGCAGAGGGACACGAAGACAAGCTGTGCAGCTATTGCGATGTATTCTTTAACGGCGCTAAAGATTTTGGTCCCAAAAAACTTATTGAAGCCGGACGCATGCTTAACGCGATGCACGGGAAAATTCAGGAAAAAGTATTTGCCGAAGGCTGTATGGCGCTGGTTATGCCAAGCCTTGCGACGCCGAAAGTTCCTGCGGATTTTGAAGCGTCCCCGGACAAGCTTGCGGATATTAACGGTACACAGCACAAAAGCATAGATATCTGCCTTACGCCGCTGTGGAACCTGCTTAGCCGCTATCCTGTCGTCAACGTCCCAATCTGCCTGTCCGCGAGAAAAGTCCCCGTCGGCATTCAGGTTGTCGGCAATACCTACGATGACCTTGCGGCATTCCGCGTTGCCTCGGCGCTTTCAAAAACAAACAGACAGCTC
>JAZRZG010000139.1:0-2689 GCA_045601305.1 Synergistaceae bacterium
AAATAGAGGCATAGGGGTATAGGCGAGCAGGCGTATAGCCCATGGTTGTTGGAAGAGTTTTGATAGTGAAAATAAAAACGAGCCGCTGGCTGATGCACACGGCTCGTTTTAACTCTTAATATCCGACCTATACGCCTGCGCACCTATACTTCTATATTTCTGTTTTGAACCTAAAAACTCGGTCCTTTTCTTGTTATCGCCGCTTCACAGTGCCCAAGTTTCTCTGCGCAGCTCAAATCGCCGTTCACCACGCTCATCATAAGTTCAAAGAGTCGTTCGCCTGCTGTTTCAAGGCTTTCTTTTCCTTCCAGAACTGGGCTTGCGTCAAAATCGATGTTTTCCGCCATAATTTGCGCCGTCTTTGCATTTCCGGTAATCTTTATCACCGGAGCCAAAGGTGAGCCTGCAGGGGTGCCTCTGCCCGTCGTAAAAAGAACAATCTGCGACCCTCCGGCGATCATTCCTGTTACAGACTCAACGTCATAGCCGGGCGTGTCCATAATTACAAGTCCCTTTTCCGAGGGAATCTGCGCGTATTCAAGCATTTCGTTGACGGCTGTGCTGCCTGCTTTCGCAAGGCAGCCGAGCGATTTTTCCTCGATTGTCGAAAGTCCGCCTTCAATGTTGCCCGGCGTCGGCTGGCTGCCGCGCAGGTCTTCGTTCATGTTTTTTGCCTGCTGTTCGACATTCGTCACTGCGTCAAGCAGCTTTTTTGCCACTTCCGGCGATTTTGCGCGCGCGGCAAGCAGATGCTCGGCGCCTATCATTTCTGTTGTTTCGGAAAGAATGACCGTGCCGCCGAGTTTGACAACCTTGTCCGCAACGTAACCGACAAGCGGGTTTGACACTATGCCTGAGGTAAAATCTGAGCCTCCGCATTCAAGTCCCAGAATAAGTTTTGACATATCTGCTTCGTTTTTTTGAAGTTTATCGGCTTCGGCGCGGAACGCTTTTGCTGTTTCTATGCCTTTTTCGATCGCCTTTGTCGTGCCGCCGCAGCTTTGTATTCTCACAAGTTCAACCGGTTTGCCCGTCTGTTTCACCGCTTCAACAATCTTTTCGGCAGACACGCCTTCACAGCCGAGACTTACGACTATTACCGCTGCCGCGTTCGGGTTTTTGCCGGCGCCTTCAAGCGTGCGCTGTGTTTGTTCAAGATCGCAGCCGACCTGCGTGCAGCCCGTGTCGTGGCAGAAGCAGAACGCTCCGTCAACGGCGTCCGCGATTTTTCTGCTGACGTGATTGGCACAGGAAACGCAGGACAGAACCAGAATGTGATTTCTGATGCCGACTGTGCCGTTTTCGCGAAGATATCCGTTAAATTTCATTTTTATCACCTCTCGCGCGTCTGCTGTCGATGTTTGAAACGTGTACGTGAGCGCCTGCCGGAATATCCTGTGTCGCTTCGCCGATAATTTCGCCGTACTTGTATATGAGTTCTCCGGCAGAAACAGCCTTTACCGCAATCTTGTGACCGAACGGAATGTCCGACACGGCAGTAACTGCCCGCTCGGACAAACTCCAGCAGACGGTCTGTCCTGCGGATATCTGCTGCATAACAGTTGCCACGTTGTCTTTGTCGGTAATTTTTATCGCGTTGACAGTCATTTCTATCCCCTTCCGAAAGTTAAGGCAGGAGAAAATCTCCCGCCTTTGACTAATTGCGTTTTGTTAATGTCTAATCTCTTTTGCCTTTGCAGCCGCATTTCTTGCACGGCGCCTGCTTTTTGGTCTTTGCTCCGTCGAGCATTGCCTGAACCTTCGTCGGCAGTCCGAAAAGATGGATGAAACCGCTTGCGTCGTCCTGGCGGTAATCTCCGCCTTCGTCAAACGTTGCGATTTCCTCGCTGTACAGCGAGTACGGCGACCAGACGCCGGCGTTCATTATGTTGCCTTTATAAAGCTTCAGTTTGACATCGCCGGTAACGCGCTCCTGCGTTGCATCGACAAATGCCGAAAGAGCTTCGCGAAGCGGCGTGAACCAAAGACCGTTGTACACGAGGTCCGCGAAGGTGATGGCGAGTTCGCGTTTTTTGTGTGACGTGAGCTTGTCAAGGCAGATCGTTTCAAGCACTTCGTGCGCTCTGTAAAGTATCGTGCCGCCCGGTGTTTCGTAAACGCCGCGTGATTTCATGCCGACGAGACGGTTTTCTACAAGGTCGAGAATTCCTATGCCGTTTTCGCCGCCGAGCTTGTTCAGCTTGCGGATGATTTCCGTTGCCGTCATCTTTTTGCCGTCAAGTTTGACAGGAACGCCCTTCTCAAAACTGATGGTGACGTAGGTCGGTTTGTTCGGGGCTTTGAGCGGCGATACCGACATTTCGAGGAAACCTTTTTTCTCAAGCTGCGGCTCGTTGCCGGGATCTTCCATATCGAGACCTTCGTGTGAAAGATGCCAAAGGTTTTTGTCTTTTGAGTAGTTGGTTTCTCTGCTTATCTTGAGAGGAATTTTGTGTGCTTCTGCATAGTCGATTTCCTGGTCGCGGCTGACGATGTCCCATTCGCGCCACGGGGCAATGATTTTCATTTCAGGAGCGAAATGCATGACCGCAAGTTCAAAACGAACCTGGTCATTGCCTTTTCCCGTGCAGCCGTGACAGATTGCGTCTGCTTTTTCTTTCTTTGCGATTTCAACAAGGCGTTTTGCGATAATCGGACGCGCGAAACTTGTGCCGAGAAGGTAGCCTTC
>JAZRZG010000140.1:0-5737 GCA_045601305.1 Synergistaceae bacterium
GGGAAATAATAGTATCTCTTGAAAGCGAACGCAGCGCATTGTCAAAAATCAAAAAATGCGGCTGTGCGGAATTTGCGGGAGTGGTTGACCGCATGAACAACTGCCTCAGGCAGAGCAGAAAGGGCAGCCTCAGCTGCGGACCGGTATTTGTCTGCGAAAATCCCCGCGATGCGGAAAAATACATTAAACTGCTTAAAAACTATCTTGTCGCAAAAGGAGCGGTAAAAGATTTTCACTACGTTACCGGCGATATTGACGACGCCGTAAAAACAGACAGAAACACCGCCTTCATATACAGGATAGACGATGATTACGACATCGGGGAACACAGCAGACATTTTTTCTCCGCGGACGCGGACGACCTTTGGAAGCTTCTCGGAAGAAAAACTATTTACATAACAACGATGAGACCGGAAGAATACAACAGAATATGCGACAAGGTCTCCTGTTTTGAAACAATTTTTCCCTACGTTGTACGCCTTGAAGAAAGCACAACGGAAGAAAAATTTGAACTTGTCAAAGAAGAAGCGGAAAGCTACGGCTTCACGGCTGACGAAAGTTTCCTCGAAAGCAGTCTGCTTGATGACAGCATAAGCGATGTACTTGAAAAAATCCCCGGCGCAGTCATCAGAAAACTTGGCAAAAACGGCTGCGACTACATACTCCGACCGGAAGATTTAACCACGACAGAAACAAAACGCAAAAAGAGAAAAGTTTCTGCGCTGGAAGAACTTGACAGCCTCATCGGGCTTGAAGGGGTAAAAAAGACCGTGCGCGAAATAGCAGCCTGCGTCAAAAAAATGGAAGATGACCCTGACCTGTCGCTTCACATGGTATTCAAGGGAAACCCCGGCACAGGCAAAACAACCGTTGCACGCATAATCGGACGTATTTTCGGTGAACTCGGAATACTCAGGCATCCAGACAACTTTGTTGAGGGAGACAGAAGCAGCCTTGTAGCAGGCTACGTCGGACAGACCGCGCTTAAAACAAAAGACCGCGTCAAAAAAGCAATGGGCGGCGTCCTCTTCATAGACGAAGCCTACGCACTCTGCGACGGAAACGACCACTCCGACATAGACTACGGCAACGAAGCTGTTGCCACCCTGCTTAAAGCAATGGAAGACCACAGGCGCAACTTTGTCTGCATACTTGCGGGGTATCCGGAAAAAATGGACAAAATGCTTGACATGAATCCCGGCTTCAGAAGCCGCATACTCTTCCACGTTGACTTTCCGGACTACTCGGCGGACGAAATGCTTGAAATAATCCGCGGAATATGCAAAAAAAGCCGCTATCTGCTTGATGACGGCGCGGAAAAGGAAGCGCTTGCCTTCTTCAGCCGTCAGCTTAAAACCGCGGACAAAAATTTCGCCAACGGCAGAACGGCACGCAACCTCTACGAGCTTGCAAAAACCAAACAGGCGCTGAGAAGCCCCGACAAAAATGACAAAACCTTCACGGCGAAAGACATTGCCGAAGCCGGAAAAGCGCTTGAAGCCGCAAAAACGGCGCAACAGAACGTCAAACCAATCGGCTTCGCGGACTAACCTGAAAAAATGAAAAATTAACAAAACAAACGGAGGCAGAAAAAATGATACCGATAGTAATTGAACGAACAAACGGCGGAGAACGCGCCATGGACATATACAGCAGACTGCTTAAAGACAGAATAATATTTGTCGGCGGCGAAATAAACGATGACCTTGCAAACGCCGTAACCGCGCAGCTTCTTTTTCTTGAAAGCGAAGATACGGAAAAAGAAATCAGCCTCTACGTCAACAGCCCGGGAGGAAACGTTAGCGCCGGACTTGCAATATATGACACAATGAACTACGTTAAGCCTGACGTATCGACAATCTGCGTCGGCTGCGCGGCAAGCATGGGAGCTGTCCTGCTTTCGGCAGGGACAAAAGGAAAACGCTTTGTGCTGCCGACCTCGCGCGTAATGATACACCAGCCGCTCGGAGGAGCCGCCGGACAGGCAAGCGACATAGAAATCCGCGCGAAAGAAATACTCAAAACAAAAGCGCTGCTGAACAAAATCCTTGCAGAAAACAGCGGACAGCCGCTTGAAAAAATCGCGGCGGACACCGACAGAGACTACTTCCTCACGGCAGAACAGGCAGTCGCCTACGGGCTTGCCGATAAAATAATACGAGGAAAACAGGCATAGAGATAACAGAAAGGAGCTGCTGAAATGCTGAGCGAACTTGAAAAAACCGACTGGCTTGTACTGGGTGAAACATCGGACGCGAAAGAAGAAGACCTTGACCGCCCCTATGCGTACCTTGACAAAATATACACGCGCCGCGAATTTGAAAACGTTATGAGAAAAATGTGTGAACTGGAAAGCGCATGCAACAGCAAACGCTTTGAAAAACGCCATGCCGAAGTTAAATTGTTCTTTGACAACATAGATATGCTTATGCAGTGCAGAGAAGAAATATACGCAGACAAAGAACTTGCAAACAGCAACCCTCTCGGCTTTGAGCGTCTTCGCAAACTCATCCTTGGAATGTACGACGGCTACGCCCTGACACTTGAAGGCATGCTCAGACTTTGGGCACACGGCGCATGGAAAGGCAAATGCCCCGAATGTGAAAATGAAGGCTATCTGTTCAAATACGGGTTGTTCTGCGCGTATCTCTGGTGCCCGAAATGCGGGAAAATACAGGAACTGCACTGCACTGACCTGCGCCGTGTTGACCCTGAAAGCACGGAAGCAAGCGAAATATTCTGCAAGTACGATGTTAAAAAAGTTTTTGACGTGCAAAACTGCGGAGGCTTTACGCTGAAAGGCAAAAGCGGACCTATGATAAGTTTCTCTGCCGCGCCTGAAGAAAAAAAAGAACAGAAGAACGATAAAAAAGAAACTGTGTCAGGCTTCAAAGAATTTGCCGAAAGCACCCGTAAATACAGCGAACTTCCGCGAGAAGAGGTTATTGCAAAAGCACGCTTTGAAACGGCGAAAAAACGCGGCGGTATCATTGCCGAAATACTTGAATACTGTAAAAGAATGGAAGCCTTTCTTGCAGACGAAACGCCGAGCGAAACAGAGAAGTTTTTGGAAAAGCTGAACGAAAAACAGAACAGGCAGTCGCCTGCGGGCTTGCCGATAAAATAATCAGAGGAAAACGGGTATGATACATTTTGAAAACGATGAACAGAAATACCGGTATAAAGAGCGCTACAGACAGCTGGTGCTGACAACCGCCCGCGAAATGCAGGAAAACAAATACCCGGGAGAAAACTCACTGTATATGCTTTGCGTGCAAAAAGCGCTCAAAGGCTTTTGCGGCTATTCCGCAATAGCAATGCGGATTATGCACATGCGGGTCAGACATGCTATAGAAATGCTTGTCAAAGAAGGCGATCTTTCGCGCAAAAGCAGATATTGTTTTGTCATCGGGGAATACATGCTGGCAGACAAGAGCAATATTACGCTCAGAGAAAAAAGAAATTTTTACGAATTTCGCCTGCTTTTTCACAACAAGGTTTATGCACCCTTTTCAAAGGAGCTTCGCGAAACAATAGTAGTGTTTGAAAAAGAGTGCATAGAAAAACATCTGCTTACGCCTGAAATAATGGGACGGTACGAAAAATTCAAGACGCTGCTACCCGAAGGTCATGACTACCGCAAAATATTCAAACAGCTGGTTTCGTACATTCCCGTATGTCATGAGGGCGAAGAATTCCGCTTTGAGGAGGTTGCGGGACTGTCACGGGAATTCGGCGTTGAAAAACCTGTCAAAATTACTAAAGACCTGGAAGACGCGCTGCTTGAAATCTGCGAAATAGACAGGGACGACTTTGAAATGAAAATGAGCGGTGAACGGAATGACGACACGGTACTGCAATTTGTTGCCAAAATCATACTTTACAGCTTTATGCGCGGTACTCCGCTCGTATGGTGCCTGTCGGAATACAAGCTGTTAAAAGAAAGGCAGGAATAAACGTGAACTCTGCAAACAACAAGCCCTACGTGCATTACAGGGAACTAATACTCAAAGCGGCGGAAGATATTGCGGCAAACAAATATCCGGGCAAAGCAGACCTTTACTGGCTTGTATGGTGCAGACTTGCTTACACTACAGGAGGTTCAACCGCAGGTGTGAACTGCATTAACCGGAATATAGCCGCTGACCTGAAAACACTTGCACAGACAGGCGAGCTTGAATGCAAAGCTTACTACTCGTATGTAGAGCCGGACTTCAAATGGACAGCTTCAAACAGCCTTCTTCTGAAGGAACGAAAACGGCAGGAATTCAGACTGCTGCTGACGAACAAAGTCTATGCGCCATTCTCAAAAGAGCTGCGCGAAACAAAAATTGAACTTGAAAAAGAATGTATCGAAAAACATCTTCTCACGCCTGAAATAGTGCGGCGCTGCATGAAATTCAACGAACTGCTGCCCAATAGACACAAATACAAAAACATCTTCCGCCGCGTCTCTTACTGTCTCTCCGAAAACGGACGCACCTTCGGCAAAATCTGCTTCGGAAACTGGAAATTCGGCGTTTCAAAACAGACGAAAATAACCGAAGAGCAGAAAAACGCGCTGCTTGAACTCTGCGAAATAGACAGAGAAAAATTTGAAGACACAATGTTTGACGCAAAAGACGACAGAACAGCAGTAAAATTTGTTGTCAAAATCATACTCTACTGCTTCCTGTGCGGCACTCCACTTGTCCAAAGAAAATTTGTCTACTCCCTGCCGCAGAAACAGGTGACAAAATGAACAGAAAAAAATCTCACGGAAAAAATCTCAGACAGCGTTTTGAAAAAGCACTGATGAAAAAAGCAAAACGCTCGTTTCATCCGGAGCCGTTTCCGCCGAAACTTGCAGAACTTGGGCTGTTGCCTGAAATGTACAACCTTGCCGGAATTTACTTTAACGCGGACAAATTTGACGGCGGCAGATGTCGGCAAAGGAACAGGCAGTACAGAAAAAACTGGGGTTTCAACTACACCTCGCTGATAGGACTTTACCACACGATAGCTCTGTTCCTTTATCCGCGGCTTGTCGCGCTTAAAGAACTCAAACAGGGCTACCCTGCTGAACTGACAGTGGAAGAATGGAATCAGATACTTGACAAAATGATTTCCGGCTTCCGTTCAATCATATACGAAGCGGAAAATCCCGACATTGAAAGCTACGAAAAAATTGAAGACGAAACGATAAAACTTTTTGCGCAGTGGTACGGGCATCTTTGGCTGTAAGGCACAGAACATACTCAAAAAAGGGAGGCAGCAGAATGTCACTTGACAAGGCTATTGAACACAAAAAAGAACAGAGGAAAAAAGACAGCCGGAAGCACTTTATGCACACGGACGGCTGCCTCTGGTGCAAAAGAAACCTGCGGCACAGCCTCATCAAAGAACGCGCAAGAACAGACGAGGAACTCAGAACCTTTGCCGACGAAGACGCGCCGTATCGCGTAACGTTCATAAAAAAATCACGCCGTATCTACAGCAAAATGCAGGAAACGAAATAATAAACTATAATGACAGACAAAGAAAGGTAAGAATAATAAATGACAGGACTAATTGTATGCGGAGGCAGAGACTTTAACGACAGTCAGCTGCTTGAAACAAGCCTTTACACAATACTTCTCGGAATTGACGATGACATAGAAATAATAACAGGCGGAGCAAAAGGCGCGGACGCGCTCGCCAAAAAATATGCGCAGGAAAACGGTTATGCGCTCAAAGAATTTCGCGCAGACTGGAAACG
>JAZRZG010000141.1:0-3699 GCA_045601305.1 Synergistaceae bacterium
ACAGGACTTAACATAACAGACGGAACAAACACGACAAACATAAGTTCGTCAGCAGTAACCACCAAAGACATAACAGCAAGCAGCAGCGTAACAGCCGGTACGACAGCGAACAAAGTAATCCTTGCCGACAACAGCGTAAAAGTAGGAACGACAGCAGAACTTAGTTCGACAGCGCTTACGATAGGCACGACAACACTTGATGCGTCGAAACTCACAGTAGGAGGAGCGGCCTACATAGACGCGTCCGGCATAAACGCGAACAGCAAAAAAATAACAAACGTGGCAAACGGAACGACAGACAGCGACGCAGTTAACTACGGACAACTGAAAAACTACAGTAAAGTAAAAATTACCAAGAGCGCGGCAGACATTGTAGAAAACCTTACCAACGAAAACGGCATAGAAATAGCAGCCGGAGAGAATATCGCGCTTGAAACAAGCGGTAACAAGGTGACGATTAGATCGCTTGGCGGAACTGATGATCTTGCCTTGCACTATGACAGCGAAGGTACAAGCAGACTGAACAGCGTAACGCTGAAAGATACAGCCGGCGGAACAACCAACACGGTAGCGATTAAAAACGTGGCAAGCGGCGGAACACTCGTAAGCGGCGGAACAAATGCTGCCAACATCGGCGATATTTACGGAGCGACAACAATAACAGACACGTCGGCACACAACTACTACACAGGTACGACAACTGCGCCGACAACAGTCAAAGAAGCAGTGAACGCCCTTGACACAGCTATAGGCGCAAGACAGAGCGGCACGTACATAACAAACGCTGCTTCGGTCAACGCAAACCTGAAAGCGCTTGACACACAAGTCGCGGCAAACCAAACAGACATAGCTACGATTAACAGCAACATCACAGTTGAAGCCGGAAGCTATAACTACATTACGGCAGGAGCAGATGTGGCCTCCAACCTGAAAGCGCTTGACGAAGCAATCGTGGCAGGAGAGGCTGGAATAACCAGCTTTGCTACAAGCGGCACAGGCAAAGTGACAGCGCTCAAAGCCGACGGCACGACACTTGACGTGGCGCAGCTTCAGGACTATAAGATCGACAGCGCCACACTCAGCGGCAAGACACTTGTCATAACCTCAAAGAACGCATACGGAACAGACACAGTGACCAAAAACGTGGATTTGAGCGGTCTTGAAGCTGAAACAATCATACAGAACGGAGACACGACCTACAAAGGTGACGGCAAAAACATCTCAATCCAGACGGCTGCAGACCCTGAGCATACCGGCAAATATATAACAACCATCAAACTTACTGACGAAGTTACTGACATAACAAGCGTAACGACGAAGGCAGACGCCTCCGGCCGCAAAACGAGACTCGACGGAACAGGTGCTTACGTTGCAAATGGGAAATCAGCGCTTACGGCGAACAGCCTTACCGTAAACGGCAAGAGTTACGTCGGTACTGACGGAATCAATGCCAACAACCAGAAGATAACGGGAGTTGCGGCAGGAACGGCTGACACGGATGCTGTGAACTACGGACAGATGAAAGAGGTAACAGCCATGACAACCTCCGGCAACTACTATGCAGCCGGTAACAGCGTAAAGACAGCGTTAAGCAGCATAGACACAGCCATAGGCGCAAGACAGAGCGGCATGTACATAACAGGCGCTGCTACGGTCAATCAGAACCTGAAAGCACTTGATACGGCAATCGAAGAAGCAAGAAGCAATGAAATAACCAGCTTTGCGACAAGTGCCACAGGCAAAGTGACTGCGACCAAAGCAGACGGCACAATGCTTGACACAGCCCAGCTGAGAGATTACGAAGTAACAAGCGGAGACTATGACGCAGACACGAAGTATCTCACGATTAACTCAAAGAACTACTATAACGGAGACGTAACAAGCACCCAAATCAACCTTGACGGGCTTGCCTCAAATGTCACGATAGAAAACACAAGCGGCAAAACAGTACGGTTTACCAACGGAAGGAACATATCGATCGGCACCCCCGTTGAAACAGAAACCGAAATCACAATGACGATAGGTACAACCGAAGATGTCGTGTACAAGTCAGTTAAGATAGCGGAAGGTACAGACAACGAAGCAGTAATCGACGGAAACGGCATCACGGTCGGAAACTCAAGCCTCACCGGCGAAAAAATTGTCATAAACGAAACGACCAGCCTTGGAGGCGAAGGACTTGTCATCAACGGCAACACCTACATCAGAGAAGATGGCACGATTAATGCCAACGGCAAAATAAGCGGAGTTGAAGCAGGAGAAATCAGTTCAAGTTCCACCGACGCCGTCAACGGCGCGCAGCTTTGGGAAACCAACCGGCAGGTTGCGACAAACACAGAAGCGATAGCGGCAATTACAGGCGGAAGCGGAACAATCAACGCAGGAGAAATCAAAGTCGGCGGAAACAGCTACATTACTGAAGAAGGTATTAATGCCAATAACAAACAAATCAAAGACGTCGCCGACGGCACAATAGCAGAAGGCTCCAAAGACGCAGTCAACGGCGGACAGCTGTACAATGAGCTCAAAGGAGCAGAGGGTGTTAAATACGTTGAAACCGGTCAGAGCGTTGCGCTGAACCTGAAAGCGCTTGACGGACAGGTAACAATGATAAGCGGCAACCAAAAGGGCATGACAGAAGCCCAGATGAATGAATGGGCGGCAGAAGCGTCGGCATCAGAAGCGACGGCAGTCGGCTACAAAGCAAAAGCCCTGACAGAAGGCGCGACAGCTATAGGCTATGGCAATGTTGTGACAGGTAAACACTCAACAGCAGTCGGATACAAAAACGAAGTGTCAGGCACAGCCTCAGGTGCGTTCGGCGACCCGAACATAGTCTCAGGCAGCGGAAGTTATGCGTTTGGCAACGACAATACAGTCTCAGGCAGCAACACCTTCGTCATGGGCAACAAAGTGACAGCGAATTATGATAACTCTGTTGTACTCGGCAATGCTTCAACACTCGGACAGGCACACACCGTCAAGGCATTGGCCGGCAGCGCGGTAAAAGGCACAACCGGCGTAGTATCAGTGGGCAATAAAGGAAACGAAAGACAGATACAGAATGTTGCTGCCGGTGAAATATCAGCCACCTCAACAGATGCCGTTAACGGCTCCCAGCTGTTTGCGGCAATGCAGAGCAGCGATCCGGCAATCAGGCAGGAACTGAACGCCGTATCAGGCGAAGTCAAAGAAGTAGGCGCAATTTCAGCGGCGCTTGCTGGACTGCACTACGTTGAACCAAGCGGCGAAGAAGGCGACAAATTTGTCGGAGCGGCCGCCTACGGCGGATACAGAGGCGAAAGCGCAGTAGCAGTTGGTGTTGCGTACAAGCCGAGCCCGAATTTTATGATGAGTGCATCAACGAGCGTTGGAAATGTGCAGAATGCCTACAACGCCGGTATCAGCTTCAAGTTCGGCAAAGGCGAGACGGCACAGACAAGAGCAGAACTGAAAAAACAGGTTAAGTACGTCAACGAAGAAAACAAAGTGCTGAAAACACAGATCGTCAACCTCTCCGCGGAAAATGCCGACATTATAGCGGAAAACAAAGAGCAGGATGCGAAACTTCTCGAACAGAACGAAAAACTTGCCGCACAGGACGAAGTTATACGCAAACTGCTTGAGAGAGTTGAGAAACTCGAAAATGCCGACAGGACAAAATCTGCTCCGGCAGCGGAGAAAAAACAAACAAAAACA
>JAZRZG010000142.1:0-1226 GCA_045601305.1 Synergistaceae bacterium
CTTCGGCAAGAGCCGTTCCGCGTGCCATTTTCTCATGAATCTGAACGGCTTCGTAAATATCTTTTTCGACATTTTCTTTCATCCATGCGTCAATTTCTTCTATTTTTTGCGGTTCGGGAAGAACAACTTTCGTTTTGCCGACTTTAGCACAGATTTCGTCTATGAAATCGACTATTTTGACAATGGCTTCGCTTGCAAGCTGGAGCGCATCAACCATTTTGTCTTCTGTAAGTTCATTAGCACCGGCTTCGACCATGGTAATTCCGCCGCGGTGTCCGGCAACTGTCAAATCCAGCGTGCTGCGCTGCATATCTGCTTCGTCAGGGTTGACGACAAGTTCTCCGTCAAGGCAGCCTATACGCACGGCGCCAATAGGTCCGTTCCACGGAATATCTGACATTGCTAGCGCAAGAGATGCCCCGTTAATGCCGAGAATATTTGCCGGATTGACTTGGTCAACAGACATAACTGTCGCAACAACATGAACATCGTTTCTCATCCAGTCTTCAAAAAGCGAACGGATTGAACGGTCTATCACGCGTCCGCTGAGTGTTGCCGCTTCCGATGGGCGGCCTTCTCTTTTGATAAAGCCTCCGGGGACTTTGCCTGCGGCATAATAACGTTCTTCGTAGTCAACAAGCAGCGGGAAGAAATCAAGACCTTCCCTTGCCTTTGACGACATAACAGCCGTCACCAATACTTCCGTGTTGCCGTGCCTTGCCAAAACAGCAGCGTTTGCCTGTTTTGCAAGGCGTCCCGTTTCAAATGCGAGCTTCTTTCCGTAAAAGTCAAGCTCAAAAATCTCTTTCATCTGTCCTTTTTCCTCCTGTTTTCAACTTCAACCACAAAATAATACCACAAAAATCGAAAAAACAAAGGCTTAAAAGCCTTTGTTTTTTGTAAATTTTGCCATTTCGTTAATTTTACTGAATTAGTGGCGAAGCCCGAGACGTTTGATAAGATTCTGATACCGGTTAAAGTCTCTGCTCTTAAGATACTGAAGAAGTTTACGGCGTTTGCCGACAAGTATGAGAAGTCCGCGGCCTGAATGGAAATCTTTTTTGTGGATTTTCATGTGTTCCGTGAGTTCTCTGATACGCGCGGTAAGGATTGCAACCTGAACTTCTGTTGAGCCGGTGTCACCCTCATGTGTTTTAAATTCTTCAACTATTGCTTTTTTCTTTTCTTGATCGATCATTTCAATCACTCCTGTAGGCCGTTTTCGC
>JAZRZG010000143.1:0-2868 GCA_045601305.1 Synergistaceae bacterium
GCGCAAGCGCGCCAAAGCCCGCGTTGCAGCCGCCGCTGCCTGACGATTTCGGTTTTTCTGCCGTTATTTCATATTCTTCGCTCAACTCCGAAGCATAGTCTGTCTGTTTGTCGCCGTTTGCCTGTTCTGTGAAAAATCTCACTTTGTATTTGCCTGAATCTAAGTTATCCAGCGATATTTCGGCGGTGCCATCGCCTTTTTCTGCCGCGTCCGCAGCTTTCGCGTAGTTAATCAGTTCACCCGTTTCGTTGTAGAGCAGCGCGGAGAGGTACATATTTTTGCCGGTTTGTACTCCGCTGTACGTTACCAACAGTTTATTGTCTTTGGTTTCAACGTTTGTTATCTTCGGCGTCGGTATATTTGTGTCTTTCAGCGTCAGTTTCCAGCCGTTTGCGCCGTCATAGTCTTCCAATGCAAAGCCGTCGCCGAGTTTGACAGCGCTTTTGCCGCCTGTCGCAGCGGACAAAAGCAGAACTGTTTCCTGGTTCAGATTGAACGCAGGGCGTAGAACATGGTCGCCGTCATGTACGTAGGTGTCACCGGTTCCGCCGTCATAAAAGGTATCGTATACATACTTGTTTGTGTGACCGGGCGAACGAAGCGGCCAAATAGAAAAGCCATCGACAACGCTCGCCACACCGTCATTTTCGTACATCTCTACGCTCTGCGCCATTTCTGTCGCAGACATTTGTCTTGTGGCACTTGGCTCCTCTATCTTCGTGTTTTCAAAACCGTAGGCTTTCGTGTTTGCTTCTTCGTCGCTCAAGAGGAAGATTTTATCCGTGGTTTCTGTGTCATAACCGGCATATTTTTCTCTTCCTCCGGCAATGTGTGTTGTTTCAGCTATCACGGCAAGTTCTTTCTTGCTGAACGCGTCTCCGGCAAATCCGCCCCATACGTTTACTGTTCCGTCTGATTTGAAGGTGGTGGGTGTCTCTTTGGTTAGCGTTTCGCGGATTTCTGAATATTTCCATACGTTTGCTTTTTCCGCGGTTTCATCGCTGTTGAACTGGTCTGCGTACAGTCCTTGGTCGGACAACAGCAAGGTTTTGCCGTCAGCATTGGACAGCACACGCCATTTTATGCCCTCTTTGTTGTAATCGTTCAGATTTGTCGAGCCGCTTTTTCTGCTTTTTGCGCTCTGCCAGTAATTGCCGAAATAGATGGTTGAGGCATTGCCCAACGCGTTTCCGCCGTTGCCGCCCGCTATGTCCGTTATTTTCGCAAAGCCGCCTGCCATTGCCGGCATTGCCGTTGCGAAGATGAATGCTGTGAGCATTAGGATTGCCGCTATTTTTCTTCTGAATTTTGCCATTGTTTTTTGCTCCTTCAAAAAAATTATACTGTTATATTGCTTCTTCAAAGTGTATTCATTCTTAACTGCGTTTACGCCACACCAGTCCCGCAAGGGCAAGCAGCGCAAGCGCGCCAAAGCCCGCGTTGCAGCCGCCGCTGCCTGACGATTTCGGTTGCGGTATATCACGGCGTGTTGCAGTTAACTTGCCTCGTATTGCCGGCATTTGTACTCCTTCTATTCTAAGTTCAACTGTACCTTCCATCTTGTTTGCTTCATTCTGTGTCAAAACGAAGCTCTTTTTCGTTGGAAAGCCTCCTATTGTAATATCACCTGCGTCAAGATTGAATTGGTGACCAGAACTGTACTTGATATTGCGAAGTTCTTTTGTAAGGGGTTCTACCGTATAATCCTCGCTGTTTCCGTCAATATGATGAACTCCTTTTCCGCTGTATGTATAGTTGTTAAAACATTCAACACCCGACTTTGTTTCAGTCATATCCAGCTGCATTGTGCCGCTTTCGCTTGAACTATACGTAATAGTAGTTTCTTCATCTATGGCTATCCTCTGTTCTTCAAACTCAACCTGATAATCCCATTTTCCGGCAAGTTTCCAGTCTGATATCGCTCTTTTTGTCGCAGTTACCTTGCCTTTTACTGTCTGCCCCTGTACTGTAAGTTCAACTGTACCTTCCATCTTGTCTGCTTCATTCTGTGTCAAAATGAATCGTTTTTTTACGTCTTTGGTACGAACAACAATATTCTCCGCATCGAGATTGAAACTTTCACCCGGTTTGTATTCAGCGCCGCCGAGTTCTTTTGTACATCCTACCTTATAATTATCGCTTTCAGGGTCGGCTCCGGAAACTTGGTCTGTTACCTTTCCGCTGTAGTCATAGCTGTCAAAACACTCCACGCCCGATGACGTCTCAGTCATATTCAGCTGAATTGTACCGCTTTCGGCAGAACTGTATATGTAATAATATCCATCCACATATACCTTCTGAGGGTCAAGCTCGACCTGATAGTCCCATATACCGTAAACCGTCCAGTCACTTTGTACTGCCATTGCCGGCATTGCCGTTGCGAAGATGAATGCTGTGAGCATTAGGATTGCCGCTGTTCTCTTTATGTTTCTCATTTCTTTTTCTCCTTTTTTATATTTTTTGCGTTTCTGTAACTCGTTTATGACAAAAATTGCGCCGTGGTTTAACACGTCGTTATGTTTGCAATTTTACCTTTTGTATCTGAAATTTTAGAAATATTGGAGAGGTGAGGCGAGCAAAAATTTCCCTCCGAAGGAGAGAGGTCTGTTTGTCTGTCTGTCTGTCTGTCTGTCTGTCTGTCTGTCTATAAGACGGCTGTCGGCTGGCAGCTGACGGCAAAAGCATTTCAAGACCCGCTGTCGGCTGACAGCAAAGGCGTTAGAAACAAATATTTTGTTCATACTCTCACTCTCCTTTCTCCGTACACTTTTATCAAAGGCGGCATTGCTCTTGTTGTTAGGTCTATTTGGCATATACTACCCTATTATTGCCTTTTATTCAATAGTTTTCTGCTGTTTCAGCAAATAT
>JAZRZG010000144.1:0-36594 GCA_045601305.1 Synergistaceae bacterium
ACAATATCTTTGCCCGGGCGCATATACAGATGATAGGTATTTGAAAGTATTATCTGAGCACCGAGCGTTTCAAGTTCTTCAGGGACAATCGCCTTGACAGTTGCCTGAGTTCCGACAGGCATAAACACAGGAGTTTTGATAACTCCGTGCGGGGTGACAAATTCTCCGGCTCGTGCCCCTGTTTCCTTATCTTCCGCAATTACTCTGTATTCAAACATACTTGTCTCCGTTTTACCATTTAAACAAATTTCGGCAGTTGCTTTCAACCGCTTCGGCGAACTTTTCAAGTTCCATGCTCTTCAGCTCTGCAAGGCATTTATATACTTCGGCAACGTACGCAGGCTGATTGCCTTGTCCCCTGTATGGCACTGGCGCAAGATATGGTGTGTCAGTTTCACAGAGCATTCTGTCAAGCGGCATCTGCTCTGCGATTTTGCGCAGTTCTTTGGAATTTTTATACGTAACGATTCCGCTGAAGGAAATATAAAAACCTATATCAAGCGCCTTTTCTGCTTCCTCATAACTTCCGCTGAAACAGTGAATTATGCCGCCGCATTTTTCGGCACCGTGCGCGTTCAGTATTTCAAGCACGTCCTTCATCGCGTCTCCATCTGCCTTGTTTTTTGCGTCTCTGACGTGAACAACTATAGGTTTATTAACTTCTTTTGCCCACTCAATCTGTTCTGCGAATATTTTTTTCTGCAATTCGCAGTCTTTCATATCCCAGTAATAATCTATTCCTATTTCTCCTATTGCCGCGACTTTGTTTTTTTGAGCAAGCGATTTCAGTTCTTCAGTTATACCGCGCGGCATTTTGGCAGTTTCTTCCGGGTGCAGCCCTACTGCAGACCAAATTTCTTTGTATTTTTCAGCCTGACGTACTGAATTTAGGCTGCTTTCGTAATTACAGCCCGCATAAAGCATCCGACGGACACCTTTGCCGAATGCAGTTTGCAGCATTCCCTCGAGTCCGTCGGGAAAGTATTCCGAATCAAGATGACAGTGTACGTCGATAAACAATTTGTTTAGCCGATTCTCGTACCTGCAGGAATTGAATCATCCATGACAGTAAGAAGCGTAAGCTGTTCTTCTTTCGCAGTCGCAGCAGCCAAAAGCATTCCGTTGGATTCATTGCCGCGGATTTTTGCCGGTTTGAGGTTGCAGAGCACGACAATTTTCTTGCCGATTAAATCTTCAGGCTTGAAAAATTTGCGTATGCCTGAAACTATAGTGCGTTTTTCGTAGCCGAGGTCAATGCTTACCAAATAAAGTTTGTCTGAGTTCTGCGCCGCTTCAACCTTTTCAACAAGCGCTACTCTGAGTTCCTGCTGCGAGAAATTTTCTATTGTAGTTTCTTCTTCATGCTTTCCGTAATCTCTTGCCGCTGCAGGATTCTGTTTTGCAAGACGCGCAGCGTCGCGGATTTTTCTTTCTCCCGCCCATTTTTCGACGTCAATGCGCGGGAAAAGTATTTCTCCTTTGGTGACTGTTACATCAAAGTCACTGCCCCATTTCCATCCTGCGCGCGCACCGTCAAAGAGCGAGGCGGAAAGTCCGAGCTGGGCATAGGTTTTCTCTGCCGCATAAGGCATAAACGGAGCGGTAAGTATCGCCGTTAATCTCAGCGCTTCCCAAAGGGTGCGGAGAACAGTGTCAAGGCGTTCGACGTTTTCTTCCCTGCCGAGTTTCCACGGCTCTGTTTCGTCAATGTATTTGTTGCAGCGGCTTATGAAAGCCCAAATTGTTTTAAGCGTGTCATCAAAGGCAAATCTGCCCATGAGTTCTTCCGCTTT
The DNA here is from genome assembly GCA_045601305.1 of Synergistaceae bacterium. Taxonomy (GTDB): domain Bacteria; phylum Synergistota; class Synergistia; order Synergistales; family Synergistaceae; genus Equadaptatus. Next base: position 1,794 of record JAZRZG010000144.1, read on the forward strand.
TTCAAGCGTTTCTTCAGCCATTGACTGTATTTCTTTGTCAAGGTCAGTCTGAACAACGTTCTGCGGCAGTCTGCCTTCGCGGTATTTGACGAGCATCTGCGTGCTTCTGGAAAGCAGGTTTCCGAAGTCATTAGCAAGGTCAGAATTGATATGCTGCACCATAGCGGCTTCCGCAAAGTCACCGTCAAGTCCGAAAGGAACCTGACGAAGCAGGAAATAACGGAACGCATCTACTCCGTAAACGTCAGCCATTTCAAACGGGTCAACAACGTTGCCGACGGATTTTGACATTTTCGCGCCGTCAACCGTCCACCAGCCGTGCGCAAAAACACGTTTCGGCGACTCAATACCAAGTGCCATAAGCACCGCCGGCCATATTACACAGTGGAAACGAATTATGTCTTTACCGACGAGATGATTCGCAGCCTGCCAGTATTTTTCCAGCTCTTCGTTGTTTTCTTCGCTGCTCAGTGCCGATACATAGTTAAGCAGAGCGTCAAACCATACGTAGATAACGTGTTTGTCATCGCCTGGAACAGGAATGCCCCATTTAAGCGTGGTGCGCGATATCGACTGATCGCAGAGTCCCGATTTGATGTAGCTTATTACTTCGTTATAGCGCGATTTCGGCATAATCGCATCAGGATTTTCTTCATAGTATTTGAGAAGCTTTTCCGCGTATTTTGACTGTTTGAAGAAATAAGTTTCCTCTTTCATTCTGACAAGCGGACGATGGCAGTCAGGACAGCTGTTGCCTTCACCCATCTGTGCGTCAGGCACGTAAGTCTCACAGGGTACACAGTACCAGCCTTCATATTCTCCCTTGTATATATCTCCGCTGTCGAGCAGCTTTTTGAACGCCTTCTGCACAAATTCAACGTGACGGTCATCGGTTGTGCGGATAAAATCATCATTGGATATATTCAGCACTTTCCAGAGCTTCTGGAAATTCTGCACGACCTCATCACACAACTCCTGCGGCGTGATACCGCGTTTTTCAGCAGAGTTCTGAATTTTCTGTCCATGTTCGTCAGTTCCGGTCAGAAACCATGTTTTGTCCCCGCCAGACCGGTGCCAGCGCGCAAGTGTGTCCGCGGCAACAGTCGTATAAGCATGACCTATGTGCGGTACATCATTTACATAGTAAATCGGTGTAGTTATATAAAAGCTTTTTTCGGACATTGCAATGCCTCCCAAAAATTATTTTGCGTCAAGAAGAGCCTTCTTTATCCTGTTTGGAGCTGTCCCATATTTTTCAGCAATTAAGTTTACAACATTTTTTATCGTTTCTCCAGTACCATAAAGTCTTTTCGCTTCTTCAAGCCATTCCATATCATCTGTTTCCTTTTCATAAGCACCTTCAACAACACAGACAAATTCTCCGCGCAGCTGTTCCTGCGTGATTAAATCCTTAAATGAACCCAACGCGGCAGTAACAGTTTCCTGATGTATTTTTGATATCTCGCGAACAAGCGATGCTTTTCTGTTACCGAGTACCGAAGCGAGCAGTTCAATTTCATTCAGCAGCCCATGCGGGGCTATGTAAAAAACAAGCGTATTTTTAACTTCAGCATATTCGGCAAGCGTTTTTCTTTTCTCGCTGTCTTTTCCTTTAAGAAACCCGACAAACGTAAACCGTTCCATTCCGATACCTGACAGCAGCAGTGCCGGAAGAAGCGCGTTGGCTCCTGGTAGCACATCGACAGGCAAATTGTTTTCAAGCATATATTTAACAACGATTCCACCCGGATCTGACAACCCTGGAGTACCTGCATCAGAAACAAGGGCAACATTTTTACCGCTCCTGACAAGTTGTGCGATTTCATTGCAGCGCTCTTTTTCATTATGTTCATGACAGGAAATCAGTGGCTTCTTGATTTCATAATGATTAAGCAGCTGCAGTGTATGCCGTGTATCTTCACATGCTATAACATCAGCCTCACGCAACACGCGAATACCTCTGAGCGTCATATCCTCCAGATTACCTATAGGTGTCGAAACAACTGTCAGCGGCATATCTGTCTCCTTTACAAACTGTAATTTTCCAGCATTTCTTCTGTTTCTTTTCCGTTTTTATCCAACACAAAAAGCGGTGCCAGGACAGAGTTTCCTTTTTTTGCGGCGCGAACAGCTTCAATCAGCACCACCGATGCCTCAGACAATGGCTTAGGATGAACAAAACGAACCTTTTTTACACCTATATTGTTTCTTTCCAACAATTCAAAAAGTTCCGCAGCGCGTGAGGCAGTCATTATCATATCCAGTCTGCCCTTATTTTTCAGCAGATAACGCGCGGCTGCAACAACATCTTCCAAATTGCAGTCGGTATCCTGTCTTGCAGAGGCAACTGCTTCCGACGGACTAATTTTGCTGCCGGCATCTGCTTCAAAATACGGCGGATTGATCACTATTCTATCAAAACTCTGCGCAGCCCACAGTTTTTTATATTCCCTTAGGTCTGCTGTTTCAAACACAGCGTTTATACCGTTGAATTCTGCGTTTTCTTTAGCCAGTTCAATCAGATGCGGCTGTATGTCTATTCCCGTAACGTCAAAACCTCGTTTTGCAAGTATCAGAGAAATTGCCCCGTGCGCACAACCGAGTTCAAGAATTTTTTCACTTTTTTTCGGTTGTGTAAAATGAGCAAGAAGGATTGTGTCAATATTGACACGCAATCCCTCCTGTGCCTCAGGCTGCTTAATTTTCAGCGCGCCTCGGAGCAGATCCTCATATTTTTCCATTACGCCCAGTCTTCCATACGAACACCGACAACCTGAGACAGACCGGGTTCCTGAAGCGTAACGCCGTAAAGCACATCAGCACGCTCCATAGTAATCCTGCGGTGTGTCATGCAAAGTATTTGTCTGCGCTGTGCATATTCTTTAACAAGATTTGAGAGTCTGCGCAAATTAACCTCGTCAAGCGCAGCATCAACCTCATCAAGCACTGCCAACGGACAGTTCGCGACTTCCATTGAAGCGAACAGAAGGGCAATGGCCGCAAGAGATTTTTCTCCGCCCGACAATTGTGCTATACCAAGTGGATGTTTTCCCGGCGGACGCGCAACAACATCAACCCCTGTTTCCCATATCGTCGGCGCGTCTGTCATTTCAAGGTGCGCTTCACCACCGCCGAACAACGTGCGGAAAATAGAGCAGAATTTATCATCAACTTGCTGCAAGGCCTCAGTAAAAATCTGCTGTGCTTTATTATCAGCTTCGGTAATCAGCCTGTTAAGTTCATCCGCACTCCCTTTGACATCTGTCATATGCGCTTCCATAAACCCGAGTCTCTGCTGAAGATTATCATCTTCCGAAAGAACCCCCATATTGACATCGCCGTACTGTTTGATTTTTCTGTCACCGTCACGAATCTTTTTGCGGAGTTCTTCAAGATTTACATCATCCGGCAGCACTTCCTGACCGGGATAAGGATATTTCTCTTCCCAGCTGGAAATCATCTCTTCAATTTCTTTGCGCAGAGCTTCACGCTTTGTCTCAACTGCAGAGAATTTATCCGTCATTGTACGCAGACGGTGCTCTGCGTTCTGAACTCTCTGTTCTCCGTACTTGCTGCGCATCTGAAGTATTGAATATCCGCCCACCTGTTTATCCATTTCAACAACAAGTTCTTGTCTGCGATTGTGAATATTCAAACATTCTTTTCCTATTTGAGAAAGTGCCGCTTTATCCTGCAAACAGCGATAATCAAGATCTGCAAGTTCTTCGTCAAGTGTCCCGATTTTTCCCTCTTCAGCACGTATTTCATTGTTGATACGTTCAATCAGCGCAAATTTGGCACTAGCACGTTCAGCCGCAACCGCAACTTCCGAACGCAATTTTTCGCGTTCCTCTATAAGTTTGCGATCATCCTCAACCTCTCCATGTTCGTCCCAGCGTTTTTCAAGTTCATCCATAGCTGCAAGAATTTCCTGCCAGCGAATTCCTTCGCTTTTGATAGACTCAAACAAGCGGTCTTTTTCGCCCTCTATACGTTTCTGCTCCTTCACGTAGCTTTCCTTTCGGTCTGTAAGCAGTGCGATATGTCCATCAAGCTCTCGGATTTTTCTTGTATATTCTTCATTTTGGTCAGAAGCCTTCATTTCCTCAGCTTCTTGTTTCTTGTATTCTGCACCAAGCATTTCGGCGAGTTTCGTTGCTTCTTCGGCTTCTTTTTCAAGCACTGAAAGTTGAGCTTTAAGTTTTATAGCTTTTCCGCTGTCCTGACGTTTACCGCCGGACACAGTCCCGCCGGGTTGAAAAACATCGCCTTCCAGAGAGACTATAGGAGCTTTAAACCCTGAACGCGCTATTTGTTTGCCTGTTTCAAAATCTTTAACTACAAGCAGGTCTCCCATAATGTGCTGAATTGCAGGAAGCCAACGTTCCTCAACCTTAATTAAATCAACAGCCCAGCCAACTATACCTGATAATGGCAGCATATAGTCATAATTTGGGAAACGAGGTCTGCAGCGTTCAAGCGGCAAACAGGTAACACGGCCGCCATTATTTTGTTTAAGCTTGTCAATACAGCGTCCGGCTTCATCAATGTCTTCAACAAGAAGATGGAACTGTTTTGCGCCAAGAAATGCTTCAAAAGCCGTTGAAAGTGAATTATCGCAGCTGAATACATCGATAACAGCGCGCGGAGCAGCGTTGAGCCTGTTCAGTTTTGCCGCTGAAAGCAGAAACTGTACAGGTCTCGGATAAATATCTCCCTGCAGTGCATCCATTACTTCATTCAGTTTTGAGCGCGCCTGTGATGCTGTTCTACGCGCCTGCTGTAGCTCCGTTGCAAGCTGCTGCACTTTTGCATAGAGCATCCCATGTTTTTTTACAAGTTCTTCCTGTTCGGCAAGCAGCGTATCACGCCGTGTTTCCTGATCGTTTATCTCTTTGTCTATATCCTTGCGCGGGTCTTTTTCTTCCCTTTTCTTATTGCGCAGTTCCAAAACTTCTCTGCCAAGAAAATTAAGTTTTGCTTTCAGCTTTTCAATTTCAGCTTCAAGGTTTCCGCGTTCGTTGTTAAGCTCTTCACGCTCAGCTTTCTGCTCGTCAAGCCTCATGTTAAAATCCGCCCATTGTTTCTCTACGGCTTCAAGCGTCTTTTGGCTTTTTTGAAGTGCAACGGTTGCTTTTTTGTTTTCCTGCTGATTTTTTTCTTGGTCTGCGATTAGTTCGTTCAGATGCAGTCTGCTTTTTTCAAGGTCTGCTTTTGCCTGTACCATACGTCCTTTTGCGGCACGAAGCGACGACGCCGATGCAACGCCGGATTTTGTCAGACTTTCAAAACGGCTTCTGCACTGCTCAAGTTCCCATGTCTGTTCTTTTTGTGACTGCGCTATCTCGTTAAGTGCTTTTTCAGTTTTCTCGCACAATTTTTTCCATGCTTCCAGCCAAGCGCTTATTTTCTTCTGAACGGCTTCAGCCTCCGCGTTCTCTGTGCCTATTCTGTCAAGTTCGCTTTCCGCGGCAGACCGTCTCACCCAGTAAAGAAGTCTTCTGCCATCTTCAATACTGTCCATTATTCCCTTTATTTTTCTGGCACGTTCAACTTCAGGCTTAATTTCCTCACGGCGCGTTTCCAGTTCTGCCATAAGATTTTTGATCCGGTCATATTCCTCTTTTACCGTTACAAGTCTGTCAGCTGCATTCATGCGTTTTTTGCGGTAAATTTCAGTTCCGAACAGAGCTTCAAGGCGTTTTCTTCTTTCTGCCGGTCGTTCCTGAATTGCCTCTGCCACTTCGCCCTGCCCGATAAAAGCAAAGCGGTCGCCGTCAAGTTTCCAGCGTGTTTTCATTTCTTCAAGGTCGGTCAGCGTACTCTTGACACCGTCGATAAACAGAGACGTTGCGCCGTCAGGCGCAGTAACGCGGCGCTTTACTATGCTCGTGCTGTCTTCTTCACGAAATTGAAGTACAACTTCTCCTTCCTTAGCTTTACTTAAACCGGAGGACCCTTGGAACAGCAAATCGCTTTGCCTTGTTATTCGAAGTCTTGTCGCTGAACTGTCTCCCAATGACCAGCGAAGAGCGTCAAGCAAGTTGCTTTTACCGCTCCCGTTAGGTCCGACTATAGCAGTTAACCCGGGAGGCAGAATCAAATCATGAGATCCACCAAAGGATTTAAATCCTCTGAGTTGAAGGCGTCCTATATACACTTGCCCAACCCTCCTTTTTTTGCAGCGTTTCAATTCTGCGTTCAACATTCACGGCAGAATCTTGCATTTCAAGTCTGTATTTGCCCCAGTAAAATTCCGGACATCCACGTAATATAATTTTCTTTTCAAATTCTTCTTCCCAGGCAGGAAGAACCCTATTGGCAATATATTGTGCAATTGCAGGGTAACACTCCAAAATCAGTGCTTCAGCACTCGAATTGCAGCATACTTTACGGATAAAACGCTTTATGTGCATTGCCATGCTTTCTTCTTTTTCGACAAGCCCTAAACCTGCGCAATGCGGACATCCGCGCATCATTTCGGCGCCTAAATCAGAATACGCTCTTTTTCTCGTAATCTCAACAAGTCCAAGTTCAGTTACACCGTAAACTTTCGCTTTGCATCTGTCATCCTTCAACTGAAATTGCATTTCGTTTACGAGTGTACGGTTATCCTCTTCACTTTCCATATCTATAAAATCTATTATAATTATTCCGCCAAGTGCCCGTAGCCTAAGCTGCCGTGCTATTTCTGCTGTTGCTTCCAGATTGGTCTTTAAAACTGTATCCCTAAGGCTCTTTGAACCAATAAATTTTCCTGTATTGACATCTATGACCGTTAATGCCTCAGTCTGATCTATGACAAGAAACCCTCCGGAAGCAAGCCATACTTTTCTTGCCTGCGCTTCAAGAAGCTTATTTTCAATATTGTAAACATCAAATATCGGTGTTTTACTGTCATAAAAATGGATGTCAATTTTCTTTTCGGGCAGAAACCGGTTTATCCACGCCTTAACATTTTGATAGTCAGTTTCTGTATCTATTACTATTTCATTGATGTCATCTGACACTTCGTCACGCAGTACCCGTTCAAGCAACCCCAAATCTCTGTGCACTAAACAAGGTGCCGAATTATTATCCGCTTTTGATTTAATATTTTCCCATAACGAAATAAGTTCTTTAATATCTGTTTTCAGAGCATTTTCATCGATACCTATTGCAGCCGTGCGTATAATAACACCGCAATGTTCGGGTTTATACCGTCTTATTGTTTCACGTAAACGCTCACGTTCTGTTTCATCCTCAATACGTTTTGAAACACCTGTTTCATGTCCATTTGGGATAAGCACAAGATATCTGCCTGCCAACGATATTCTGGGACTTAACCTTGCGCCTTTGCCTTTGCGCGGGTTTTTGGTCACCTGCACAAGCATATCTTTCCCAATCTTAACATCAGTACCGTGTGCATCAGCCAGGTACATAAAACCGCTTCTGCCGTCTCCTAAATTAAGGAAAGCAGCATGCATTCCTTGCAGTACACTGTCTACCTTCGCTTTGTATATCTCGCCAGTTCTCTGGATATCAAACGAACGTTCTATGAAAAAATCATACAACTTTTCGTGTTCATCAAGTATTGCTATTCTTGCTTCTTCTGCGTCAATCAGATTCGCAACTATTTTTCTTGTATGTTTATCTTCCATATCTGCTCTATCTTAAACGAGTGAAATAATCTGTTGCCCTGCTTCGTCCCATGTTCCGACTTTTTCCCTGACTATACTTAAATCAGACCAAGCGGAAATTATCCCTGCTTCCTGCAGTGTCTTCACAAAACAAGAAGCTCCGCAGCGGTTAAGTTCACCGACAATAAGCGTAATTTCACCATCTTTTTCTTTAGAAAACCATAGCGGCGCTATCTGCTTTACAGCGCCATCAAGAATTGCTTTTGTTTCCTGCGGCAACTTTTTCACAACTCCTTTAATGCAATACTGCGCCGCCGTTGCATATTTTGCAAGTCCCGCACCTTCTTCAAGTTCAATAGCTTTCAAAACATGCAGCCCTTCCGGAAGCTGTTCATTCCAAAGTTTCAAGGCATCATCGTTCCAGTTTTCAAACCAAAATTCAGCCGGTTCTTCACACCCTTGCACACTGATAGCAAGCGCAGGTCCCAAACTTATACGCGGATGCGGCGAAAAACCTTGCGTATATTCCGGCAATAGTCCGGCGCGCTTTGCAGCACGTGAAAAAATATTTGGTAAATCCATATGATTCACGAATGTAAACCAGTCTTTTTTCTCAAATATTATTCTGATTCTATGCATAACACACCGTATCTGCTTTTCCATGCCAACCGCATCCGTTACAGCCTTTGCGACAGTCTTTGGTAACAATACCATTATATGCGTTTTCACGTTCACGCAGCAGATATTCCTTTGAAACTCCACAGTCAATATGATCCCATTGGAGTTTTTCATCAAGTCTTCTTGCCGCCACAAATTTGTCAGCATCTATTTCAAGAGCATTGAAAACTTCCATCCAACGCTCAAAATTGAAATATTCTGTCCACCCGTCAAAACGCTGTCCCCTGCGCCACACTTCTTCTATTACAGCAGCCAGCGTAGCATCCCCGCGTGCAAAAACACCTTCAAGATAGGTCTGTTTTGGTTCATGGTATGCAAGCGCAATTTTTTTGCTGCGAATCTGGTGTTTTACCCAGCTGCCTCTTTCATGCAACGTTTCCCTGTCAAGTTGTGCTTCCCACTGAAACGGTGTATGCCCCTTAGGAACAAAACCAGCCAAGGAGACATTTATATCTCCTCTGCGTTTGTATTTACGCGCAAGCGTCAGCGCCTGACCGCAAATATTCAAAATTCCGGCAAGATCTTCTTCTGTTTCCGTAGGAAGGCCCATCATAAAGTAAAGTTTAACTCTGTCCCAGCCGTTTGCAAAAGTCTGTTCAAGTGCCATTGCAATATCCTCGTCTGTTACACCTTTATTTATTACATTGCGAAGCCGCTGAGTACCTGCTTCAGGCGCAAAAGTGAGACTGCTTTTGCGAACAGACTGAAGTTCTGCAGCAAGTTTCACCGAAAACGCATCAACCCGAAGACTCGGCAGACTTAGTTTCGTTTGTGTTTTCTCAAGTGCTGGATTAATATCGGAAATAAATGAAGACAGTCCACTCCAGTCACACGTCGCAAGAGAAAGCAGACCAATCTCTTCCCATCCGGTGTTTTTCATCAGTGCTCTTGCCTGAGCAAGCACCGAATTAGACGACCGTTCTCTCACAGGTCTGTCTATCATACCTGCCTGGCAGAATCTACAGCCTCTGGTACAGCCTTTGAATACCTGCATTGTAATTCGATCATGCACAATACTTGTGTTTGGAACTATCATTTTGGTATTCAGCCAGTTTTCATCAGGTCTTACAGCAATCCTTCTGCGGACAGGCTTTTTCTGAGACAATAGCGGTACATAGACACTTTCAATTTTTGAAAGTACATCTAATTTGGCACTCCTGCTTTTTCCTTTAAGTTCAAACAACGCATGATATACCTCAGGATTGACAATTTCCCCGTCTCCAATGATAAATGCGTCAAAAAAAGGCGCAACAGGTTCAGGAGTCAATGCGCAGGGACCTCCTGCAATTACTAAAGGATCATCGTCTTTCCTGTCCTTTGCATAAAACGGTATTCTGCCAAGATTAAGAATTGTAAGAACATTTGTGTAACACAACTCATATTGCAGCGTAAAAGCAAGCACGTCAAATTCTTTTATCGACCGTTTGCTTTCCAGTGCCCAAAGATCTGTATTGGTATTACGAAGAGCCTCTTCAAAATCTGGCCAAGGCGCATACACGCGTTCAGCATCAGCGTACGGCAAATCTTTCGTGAGTCCGTAAAGAATCTGAAAGCCGAGATAACTCATACCGACCTCATAAACATCAGGGAATGCATAACAAACTCTAAGCAGATTACCGTCTTTTACAGGACCGCTTCCGTATTCACACCCAATATAGCGCGATGGTCGTTTTACTCTTGCAAGAATTGCTCTGCAAGGGTCTTGAGAAAAAACATCCCACATTAATATGTCTCCTTATAGAACCAAAATTGTTGAACCTATCTCAGTATCATCAAAATTTATTAACAGACAAAAAACTGATTTACAAGTTTAAAAACGCTCTTTGGCAAGTGTAACTGCCACACTCTGAACAAGAGCAAGTCCTATCAGAACAGAAACCAAAGCACTCCCGCCATAACTAAACAACGGCAAAGGAAGCCCTGTAACAGGAGCAAGTCCCATGCACATGGCAATGCTTTCTGTCATCTGGAACCATATCCAAGCAGCTATCATAATACACAACATTCTTGCTCCAGGCTCACGTGTCTTTGCAGAAACAGAGAGTATTCTCCAAAGCAACAGCAGAAACAGGATAAGAACAATAATACAACCACAAAAACCAAATTCTTCTGAAAAAACCCCAAAAATAAAATCCGTATGGGGTTCAGGAAGAAAATGCAGTTTCGACTGAGTACCGTTCAAAAAGCCTTTCCCAAAGAAACCGCCCGAACCTACGGCTATGCGTGACTGTATAACATTATACCCTGCTCCCTGCGGATCTATTGACGGATCTATAAACACACGGATACGCATTTTTTGATACGGTTTCAGCATAAGCCACCCGGCAGGCAACATCGCAAAGCCTGTACATATTATACCAATCAACAACTTTGACGATGCACCGCCAATTATGAGCAGCGCAAAAAGCATAACAGAATATACAAGCGCACTCCCAAGGTCAGGTTGCAGAATAATTGGAATAATAAACAGCAATGCAACTATAAATACAAGGATAATACCTTTTATACTGTCAGGTGAAACCATCTCACAAAATCTGGCAAGCGTAATAGCAAAAACGATTTTACCAAGTTCTGACGGCTGCAGTCTGATAAACCCAAAATTGAACCAACTCTGCGCACCTTTAGAGGTATGTCCAATAACAAGCAGCAATAAAAAAACTACTATCGTTAGGCATGAAAGAGGTATAGCCATTTTCAATATACTTTTATAACCAATTTTGATCATAAAATAGTATGACATAAAGCCAAAAACCCCAAATACAACCTGACGCAATGCATAGGGCGAATTGTTGTTTACCGGAGAATATCCCGCACTATAAATTGCTGCAACTCCTATTATAAACAGTAACACAGTAGCGCCAAGCATGACTTTATCAGTACCTTTTTTAACTTCAAGGAAACTATTTTCAAAAATCTGCATTATTCTCCACCATGTCCTACAGGTTTATTGTGTTCATGCAGCACCGAACTCCGTGTATCCTCTTGGGGTTTATTTTCTTTGGCCTCTGATGACTGTCCGGTACTCGTCACGGTTTCATTAAATTCCAAATCATCAAATATACTGTCTTCTTTACAATTAATCAGGTAATTCAACATTTTACCAACAATAGGACCTGTAACTTTTCCGCCGCCTTTTCCTGCTTCAGCAATTGCTACAACTGCATACTTTGGTTTGTCTATAGGAGCATAACCGGCAAACCAGGCATGATCAGCTCCATGTGAGTTCTGCGCCGTCCCTGTTTTACCTGCTACACGTACGCCAAAAGCCGAAGCGGTTCGACCTGTACCAATACTGCCAACTTCCTGAAGCCCTTGCTGAAGCACTTTAAAAATATCTGTTGATAAATCCACATTAACGTACTCTGTCTGAACCGCAGCATTGATTTTGGGGCGAAACAGTTTGCCTCCGCTTGCAATAGCAGCATATATTCTGGCAACCTGAAGCGGAGTCATCAGAAGATACCCTTGTCCTATGGAATAGTTGACTGTATCGCCACCATACCAGTTTTCTTTTATTTTCCTTTTCTTCCATGCAGGACCGGCCAATGTCCCTGAACTTTCTGAGGGAAGGTCTATACCCGTTTTTTTCCCTACACCAAATTTAGCCGCAGTATCAATAAGTTTATCTACACCAAGTCTCCATGACGTATCATAAAAAAACACATCGCAAGAATCTCTCAACGCCTTAATAACTGTTTCATTCCCATGCCCCGCATGATTCCAGCAACGGAATTTTCTGTTACCAAGCTCATAATACCCAGGGCAGTGCACTACACTTCCCGTTGTTATTTTATTATTTGCCAAACCGGCAGAAGCAGTCACAACTTTAAATGTTGATGCAGGGGGATATGCGCCGGAAATTGCTCTGTTCATCATTGGTCTGGCATGACTGTCCATTAGAACAGTCCATTCGCTGCCTGTTATTCCCCATGTCAATGGATTCGGGTCATAAGACGGTGATGATACAAGACACTTTACAGCCCCGTCATTAACATCAAGCGCAACAATAGCCCCGCGAAAATTCTGCAATAACTTTGACGCAAAACGCTGTGCGCCCAAATCTATACTGAGTTGTATATCATTTCCTTTAGCAGACGGAACATAACTGATTTCTCTTAACTGCCTTCCACGAGCATCAACTTCTATAACCCGCTCTCCGGGTGTACCATGAAGTTCGTCGTCATACCAAGCTTCTATACCATTTTTACCGATAAAATCGCCGCCTTTGTACTCAGGATGTCTTTCAAGTTCTTCTTTTGTGATTTCAGCAATATACCCAACAACATGTGCTGCATCTGTCCCTGCAGGATAACTCCTCTTCCAAACAGGGGTAAGCATAAGCAGCGAACTAAAATTTTTATCCGTAATCAGTTGAGTAGCCTGAGCAAAAGTAAGGTTATTTGCTATCGTAATAGCACGATACGGCGCATAATATTGTTTCTTGAGTTTATCCGTTATTTCAGTTTCAGTAATAGGAATCCCGCCCCGCTTAAGAATAGCAACAATATCCTTTAGTTTTTTTTCATCACGAAGATCCATTGGATAGCCGCTTAAACTAAATGTTCTGACATTAACTGCGAGAGGAGATCCGTTAGTATCACAAATCATGCCTCTTGAAGGCATAATACGAAGAATACGGAGTCTGTTTTGTGATGCTAATCTTACGTATTCACTTCTGTTAATAATTTGGAAACAGACTAAACTAAATGCAAGGATTGCAAAGGTAGTCAAAACCACAATGCGTATCACTAAAAATCTTCTTTCAATGCTTAATCGATTGTATTGCCCATTAGACATGTCTGTATATTGCCTTTTTATATACAAAATATAGCAGTATTATCAACGCAACACCCATTAATTGCTGAATAGAAAAAAGCCTTACTGCTACCATATTGGGAACTGTCCAAAGCATCGCATGGATTGCCGCTGATATAAACTGAGATCCCATAGCACAAAATACAAAACTTTTTTCGTTTCTGCCCTGAATCGGAATAAAATGCCATATCAAAAAAACAATAGTGATCAGTCCTGCATTCAGAGCAGCTGTAAGTCCAGGCAAGTTAGTCCAACGAAAATCCCAAAGCAGACCTCCGATAAAACCTACAATAATATACCAGCAAAAATCGTGTCCACGTTCATTATCCGGTTGCAACCCTGCAAAAATTAAGGCAAGCAGAAACAACTCAGGAACAAGGAAAATACCCATGAAAACAACTTGGAGTATATCCTGTAATAACCATACCAATATTGGAAGAATCATTTTACAGCCTCTGTATAAACTTCTACATCATAAAGCTGAGTCAAATGCGCGCCTGCAGATACACGAAGCGGGACATATCCCTCTTCAGGCGCATCTTTTCCAACAATTGTACCTATTGCAAGTCCTGCAGGGATTTGGTCGCCTATAAGAGATGTAGAAATTTTCATATTCTTTTTAACATACCTGTCTGCAGTAATATACAACATTTGTAAATTTCCTTTATTGTCCCCTGTAATTACTCCAAGGTCGCGGGTCTCATCAATAACAGCAGCTATTAGGAAAGCGGACGATGTTATCATTTCAAACCATGCTGAATGTTTATCCACGCGGGTAATTCTTCCGACTAGATAGCCATCTGAAACCACAGCTGCTCCAAGTTGTACTTTGTCACTGCTCCCTTTATTAATTTTAGCTTCACTCCACCAGTTATCAGGATAACGAAGTATAACTCTGGCAGGTATGCAAGATGCAGCAGTATTCGGAATCGCAATACCGGCTTTCTGCAATGCCTCTGCCTGCGCTCTGTTTTGTGCTTCAAAACGTGCCAACTGCTGTCTGAGAGTTTCTCGCTCAAGCATCCAATTATTTCCAAATTTTACCAAGTCTCTCGCAACGGTAAAAGGATATTCAGGTACATATAACAGTTTATTTACTCCGTCAATCAACACATATTTAAAGTTTGGCGCCCAACTTACAATAATATAAACCACAACCGCCAACAACACGGCAATAGTGCCGCAAATGGTTACTTTAATGTCCTGACTGACAACGTCACGCATAAGTTAATTACAATCCCTTGCGTTCAATCTGTATTCCGTGCGATTTGGCATCTATACGTGTCTCTAAAAACTTGCCCAATCCTTCTGCCACGGAATAGAAAGGTTGTTCAGCAATATGAACCGGAACATTCAATGAATCAGCCAAACGAACATTAAACCCGCGAAGCAAAGCTCCGCCGCCTGTCAATACAATACCTTGATTTGCAATGTCACGTACAAGTTCAGGTGGTGTTTTTTCAAGTGTCGCGCGTATTGTATCTTCAATCTGCGTAACGGTAACATCAAGAGCTTCTCGAACATCTACAGATGTAATGGATGCAGATTTGGGAAGTCCGTCAAGCAAATCCCTTCCTTTGACATCCATTTTTAGTTCCTGTTCCAGAGGAAGCGCAGAGCCAATGGCTATTTTAATCTCTTCTGCTGTGCTGCCACCGATTGCAAGCTTGTAATTTTGTCTCATCATAGATATTATCGCTTCATCCATGGCATTGCCTGAAATTCTTACTGCTTCGTTAAGAACAATGCCGCCAAGTGAAAGAACTGCAACCTCGCAACTACCGCCGCCAATATTCACTATCATATTCCCCTGCGGTTCATCTATAGGCAAGCCTATCCCCATAGCAGCTGCAAGCGGCTCTTCCACAACACATGCCTCTTTGGCTCCTGCTGCAAGTGTTGCCTCAACAACCGCCCTGTTTTCAACTTCAGTTACACAGGCAGGAACACAAACAGCCACACGAGGATGAGAGAACATATATGTAGACTCAGTCGCTATACTCATAAAGTGCTTTATCAAATGCGCAGTCATCTCAAAATCAGCTATAACTCCATTTGCTAATGGATATATAGTTGTAATGTCTAAAGGAGTACGACCCACCATTTTTTTTGCGTCAGTACCAAACGCAATAATTTCACGAAGACCTTTTCTTCCGACTTTACGCACTGCAAGCACCGATGGCTCATCAAGTACTATACCTTTGTTTTTAATATATATAACAGTATTTATTGTACCGATATCAATACCTATTTCACCATTAAAAATTTTCTTATTAAAGCCAAACATATTATCACCTGCTCACAATTTTTACTGTGTTATATGGCACAAACCGTTAACAATTCCTTACAAAGGTATTATCTCACTTTTCACTTGTTTTGGCACTATGAAATTGAGATTATTTTTCCGCATGCCGTCACAAAATGCCCCTTTAATTTTATTTCCAAAGTTTTCAAACCGTTTCGCACACATTCTGTTAATTCATTGTCTTCAGCACTTGCCATTAATACACCGTTTGGATGATTATGCATCATAACAACGCTTTTAGCTCCTGCCCTAACAGCTCTTCGATACAGTAAAGACAGGTCAAGAAACGCTCCGCTGATACCTCCGTATGAAAGAGTTTCTTCTGCTAACACGTTTTCAGATTTGCCCAAAAAAAGTGTATATATTTCTTCTCTATCCAAATGCGCCATTCTGTCAGCTTGAAATTTTAGTCTATCCTGCCAACTTTCTCTTTTTTCTCCGTTTTGTAATCTTCCAATTCTGCGGCCTAACTCGAGTATGGCAGCAAGTGTACTGGCTTTTGCGTTCTTTATTCCGTGCTCTGTCTTTAATTCTGAAGCTGTTAACCGACAAAGTCCCTGCAATCCTCCATTTTCGTTCAGCAGTTTATTGGCAAGTTCAAGAACATTCAGAGACTTCGTCCCCGTCTGAAGCAGTATCGCAATAAGTTCTGCTGTCGAAAGTTTGTCTGCTCCATATTTGAACAGTTTTTCGCGCGGCATTTCTTCTGTAGGCATATTAAGGCGTTTAAGATTTGTCATATTATCTCGGCCAATAAGGATTCAATTTCTTTTCTTCACCAATCGTCGTAGACAGACCATGCCCCGGATATACTTTCAGTTCATCATCGAAACGTTCTATTTTTCTGAGAGAATTTATCAGCATCAATTCGTCTCCGCCGGGTAAATCCGTGCGACCTATTGAACGATAAAAAAGAGTGTCACCACAAATTAAGATTTCATCACTCTCATCTTTTACGTAATAACATACTCCCCCTATCGTATGACCGGGTGTGTGAATGACTTCTACATACAAATTACCAATTTGCAGATGTTCACCATCTGAAAGCAGTTTATCCGCAGAAGGAAGTACAAATGAATAACCCATCTTTGCAGACAAATTTTTTCGTGCATCGGTAAGACAATCCGCATCGTCCATATGTATGGCAACACCGTTTTGTGCCAAATTACGAACTTCTTGTATTCCTCCAAGATGGTCTGCATGTCCGTGGGTCAGTAAAATATATTCAACTTCAATATGATTGTCTCTTATAAACTTAGCCACACATTCAGCATATCCTCCGGGATCAACGATAAAACCCTTTCCATTGCTGTCCCACACAATATAGCAGTTTGTCCAGATTTCTCCAAGCGGGAATCTTTGTATATTCATCTATAACTCTCCTTACTGTCAAGCATTATGGTAACAGGTCCATCGTTACACAGCAAAACTTTCATTTCTGTCTGGAATATGCCGTTCTGCGTTTTAACACCCAGTTTTTGTACAGCTTCTGTAAAACATTCATACATTTTTTTCGCAAATTCCGGTTTGGCTGCCATATGCCAAGAGGGTCTGCGTCCTTTCTTACAATCCGCACAGAGAGTAAATTGGGAAACAATCAGTATTTCTCCGCCTGTTTCGAGCAGAGAGCAATTCATTGCTCCGGCATCATCGTCAAAGATTCTTATATTGCATACTTTGTTTGACAACCACGCAATATCCTTATCTGTGTCATCTTCAAAAACTCCGAGAAATACACACAACCCCTTTCCTATTTTTCCTACAGTATCTCCTAAAACCTTCACCTCGGCAAAATCGACTCTTTGCAACAATGCTTTCATATTATCCTCTGATTACCTCTATTACACCGCTTGTAGCGTTTATTTTACCCATAATCTCATACAACTGTTCAATATTTCTGACTTTTGTTTCTATCGTAATACGTGCACGGGAATTATTTACAACATTAGCCTGTATACTAATCACCGATCCGCCCATATTCGTAATACATTGTACAATATCCCCGACTATATTAGCCCTATCGATGCCTTCTATGCGAAGTCTGGCAATATATTGTTTATTACGTTGTCTTCCCCAAGAGACATCAATGATTTTTTCCGCATCCTTTACAGTAATGTTAATGCAATCTTTCCTGTGGACAGTTATTCCGTGCAGTTGAGATACATAACCCACAATTATATCACCGGGTACAGGGCGGCAGCATTGTGCCAGAGAGACAAACACTCCATGCGCCCCACCAACAATAATTTCAGAATCAGAATCTTTTTGCGGCACGCTTCCAACAGGAATTGTTTCTTCTTTTATTTTAGCCGCATTGCTCCTAATCCTTGAGAACACACCAGCGGGTGTAACATTACCACTCCCGATAGCAATGTACAAGTCTTCAAGTTTCAACAAGCCAATATCGCGCACGACTTGATTAAACTGCGGCATTAATTTTTCAAAGATATTACATTCTTTCGGATACCTCCGTAATGTTTCTTTTTCAAGAAGTTCTTTGCCGCGCGTAATCTTTTCTTCGCGTTCCTGTCTGTCCGCCTGCCTGAACCACTGTTTTATTTTTGTCCTGGTACGGGTAGATTTCGCAAGTTTAAGCCAGTCTCTTGACGGTTTAGCCGTGGGAGATGTCATAATGCTTACTATATCACCGTTTCTAAGAACATAGTCCATAGGCACAATTCTTCCGTTGATTCTGGCTCCTACACACTTATGCCCTACTTCTGTATGTATTGCATATGCAAAATCTATTGGCGTTGAACCGTTGGGAACAGATATAACTCTGCCTTTAGGAGAAAACACAAAGACCTGCGCAGATAATACATCTGTTTTGAGAGTGTCAAGAAAACTGCCTTCTTCTGCTTCATCACCCTGCTTCGCTTCCTCAAGCGTACGTCTTATCCACGTAAGCTGTTCGTCCATAACATCGGTTTTTATACCGCCCTCTTTATAGTTCCAGTGCGCAGCTATACCGTATTCAGCATAATAGTGCATTTCCCATGTTCTTATCTGAATTTCCAAAGGTTCTCCGTCAGGACCGACAACAGTAGTATGCAACGACTGATACATATTGCGTTTAGGGTTTGCAATATAGTCATCGAATTGACCGGGAATAGGCTTCCACATTGTATGTACGATTCCAAGCACTTGATAACACTCGGCAACAGTTTTAACTATGACACGCAGCGCAAGCAAATCATAAAGCTGATCCAACGCAATATTTTTACGCTGCATTTTCTCATATATACTGTAAAAATGCTTTGGTCTCCCTTTAAGAGTAGCCTCAACTTTATCTTTTTTTAGTCTTTCTGTTAATGCTTCAAGCGCATTGGAAATAATCTGTTCTCTCTCAGGCAGTTTCTTACGAACGCGCTGCTTTATTTCCTCAAACATTTCGGGATCAAGCACTTTGAAAGAAAGATCTTCCAACTCACGTTTCACCTGATATATTCCAAGCCTGTGGGCTAACGGAGCGTAAATTTCAAGAGTTTCTTTTGCGATAGCAAGCTGTCTTTCATGCCTGTGCGCAGATATCGTACGCATATTGTGAAGTCGGTCGGCAAATTTGATAAGTACAACGCGAATGTCTTTTGCCATAACAACGAACATTTTTCTCAAATTTTCTGACTGGTAATCTTCTGCCGATTTGAATGGTAATTTACCAAGCTTGGTTACACCATCAACAAGCATAACTACATTTTCGCCAAAACGCTCTGTCAAACCCTCAACTGTAACAGAGGTATCTTCAAGCACATCATGAAGAAGCGCGGCAACTATTGCATCGCAGTCAGTAGCCATTCCTGAAAGAATAAGCGCGACCGTAACAGGATGAATCATATATGGTTCACCGGTATAACGAACCTGTCTGCCATGCGCATTGGCAGCAAAATCGAATGCCTCTCCGATTTTTTCCATTTCCTCTGCGGTAAACCGTCTCGAAAGTTTGTCCCACAACGCAATCCAGCGTTTATGAAATACATCAGACTCTCTTTGATAATCAGGTATCGCAAGCCAGTATGCTTTCCGAAGTCGTTTGCTGTCTTCTTCTGTTTTGAATGCACAGACGCACTTGACTGGTGCTTCCGCTGTTACCATAGATATGTCTTCAATACTGTTTATAGGTATATTCTTTTCCATATTACGAGTCTACAACTTTTTCCAATATAAACTGCAGTGACGTGATATTTCTCCATGTATCAAGCCTTGGTTTGTAAATCCAGCCTTCGAATGGCTTACGGTTATTTAAAAGTGCCGCAACTGCATTAAAACCAAGCATTGCTGCATTTCCAAGGTTAATCTTAATATGCCGTCCATTTCTGCCCAGCGGCTGCAATTCCATATAACCTTTATATGCAGAATACAGCAGCGGAGTAGGATTATCCATTCCAAAAGGTCCCAGTTTTAACGCTTCGTTCCATATTGTCATATCCAAATTTTCCGGTTCCCAACAGAGTAAATCTTCTTTTTCTTCGACAACCGTAACATTTGACAGCATTTCTTCAAGTTCATCACGAACATATTGCCATTGTTCATGATTAACACTAAACCCTGCCGCAAGACGATGCCCGCCCCAAGTGTTCAATTTTTCGCCAAGCCTTGCAAGAATAGCTACAGCATCTCCCCCTGACGGCATACGCAGTGTACCACGCATAATATTGCCAACTTCTGCGACCAAAGCCACGGGCATATTCCTTTCACTGCAAATCCGGCTGGCAACACTGCTTAAGACTCCTGCTGACCAGTTGGCATCGGATAAAACATATTTATATCCACAGTCTTCTTCATTGGATATTTGTTCAAGGATTTGAGTGGACAACTCTCTTCTTTGATAATTTAAAGCAATTATGCGATCAATTTTTTGCGGAAGGTCTTGATTAGGAAAGAATATATCTACAGCAATATCAGCAAGTTCAAGCCGACCGGCGGCATTAAGACACGGAATGATTTTCATTGCCAAATCTTCCGTACAGATTGTACTCGGCGTAATCATCAGTTTTTCCATAAGCATGGAAAGACCGGGGCGCGGTGATGTCCGTAACAACTCAAGCCCCTTACTGACCAATATACGATTAAGAGGGGATGCCAACGAAACACAGTCCGCTATAGTTGCAAGCGCGACAATATCCAGCAGCTCGTACAATTTATCTTTTGGGATAAGCTGATTCTGCCATGCCCAACACCATATAACACCTGCCGCACATAACTTGCGTGCCACCGAATCACCAAGCAGATGTGGATTAACCATGGTTTCACAGCGTGCAATACCGTTTTCGGCGAGATGGTGATCAAGTACAACCACCGGTATACCGGCCGCCCGTATCAACTTAATTTCTTCAATATTCTGAGTACCGCAGTCAACAATAATAACAAGGTCGCACTTTCGCTTCGCAATTACCCGCGCGATGTCCATATGAAGCCCGTATCCCTGCTTAAACCGATGCGGAATAAAATAGCGGACTCTGGCACGCTTGTGCAGAACCATAGTCATTGCTATAGTTGTAGCAGAAATCCCGTCAACATCGTAGTCGCCGTATACAATTACGTTGGAATTTTCATTAAGGCTGCGAAAAATATCAGCTGCCACACTGTTAGTTTCACCAAGCTGCAAAGTGTTGAGAAGCTGTTCCATATTCGGATTAAGCCACATATCAACAACAGAAGGGAATGTATTAAGTGTTACACCGCGCATTTCAAGAAGAGCAGCCTGAAACAGTGAACATCCAAAACGCTCTGCTATTTCTCCTGTATATTCTCCGGGGATGTGCATATTAAAAAGTTCTTTAGAGCAACGGCTGACCATATCTATCGTTCCTTATTTTCTGTACAATCGGCATTATCGGCAGACGGAGTTGAAACGGTATCACTTTGCTGAGAATCTTTAACCTGCGAAACCTCATTTATGCTGTTTTTCAACGCAGCAACTGAAACAAGCAGACTATTTTTTTCTGCTTCTGCTGATTGCAGTTTGCAGGAAAGTTCGTTAATTTGCTTTTTGTACTCGCCACGTTTCTCATAGCCTGCAAACATCGAAACGAGCCACATCAAACCCGCACCTGTACAAAAGAGAATAATGTCCCAGACTCCTTGCGGAAATGCCCACTCTCCAAACATAAACCTAATCTTGACAACATCAAGATTTTGAACAGCATAAAGAGCGGACACAAACATTGTGATGACTATCGCCAACAACGTGCTTTTCATGTGTATCAACTCCGCTTATCTTTTTATCTCTTATATAATACAACAAAAAACAGTAAAAATCACATAAAAATAAAAAAAGAGAGGTTTTTCCTCTCTCTTTTAGATAAGACTAAGAAAAAACGCGTTATGCTCTGGGTGAGCGGGTGTACCATTCTGCAACAATTCCGCCTGCGACATAAATAGAACTGTATGTACCAAATATTATGCCTATAAGGAACGCAAACGCAAAATTGGCAATAACTTCACCGCCGAACACAAGCATGGCAATAACCGGAAGAAGGGTGGTAAGTGCAGTATTGATTGTTCTCGTAAGTGTTTCATTGATTGACGAATTGATAACTTCAATAACACCATAGTTGCGAACATTTTTCCAGTTTTCACGAATACGGTCCATGACAACGATAGTGTCATTAAGCGAATATCCTACAATCGTGAGAACAGCTGCGATAAATGTTACAGATATTTCTTTTCCGGTAAGGCTGTAAATACCAAGCATAATCGTGGTATCATGGAACAGCGCAAGAACAGCAGCAACACCAAAACGGAAACGGAAACGAAATGCCATGTAAAGGAGAATACCAACCAGTGCAAGAGCAAGGGCAATGAGCGCCTGACGGCGAAGTTCTCCGCCTACAACAGGTCCAACCTTGTCTATCTGAAGAATCTGCATCCCGTTGAAATCTCCATTAAGCCGGTCTGTAACCTGCTGGCGTACGCTTTCGTCAGGAGCTTGGAGACGAATAAGAAAATTACCGTTGTCATATTTCTGAATGGTTGCCTGTCCCTGACCTATTTTATCAAGGCTCGCGCGAACATCAGACACTTCTGCCTTCTGCGCAAATTTAACCTGAAAAACAAGACCTCCGGTAAAATCAACACTGAGGTTAAGACCTTTAGTTAAGAGCATACCAAAAGAAAGCACTATGAAAAGAACGCTTATGCCTATCCAAAGTCTTCTGTATTTCATAAAGGGGAAATTAAATTTAACGTTGTCAAACATGATAGAGACCTCCTACTTCTTCTGCCCCTTATCACGGGCTGCAAGCATAACACCAAGTATTGAACGGGTAACAACAACGTTGCAGAAAACTGCCGCAATCGTACCAATACTCAATGTAACTGCAAAACCCCTGATAGGTCCGGTTCCGCAATAAAACAGAATTGCCGCTGCGAGAAGCGTTGTGATGTTGGAGTCAAGTATAACAACAAGTGCTTTTTTGAAACCGGCTTCAAGCGCTGCAAGATAGGTTTTACCCATGCGTGCTTCTTCTTTCATTCTTTCATAAATAAGAACATTACCGTCAACAGCCATGCCTATTGTAAGAATAAGTCCTCCGATACCGGGCAGGGTAAGTGTTGAGCGAAGAAGAATGAGACTTGCCATAACAATAAGCATTGAGACACACAACGCTATATCAGCAGCTATACCAAGCCATCCGTAGTAAATCAGCATAAATATCGCAACAAGCGCAAGACCTATAAGACCGGATTTGATGCCTTTCGCAATTGAGTCAGCTCCAAGTGTCGGTCCTACCGAACGGTTTTCAAGAACTTCTACGCCCACAGGAAGCGCGCCGGCGCGAAGCATAATCGCAAGTCTGTTTGCTTCTTCTGTCGTAAATTTACCTGTAATCTGCGCATTTCCGCCTGAAATTCTCTGTTGTACGACAGGAGCAGAAATAACCGTATCGTCAAGAACTATGGCAATCTGTTTACCAACGTTCATTGCTGTTGCTGAATCAAACAGCTGAGCGCCTTCAGGGTTAAATGAAATTGATACTGCCGCTTTGCCTAACTGATCAAATGTAGTTTCAGCTTTTGTAAGCTGTTTTCCGCCGACATAAAGTTTGCCAAGCAGATAACCGGTTCCTTCCGTACCGTTAACTACTTTGACTTCACCGGCATCAGAAAGCTGAGTTTTTATTTTTGCTATGTAATCATCAGCGTTTTTCTTTGCTTCTTCATACATGCTGACAGCACTATTGTAACTCTCTTCCGTTTCGTAGTTTTTGCGTTCCGGTCTGGCAGGAACAGACGGCGAATTACCGAGAACCTGTCTAAACTCAAGAACTGCTGTACGACCGATGAGATCAAGCGCAGCCTGAGGGTCGTCAATACCGGGGAGATCAAGCGCTACGCGCTCTGTTCCCTGTTTCTGGATAATCGGTTCTGCAACACCGTACTGGTCAACACGACTGCGAAGAACCGCTATCAGTCTTTCAATGCTGTCTGCATTAATAGGATTTGCTTCTGTACCTTTTGCCTGCAACACAATATGCGCGCCGCCTTTGAGGTCAAGACCAAGTTTAATCTTGTCCTTGACAGGGAACACGATAACTGCCGCAATAACTATCACTGCGACGACCAAAGCCAGACGCAATTTGTCTTTCTTTACCATGTTTATGCCTCCTGACAAATTAACGAAGCGAACGGTACGCCGCTCCGTACATTACAACGATTTATTCTGCCTTTTCTTCGGCAGCCGGTGCCGCTGCTTCGATATTCTCAGACGCTTCAGCTGTTTCTGTCCGAGCTGCTTCGGTTTCTGTTTTTACTTTCTTAACACGTTTCATTTTCTTTGGGCGCGGCGCGGTTTCTCCTGCTTCCTTTTTCATCGCGACAGAACTTTTAAGAATACGAACTTTAACCGACTGCCCTGCTGTTTCGTCACCCATATCAATTATATAGCTGTCTTCAAGCACTTCGCAGACTTTACCGTAAAAGCCACCTGCTGTTACGATTAACGACCCTCTGGTAATACTTGCAATCATATCAGTGTGTGCCTTTTCGCGTTTCTTCTGCGGACGGATGATAAGGAAATAGAATATTGCGATAAATATCGCAAAAGGAAGTACCATACCCATAATTCCCTGCTGAGCCATCATAAAAAACCCCCTTCATTTATCTGATGTACTGATCACTGCCGAATTACGAAACCAACAGACAGGATTTTAACATAATTTTGGTTTATCCGCCATACCTAAATTAAATAATAGTTTATACTGCAGAATAAGTTTTCGGAACTGCTTTAAGATAGTAGAACAGTTTTTCTATTGCAGCAAGAAAATCAACTCTGTAAAACAGTACTCCGTCGGGAATTGTTACAGCCGGCGACGCAAAAGACAGCACACCCCTAAGTGTCCCGGATAACGCTGCTGCATCTATGCAGCTCTGTGCCGCGCTGTCAGGAACTGCCAGTATTAGTATTTCAATTTCTTTTGCTCGAAAAACCTCGGCAATATAATCATCAGAGTAACACGGTATACCGTATACAGTTGTACCGACTATATCAGGCGACACATCAAACAAAGCTTCAACTGAAAACTTGTCGCTGTAATAATCTGAATGTCCGATAAGCGCCCTGCCCAAATGTCCCACACCTGCAAGAGCAACCTTCCATACCTTGCCTGTTTCAAGCATTCCGTCAATGCGATTATATAATTTGCGAACATTATAACCGACACCTCTTCGTCCTATTTCTCCGAAACAAGATAAATCTTTACGCACCTGACTGTCTTTAAGAGTTAATATATCCGCAATTTGTTTCGATGAAACAACCCGCCGTTTTTCTTTGATTAAACGCGAAAGCACTCTGTGATAATGAACCATTCGTTCTATTGTACTTTCACCTATTTTCATTACCGTATCACCTACCATGGACGTTCGTCCGGCTCTGCTCTGCGTTCAGACACAAGTTTGTATGCTGTCACACGTCTGCGAAGCTGCTGTTCATCAGCACAGCTGACTGTTGCTTCAATGATTCTGCGCGGATACGCAATTTCGACAGTGTCGCCTTCCTTAACTGTTGTAGACTGCTTGCACTGTTTACCATTAATTCTGACTGCGCCTATTTCTGTCATTCCCTGTGCCACGGTTCTGCGCTTAACAAGCATCGACAGCTTCAAAAACTTGTCTATTCTTATCATACACATACCCTCCCAACACTTTGTGAGATTTTACCAAAGCATAGAGAAATAGTAAAGTATATAACCCCAAAAACGCCGCCGTAACGGCGGCGCAGTTTATTCGAGAAAATCTTTAAGTTTCTTGCTCCTGCTGGGATGGCGCAGTTTACGAAGCGCTTTGGCTTCTATCTGACGAATTCGCTCCCTTGTAACGCTGAATCGTTTGCCGACCTCTTCAAGTGTATGAGCATGCCCGTCTTCAAGTCCGAAGCGCAACCGAAGCACTTCGCTTTCTCTTTCCGTGAGATCATTAAGCATTGCTTCGAGCTGCTCGCGGAGTATCTGAGTTGCTGCGGCTTCCTCCGGACTTGGAAGATCCTTGTCTTCAAGGAAATCCCCCAGCTGACTGTCTTCTTCTTCGCCGATAGGCGTCTCAAGCGACACAGGCTCCTGAGCTATGCGCTGTATTTCTTCAACACGGTCGGAGGGAATTTCCATTCTCGCAGCTATTTCTTCGGCTGTGGCTTCACGTCCCAGTTCCTGCACAAGCTGACGTGAAACGCGCACAAGTTTGTTAATTGTTTCAACCATGTGAACAGGAATACGAATTGTTCTTGCCTGGTCTGCTATTGCGCGCGTAATTGCCTGACGAATCCACCATGTAGCGTAAGTACTGAATTTATAACCTTTTCTGTAATCAAATTTCTCAACCGCGCGAATAAGTCCGAGGTTGCCTTCCTGTATTAAATCAAGGAAAAGCATCCCGCGCCCGATGTATTTTTTGGCTATACTGACAACCAGCCTGAGATTTGCTTCCACAAGTCTGTCCTTGCATTCCGTATGCCCGTCTTCCACACCCTTTGCAAGTTCTACTTCCTGCTCCGGCTTAAGAAGATCGATTTTTCCTATTTCCCGCAGATACATTCTTACAGGATCTGAAAGCGGAAGTTCTTCAAGGTCGCCAAGGTCATCTGCTGCCTCAACTTCAGGCATTGCCTCTCCGTCAACCGTCTTTGTTTTGGCTTCTTCAAGGACATCAACGCCGAGTTCCATGAGATTTGTATAGAGGTTGTCTATAACTTCAGGGGTAAGAAAGTCTTTAGGCAGATGCTTTTCAAGGTCATCGTAAGTCATGTAACCTTTTTCTCTGCCTTCGTGCAGTATTTCTCTCACACTTTCTATATATGCCGCGTACTCGTTGGAATTGTCTTCCGTAAGTATCTCCTGTATGTCTGAAGGGAGTTCTTCCCTGTCATCACCCTTGTCTATGGAAAACGCAAGGGCAAGATCCAGTGGCTCGTCTTCACTTTCAATTTTATTTGGCAAATCTTCCTTTTTAGGCTTTGCAGCCACCTGTTTGTGAACCTCTGTCAATATCGCAGCTGCGGATTCTGCGGCTGCCTGAACAGCATCTTCTTCCGACATTTGTGTTTTTTCTTCTTTACGAAATTTAATTTTCAGTTTATCATCCGCAAAATCAACATCCTGCTCAATGAATTCCGCATCCCTGCCGGACGCAGCAGCCTTAGCTTTACTTCTGCGTTTTCCTGCCTCTTTGGTTTTTTCAGCCGTGCTGTTTTTTGTCTTGGAAGTCTCCGCTGTCTTAGCCGTTTCTTCTTTAAGTTTTATTTCCTTTGCTGCTTTCTGTTTTACACTGTTCGCAGCTTTTTTCTCTGTCTTTTCTACCGCTGTTTCCCCTGCCGACTCAGCCTTTGCCGTTTTACCTGTTTTGGCGGTTGTGCTTTTGTCGCTTTTATCAGTTTTTACTGTCCTATCTTGTACGGGAACATCTTTTTCCGCTTTATTCTTGCCGGATTTTGCCGCGGATTTCTTTACCGATACTACTTTTGCGGGTTTCACAGACTTTTCGGTTACGACATTTTCGGCTGATTTCTCAGTCTTTATATTCTTTTCAGCTTTTGCCGCTTTTTTTGCTGTTTCGGCTTTTACAGTCTCTGCCGCCTTTTCTGTTTTTACAGTTTTTTTCTCTTTCGCGGCAGTTGCTTTTTTATTTTCTTCCGCTGTTTCCTGTACTTTTAACGCTTTGTTTTCTTCCGCAGATTTACTTTTGCTGCTTTCACGCACTGCTGAACCCTTACCCATTTTCATGGCTGTATTCTCTTTTTCTGTCATTTTACGGGTGCGCCTCCCTTTATATATTTTACAAGTTTAAAATGCTCTTGCATTTCTTCCGCAGTTGCTTCGCCTTTCAGCAATTTTGCATTAAGCGTTTTTAATTGTTTTTCAGCTGTCGCTTTTCTGAGTTCTTTAAGCAGTCTGTCTGCAAGTTCTGTCTCGTTTTCTTCACGGTCAAGCAACGCGTCGCCGCAGGCAATTACGGAAAAACTTTTATTGTCACCTAAATTTCTCCAGCGGCGTTCAAGTTCCTCATTGCTCTCTCCCGAGAGCAGCGCAGCGATTATATTTTGCACCGTTTCATCGTTAATAAAGTGTACCATATCTGATGGTTTATAGCGCGCTCTTAATTTTACATTATTCCAAAGCAGGCTGCAAAGCATTACCTCTCTCTCATCCTGTTTATTATTCCTTGCTGTTTCAAAGGAGGTATATCCGTGCAGCTGGCTAAGTTCTCTGCCGCGTATATTTTCCTGACGATCTCTGATTTCATCTTCAAGATTATGCCGCAGAACTCCAAGTATCTGAGCAACTTTGTCAATGTGCGGCTGCATTTCAAACACAGACAGCGACGCAAGACCTTCAAGCAGACGTCCTCTTGCAGCACCGGCTTTTTCAGGGTTGCCCTGCAGGCTCATACACACTGTCGCATGGTAAACAGGAAGCGGCGCAGCATCTTCAAGCGCTTTTTTGAATCGCTCAGGTCCGTCACCAAGCTGCAGAATTTCATCAGGGTCTTTACCTCCGTCCAGTTTTGCAACACGCACGGAGACACCCTGTTTCTGCAATATATACATGCCTCTGAGCGCAGCCTCCTGCCCCGCTCCGTCTGAGTCATAACATATATAACATCTGTCTGTCATACGTTTGATCAGCATTGCCTGCTGTTCTGTAAGCGCTGTGCCCAACGATGCCACGGCGTTGGTAAAACCGCAGAGATGGCAGCGTATTGCGTCCATATATCCTTCAACCAGTATCGCTGAATTGACACGATGCATTTCAAGCTTTGCTTTATTCATCAGGTACAGATTGTTACGCTTGTTAAATACTTCGCTTTCGGGACTGTTGAGATATTTGGCATCTTCACCGGCTATGGCACGACCTCCGAAACCTATCAGCTTATCGGAAAAATTATAAATCGGGAACATAACGCGGCCGCGGAAACGGTCATAAATACCTTTGCTGCCCTGTGAAACAAGTCCGCTGTCAATGAGTTCCTTTTCCTTGTAACCTTTGGCCTGCAAAATGGAGGACAGGCTGTTCCAAGCGTCAGGCGCCCAGCCTATTCCAAACGCGGCAGCAGTTTCGTAACTGATATTTCTTCTGTCAAGATATGCGCGCGCAACACCTGCTCCGGGTGTATCATACGATTTTCTGAAGAATTCCTGCGCGTCTGCAAGTATGTTCTTTTTTACCTTTGTGTCCGCAAAATTTCCTTTTCCGGGCTGCAGTTTTACTCCGGCGCGCTCTGCCAGCCGTTCAAGTGTCTCGCGAAAATCCAGATGTTCCATTTCCTGAACAAAACTAAAAACGTCACCGCCCTTGCCGCAGCCAAAGCAGTGAAAGCTCTGTTTTTCGGATGAAACGGTAAATGACGGCGTCTTTTCATTATGAAACGGACAGCACCCCCAAAATCTCGTCCCTTTGCGAACGAGTTTTACATAATCGCCAACAACTTCAACTATATCGAGTTTGCTTTTGATTTCATCAATTTCCGACAACGGCAGAATCCCCTTCAGCACACTATAAATGCTTAATACATTGGTAATTCAAAATTACATATTAGAGAACACAGAGGGATAGTTGCCTATCCCTCCGCAATTTACAGTTTTTAATATCAGCGCTTAACGGATAAAGAGAGGCGCAAGAACCGTTGCCACAACAGACATAAGCTTGATAAGTATGTTGAGACTGGGACCTGCTGTATCTTTGAACGGGTCACCGACAGTGTCTCCTACAACTGCCGCGGCGTGAGGAGCTGAGCCTTTACCGCCGTACTGACCGGATTCGATATATTTCTTTGCATTGTCCCATGCACCGCCTGAGTTGGACATAAAAATCGCCATCATAACGCCGGTGACTATAGAACCTCCGAGAAGACCTCCAAGAGCCTCAGGACCTAAGACTACGCCTACAATAACAGGAACCACAACTGCCATAAGTCCCGGAATAACCATCTCTTTCAGGGCTGCCGCTGTTGAAATATCAACGCAGCGTTCATATTCCGGACGTGCCTTGCCTTCCATAATTCCAGCGATTTCGCGGAACTGACGGCGGACTTCCTGAATCATTTTTTCGGCTGCGCGTGAAACTGCCTGAATGGCAAGCGCGCTGAATACGAACGGAAGCATACCGCCGATAAAGAGACCTATCATAACATTCGAATCCTGAAGGTCAATGGCAGAAATACGTGTTGCCTGCGCGTATGAGACAAAGAGCGCAAGAGCCGTAAGAGCGGCAGAACCGATTGCAAGTCCTTTGCCGACTGCCGCTGTTGTATTGCCGACTGCGTCAAGTTTGTCTGTGATGTTGCGGACTTCTTCAGGAAGCTCTGCCATTTCCGCGATACCGCCGGCATTGTCTGAAATAGGACCGTATGCGTCAACGGAAAGCGCCATGCCTGTAATTGAGAGCATACCGACTGCCGCGCATGAAATACCGTAGAGACCTCCGAATTTGAAACCTGCCCAGACTGCGATGCAGACAAGAAGAACAGGAATTGCCGTTGATTTCATTCCAACACCGAGACCTGAAAGAATGTTTGTCGCAGGACCTGTCTGTGATGCTTCGGCAATTTCCTTGACGCTCGGGAACGCGTCTGACGTATAGTATTCGGTTACTCCGCCGATTGCTATACCTGAAACAACGCCAGAAACGACCGCCCAGAAATATGTGAGCTCGCCGAACACCGCATTTGTGAGGAAATAGGTGGCAATAATCATAATAACACCGGTCATAACAAGACCTGTACTGAGTGCTTTGGAAGGATCACCGTCTTTCTTGACACGGACAAAACCCATGCCGAGAATTGACGCAACGATGCCTACCGCTGCAAGGAAAAGCGGGTAAAATGCGCCGGCTGTGCCTGTTATGACCACCGCGCCGACTGCCATAGCGGCTATTATTGAATTGACGTAGGATTCAAAAAGGTCAGCGCCCATGCCTGCGATGTCACCAACGTTGTCGCCGACATTGTCAGCGATAACAGCAGGGTTGCGCGGGTCGTCTTCAGGAATGCCCGCTTCAACCTTGCCGACAAGGTCAGCGCCGACGTCAGCAGCTTTCGTGTAAATACCGCCGCCGACACGCGCAAAAAGCGCGATTGAAGAAGCGCCGAAACCAAACGCAACGATAATGCCGGGGTCTCCGAAGATATAGAAGGCGATTGCTATGCCGAGAAGACCGACGCCTACAACCGTCATACCCATAACGCTGCCGCCGGTGAAAGCGACTTTAAGCGCTTCGTTCATGCCTTTCATGGCTGCGCATGAGGTTTTGCCGTTTGATTTTGTGGCTATTTTCATTCCGATATAGCCTGTGAGAGCCGAACAGAATGCGCCGAATACGAAGCAAACAGCGCTTGGGACGCTAATCTGCCATGCAAGGACGGCAGCTACGATTATTGCGAAGATTATGAGTGATTTGTATTCCCTGTAAAGGAATGCCATTGCTCCACTCTGGATGATACCTGAAAGTTCTGCAACTCTTTCGTTTTCAACCTTTGCTTTTGCAATTTTGCCTGTTGCGTAAATCGCATAGAGCAGCGCAAGCGCCGCGGCCGCGATTACAAGAACAAGCTGGGTAAAGAGATTTTCCATGGAAACGTCCTCCTCAAGGTTCCTGCTTCGGTCAGCGCCGAAGCCGTCTTACAAATTACGATTATACAAGGCTTTGCAGTGAAAATCAACCGGAAAATCAACAGCAGTGAAACATAACGGGCAGCAACGCCAAAGGGGCAGAATACACCCTGTCCGCTGACTGCAATAACCGCAATTACGCGGCTCGCGTGCGGTAGATATTGAGGAAGAAGAGGCAGAGCGACAGCACAAGCGGACCGATAAACAACCCTGCAAAACCCCAGAGATACAACCCTCCGAAAAGCCCAAGGAAAATTACAAGCATATTAACATCGCTGCCGCCTGAAATGAATATCGGACGCACAATGTTGTCCGTTGTACACACAACTCCGGCGCACCATGCGAAAAGGATAAGCGCATGGTAGTTGTCACCTGTAGCCAGAAGATAAATAACGGCAAACACCCATACAACCGGAGTACCTACCATTGGAATCATTCCGCATATAAACATCATAAAGCCGAAAAACACCGGATTGGGCAATTTTACAAAATACCAGCCGATACCGCCGAGAACCCCCTGTATGAAACCGGTGAATACAACGCCGTAAACAACCGCGCGCAGCATATTTTTTGTGCCGGTAAAAAGTTCCCTCTTTTTCTCTTCAGGCAGAGGCAGAATATCGCTGATAAACGCAGCGATTTTTGTGCCGTCGCGCAGCAGATAAAAAGAGGTCAGCCCTACAACCGCAAAGAGCATCAGAAATTTTGCCGCGCCGCTTACAAGGTTGAGAGAAAACATCTTTGTGGTGTCGGAAGCCCATTTCAAAAGACCTGTGGCAATGTTTGCAAAATACGGCTGCGTGCTTATCGTTTCCCAGTTTGCAAGGCGGCTGCCGATTACGGGCAGCGTATGCAGCCAGTCAAAAATACTCTGAAAAACAGGCATTACCCCGCCTGCTTTCATAACCGTGTCATAGGCGCTTGCAGCCTCCTGAGCTATGAAAGCCGCTATGAACACTACAGGAAGCAGCATAAAGCAGAGAATTACAAGCACAACCAGCGCTGCCGCAAGGTTTTCAAAACGCCCTTTGCAAAGTCTGTCACGCAGACATCTGTACAGCGGATATGCAAGCGTGGAAAAAATCACTGCCCATGCAATACCGCCGAAAAACGGGCGCAGAACAAGCGCGCTTAAAATCAGCAGCGCTGACAAAAACAGTATAAACGGCGTATTTTTGTTCCCTGCGTGTATCTCGGACATACTGTCAGCTCCCTTTTGTTTTCAGTATATATTTATAGTAACACAAACCAACATTTTTCCGCGCAAAATTTTGTCTTTTTTATTGCGTTTTCCGTAAATAAATGTACAATGTGCTCATAACAGATTCACACAAAGGAGACACACCGGCATCTTTGTGTGATTTCCGTTACAATATCAATCAACGGCTTTACATATTCAGTATTCATAATTCAATATTCTATACGGGAGGTACGACAGATTATGACTGATTTTGGTTTCGGCTGCATGAGACTTCCGCTCACGGATGCCGCAAATCCCGAAAGCTTCGATTATCCGCTTATTGAAAAACTTTTTGACACGTTCCTCGAACACGGCTTCCGTTACTTTGACACAGCCTACGTGTATCACAGAACACACGGCGAAGAAGCAGTGCGCAAGGCGCTTGTCGAACGCCACGACAGAAGCGAATTTGAACTTGCCTCAAAACTGCCGCTTCGCACATTCAGACACGTTTCAGAGCTTGAAGAGATTTTTGACAGTCAGCTTGAGCGCTGCGGCGTAGAATACTTTGACTGCTATCTGCTCCACAATATGGGAATAAATGTCTGGCCGAAAGCAAAAGATTTGAGCGCAGTTGACCTTGTGCTTCGCAAGAAAGCGGAAGGCAAAATCAAAAAACTCGGAATTTCCTTCCACGACACTCCCGAACTTTTTGACGAAATACTCTCGGACCTTGCCGATAAAATTGACTTCGTGCAGCTGCAGGTAAACTATACCGACATGGAAGCCGCCGGAATCCGCGCGCGCGAATGCCTCGATGTTGCCGCGAAATACAATCTGCCCGTAACAGTTATGGAGCCTGTCAAAGGCGGCACACTCGCAAACATACCGGAAGACGCTGAAAAACTTCTTCGCAGCGCGCAGCCCGATACGTCACCCGCCGCATGGGCGCTTCGCTTTGCCGCGCAGCAAAAAGGCGTTGTCCGCTTACTCTCCGGAATGAACAGCATGGCACAACTTGAAGACAACATGAAAGTCTTTGAAAATATGATGCCCCTGACAGAAGAAGAAAACTCGCTTTTGGATAAAGCAGCAGAAATAATCAACTCACAGACAGCAATACCGTGCACAGGCTGCGAATACTGTCTGCAAGGCTGCCCCAAGGGAATACTCATTCCGAAAATCTTCACGATATACAACAGCGCCGCAAGACTCACAGGCGGATTTTCAAGCGAAGAAACCTACTACACAAACCTTGTGCTTGGTTCGGCATACGCAAGCGACTGCATAAAATGCGGCAAATGCGAACAAGCCTGTCCGCAGCACCTCAAAATCAGGACACTGCTTGAAGACTGCGTGGAAAAACTGGAAAAAAACAACCCTATTCTTGCGCCGTTTCTCGCGCAGAAAAACGCGAATGACTGATAACCTTGCCCGCGCAAAAGAACTGCTTGCAACAGGCAGATATACATACGCGCTCGTCTGCGGCACGGATGAAATAACCGGCACCGCGCGCGGAGTAAAGCCTCTGCTTGACCTGTACGAAACAGGCAGAGATTATTTTGCGTACTCTGCGGCAGACAAAGTCATCGGCAACGGCGCGGCATTTCTCTACCTTCTGCTCGGCATAAAAGAAATCTATGCGCCGATAATCAGTGCAGACGCAAAAACGACGCTTGACAGAGGCTGTGTCAAAATTCTGTACGACAAACTTGTCCCCGCGATATTCAACCACGACAAAACAGGCTTCTGCCCCGTTGAAACAGCAGTCAAAGGCATAACCGAGCCGCAGGCAGCGCTTGAAGCAATAAAAAAACAACTTCAAAAAATGGGCATACTCTAAAAAAGTAATATATTTATAAAGTATTTTATTATTTTACTTTATTTTATAAAGTTTATTAACCGTTTTAGTTCAGTTTTCTTGTTAAATAACAAGTTATGTTGTTTTTTAACATTTTTGTCAGATTCTGTGGGTTTGTCAAACATATGTTACAAAGAAGAGTAAGAAGATAAAACTTCCCTAGGGGACTTCCAGCCAAGAGGTCTCATGGGGAAGTTATTGTATTTACGGTTATGAACAGCCAGCTGTTTGGCAAAATCCTCGAAAG
>JAZRZG010000145.1:0-2098 GCA_045601305.1 Synergistaceae bacterium
ATACACGGCAGGCGAAAAAGAGTGGCTTGCGTGGTGTGACCGCAAGGACAAAGGCGTTCCTGTCGGCGAAGCCGTTCAAAAAGATTTAACAGACGTGCGCGACGCAAAAAATCTGCCGTACACGTTCCCGTTTGAGAAAACGGGAGAATAGATGTACAGGCGGGAGGTATAGGCATATAAACCGTGGTGTCCGCTGAAGCGGACAAAATTGAGCAAAAAAGCTCCGCGTTTAGCGGAGTTTTTTCTGTGTTTTGTATTCAAATCCGGTGGCTGCTCCCGCACAACGGGCTGTATGCCTAAGCCTCTTCTGTTTCTATCAGAAAACTGACGGGGCGGAATCCGTCGTTGCAGGAAAGCATTGCAGAGCGCGGATTTTTCATCCAGCCGCCGTAGAAATCTCCGCCGCCTTCGGCAAGAGTTTTCACAAACGGTTCAAGCGTTTTCCACGCTTCTTCGCAGAAATTCTCAGGCTTTTCCGCGTTTTTGGAAACAAACACGCTGCCCTCTGTCAAATCGCAGGCATGTTCAATCGGATTTTCGTACTTTTCCGCAAGGTCTGCGTAAAAAGCCTTGCGCACAACGGTTATTCTGACGTTTTTCATGGTTTTCTGCCCTCCAGTATGCAGCGGCTTGCGCCGCCGATAATCATAACGCAGCCGAGCAGCTGCAGCGCGGACATTCTTTCGCCGAGAAACAGCGAGGAGAAAACGATCGCAAAAAGCGGTTCCAAATAGCCGCTGACGGCTATTACCTGTGCCGGAAGTTTGCTGAGAGTCGTAAAGTAAAGGTAGCAGGTGAAGCCGGTGTTGACTGTGCCGAGCAGCAGAACAAGCAGCCATTGTGAAAGCCGCGCCTCAGGAACGGGCGGACGGCCTCCGGTAAGCAGCAGGGTGAAAACAATCGAGAAGAAACAGCAGAAACTTAACTGCAGGACAGCGTTCTCAAAGCCTGTGATATGTTTTGACTGTTTGTTGCAGATTACCATGCCCGCATAGCAGAAAGCAGAGCTTCCCGCGCACAGCAGTCCGAATTTTATGTTGCCGTGGCCTCCGACGCCGCGGTTGAGAAACAGAACACCGAAAAGCACAACAGCCAAATAAGCAAGTTTTCTGACAGTGAGCGTTTCTTTGAAGATTATCGGCGACAGGGCAATAACGATTACAGGACCGCAGTAGGTGAGAAGCGTTGCTGCCCCGACGTCTATGTGGCGGTAAGATTCGTACATCAAAAACCATTCCGTTGACTGCACGAATCCGGACAGCATAATAAACATCAAGTCGCGTTTATGCCGTAAGAAAGTGAATTTGTGTCCTGACAGCGTAAAAACGGCGGACAGCACAAGAACTGCCAGAATCGTTCTGTACAATACAATGCCGCAGCTCGGCAGATTTATGTAGCGGGACAAAGTGCCGTTTGTTCCGAAAATTACGAGCGAAAACAGATGCTGTAACAGAGCTGTGCGGTCCATGGCAACCCTCCGTAATATAACGGGCATAATTATAACGCTTTATTGTGCACTTTGCCGTTTTATATGATAAAATACAGTTTCTATGTAAAAAACGTATGAGGGGTGCGGCTATGACTGCAGTATGCTGCGCAAGACGACGACGACAGCTGTTTTGCGCTTAAACCACAAATCAGTTCAGTATAAAACGAAGCAAAAATAATCCTAAAAGGAGACAAACGTATTATGGCAAAAAAAATCAAAAAAATCAAAAAAATAGTTCTTGCATATTCAGGCGGTCTTGACACGTCAGTTATCATTCCCTGGCTCAAAGAAAATTACGACAATCCCGAAATAGTCTGTGTCTGCGGCAACGTAGGACAGGACGACGAAATTGAAGGTCTTGAAGAGCGCGCAAAGAAAAGCGGAGCAAGCAAACTTTACATAGAAGACCTCACGGAAGAATTTGTCAACGATTTCATCATCCCGACAGTCAAAGCCGGCGCTGACTACGAAGGCTACCTTCTCGGCACAAGTTTCGCGCGTCCGATTATCGCAAAACGCCTTGTTGAAATCGCAAAGAAAGAAAAAGCAGACGCAATCTGTCACGGCTGCACGGGAAAAGGCAATGACCAGGTTCGTTTTGAACTTGCG
>JAZRZG010000146.1:0-1569 GCA_045601305.1 Synergistaceae bacterium
CACATAGCTGAGAAGCTGTAAAACGATGTCCGCGATCAGCGTTCCCGTCAAATCACGGTTTTTTCTGGTGTCGAGCAGTGGCATATCCAAAACCACAATGGCAGCCTGCTTTTCCTTGGTGATGATGCGCCACTGGTCTAATATTTCCTCATAATTTCGTCCCAGCCGGTCAATGCTCTTGATGACAAGCGTATCGTCCGGCTTGAGCTTTTTTATGAGCTTGCGG
The DNA here is from genome assembly GCA_045601305.1 of Synergistaceae bacterium. Lineage (GTDB taxonomy): Bacteria > Synergistota > Synergistia > Synergistales > Synergistaceae > Equadaptatus. Next base: position 227 of record JAZRZG010000146.1, read on the forward strand.
TAATTGGGACGCTCAAAATCCTTGCCGGATTGCTTGTCGACAAAAACGCACTTGTCCTCTATTCCAAATTCCCGCAGTGCAATGAGCTGCCGCTGCTCGTTTTGCTCTTTGGTCGATACTCTTGCGTAGCCATATTCCATTTTCTGACCTCCAATTTATAATATCGAATAAATTGTAAGTCAGTTTGTCCGCCAAAATCTGTTTTCATTCGCAGCGATTTGCTTCAGTAAGATTGATGATTGAATACACCTCCAGTACGTTTTTTCAAGGTCCATATTGTATTTATAGAGCAACCGCTCTTTTAAGTCATTATAACATAGCCAAATTGCTTTTACAATACAAGTAATGCTATTGAAAGAAGGTTTACTTGTATGATCGATTATGCTGATATTGGCTCCCGTATCCGAACCGTGCGGTTAGAACGAAAGATGACACAGGAGCAGTTGGCGAACGCAGTAAACCTCGGTGTGACACATATCAGTCATATCGAAACCGGAAGCTCTATACCAAGTTTGCAGAGCTTTATTGCCATTTTGAATGCGCTGAATTGCTCTGCCGACGAGCTCCTTTGCAGAGAACTGGTCACAACGCAGGAAATTGAAAACCATTGGCTGACCGAACTCGTTGCAGACTGTTCAATCGAGGAAACGAAAGTACTGTCGGATACGCTGAAGGCACTCAAGCAAACCTTGCGGGCAAACATCGAGAAAGAGTAAGCTCTTTTCAGCACAGAAAAACCCACACGCTTTGCATGGCTGCACCGTAGCCGCACAAGTCGTGTGGGTTTTACAGTATTACCGTTCCATATCACCATACCGCTTTTCTGTGCTTCTTTTCTGCCGTTCCTGCAATCGCAGCAGCTCCCGCACACGGTTTTCCTCAGCACGTTCGCCCAACGTGTTGTCTGCCGCAGCGACGGCATCCCGGAAGTCCCATATGCTGAAATCGCCGCCCAGCATTTTTCGAAGGCCATCTATGGCGGCGTTTTCATAGCCGGGGCGAAGTTCAAAGCGAGTGCGGTAAAGTTCCGTCCGGTCAAGCGGCTCGGATCGCCGCTTGATTTCTGCATAATCCGCAAGCGCTTTTGTCAGCCCGGCACGGTATTTCTGCTCCTGCTCGGCTATGCGCTTCAGCTCCGTTTCAAAATCGGTAATGTCCTTTTGCATCGTTGCAGGCTTCGTGCTCTCCGGGTAGCGCAGCGTATTCAGCAGCGCTGTCCTTTCACTGCGAAGTTCCTCCAATTCCTCTGTCAGCGTGGTGATGCGTTGAGCAATCTGCCGGTGATGGAGCAATGCAAGCGGAGAAAGGTTCTCCTTTTCTTCTTTTGCCGTTTTGCGCTCCTG
>JAZRZG010000147.1:0-1097 GCA_045601305.1 Synergistaceae bacterium
CCGAGTGAGGCATAGTAAGAAATCGGTTCAACAATATAGAACGCGCCGAAAAGAAGCGCTGTCTGCAGCCAGGCTTCAAGCACGTAGCTGATGTTCGGCCAGCAGTTGTATTTCATGCAGAGGTAAAGCACCGGAAGGAACGCTGTTGCCGCTGCAAGCAGGTTCGTCGGAGCTCCTATTTTGATACAGTCTTTTTTCCAGGTTGAGAGATTATATTCGTTTGCCATGGTAATTCTCTCCTTTCTATGCGAACATGAGCGCAAGCGCGATGCCGATAATCATTGCTATACCGAGTGAATATTCGGCAAGTTTGGGGCATTTCGGTACAAAAACACGGCCGATAATCATCATGCTTACAGCGCCGCCGAGTGCTGCCCAGGTGCCGCCGATATTGATGCCGCGCGTTTTTGTGATGATGTTGTTTGCGTTCAGGTATGCAAAGATACCGATTGAGCATGCCGCAGACATAGCCGCGAGCCAGCTTGTATCGCCGCCTGAAAGTTTGTCGCGCAGTTTTTCAAGACCGGGGGTGAAAAGTCCCGTGAAAACGAGCCAGCCTGCACCGTTCAGCGCCATGCCGAACCATGCAACGGCAAGCATCCAAAGTTCGTTGAATCTGGGGTCTGCAAGGTTGTCCATACCGCATGCCTGAGCGCCGCAGGTTGCAGCCGCAAGTTCGGTAGGAGCAGCGCCTATGATTGAAAGGCGAAGCCATGCCATCGGTCCGCCGATAGCAGCCATCAAGCCAACCATGACGATGAAAACTCCAAGCGCAGGTCCTATTGCAGAAATCAAACCAATTCTGAATGCCTGTTTCGGAATTTCAGGATTGACGTTGCATTCTCTTGTGGCTATATTGGCTTCTCTGATGTAGAAATATGCCTGCAGCGCCGAAATAAGAACTGTAACGCCGGCAAGCGCCCAAAAAATGGGTAAATTAGAAACTGTCGTGAAATCCATATACATCTTCCTCCTTTTGAGTTATACAGCGACATTGAATGTCTGTGACCAGTTGACTGTTCTCCACACTCCCCCTTTAATAAAAAACTAACTTCCGTTTTATGCGGAAGTTCTGAAAAACAAGGCAACTGTCAACC
>JAZRZG010000148.1:0-19468 GCA_045601305.1 Synergistaceae bacterium
CGTACAACGTAGGGAAAAATTGTTTCAAAACAGGAGACCTTGTCGCATATTCTGTTGTATTCTTCCGGTCTCATCGTTGTTATGTAAATAGTTTTTCTTCCGAGAAGCTTCCAAAGGTCATCTGCGTCCGCGGAGAAGAAATGTCTGCTGCGTTCCCCGATGTCGTAATCGTCGTCTATCCTGTATATGAAAGCGGTGTTTCTGTCCGTTTTGGCGGCGTCGTCAATATCGCCCGTAACGTAGTGAAAATCTTTTACCGCTCCTTTTGCGACAAGATAGTTTTTAAGCAGTTTAATGTATTTTTCCGCATCGCGGGGATTTTCGCAGACAAATACCGTTCCGCAGCTGAGGCTGCCCTTTCTGCTCTGCCTGAGGCAGTTGTTCATGCGGTCAACCACTCCCGCAAATTCCGCACAGCCGCATTTTTTGATTTTTGACAATGCGCTGCGTTCGCTTTCAAGAGATACTATTATTTCCCAGCCGTCCTTTTCAGAGAAATTGATGCCCCTTTTTCTGAAGAGGGAACGCAGAGTTTCTGCTGCTGCCGGATAGCATTTTTTGAGTTCGTCGGCGCTTATTTTTTTGATTTTGCTTCTGTCAGCGCCGAGTTCTGTTTCCAGTATGCTTCTGACAAGTTTTTTTTCGTCGTATTTGTCGCTGTTCCACGGAAATGCGGCTAAGGTTATTGTTTTGTTTTTCTTGTCTGAGGCAATCTGGTAAAGTCCCGCAGGGCTGCTGCTGCGCCGCCCCGAATGGTCTTCAAGGTATTCGCGAATCTGCTCCGCGCGTAAGCTTTCTTCTTCCTCACCGCGGCAGGAAACCTCAAAACAGTAGAATGTTGTGTCGTTAAACATGAAACAAGACCCCTTTCGTTTGTGTTTGATATGTTTGATTGTTACTGAGTTTTTTCAGAGCAGTCTGCCGCGCTGTTTTCCGCCGTGAAAGCGCAGAAAACAGCGCCGACAAAGGAGGAGTGTGTGTCAAGATGAATGTGAGGTTCGATATAATTATTTTTTTAGTAAACCGGAGATCTGCGCTGCCCCGTATTCAGTATTCTGCCGTACGCGGCAGCGCCGTAAAGAGACTATTTGTTTTGCATATTTGCGATATTGTCGCAGAAGAGCTGCAGTTCTTTTGATTTTTTTTCTGCCGTTGTGTAGAGTTTTTCAAGTTCGCCGCGCAGTCTGCGGTATTCTTCGGCTGCCTCGTCCTGCAGTCCGCGGTCAGTGTCTGGTATGAAGAAACAATCTTTCAGCATCTCCATACGCAGTGAAGGCGCAGGACTGCGTCCCCCGCAGAATTCTTTCAGCTTTTTCTGACCTTCCATGCTTTCCAAATACGCCTTGACAAACCATACGTTCACGTCATCTGTAAAGCGAAGAACAAAAAGATTGCTGCTTGGAATTACGACGTCACCATTTTTAAATGACTTGTCCTCTCCAAATTCTGCAACAGCGAACCGAAAATCGGGATTGCCTGCGCGTGAAACAATAAGATCTCCTTCACGCAGCAGATTCGCCGCAAGGTCAGGTATTCCAAGCTCCGCATTTTTTTCGGGCAGACTTTCAAGACATTGGATTCTGCCTCTGAACCCTCTGTCTGAAAGATTTGAAAGTTCAAGGTATTTTATCTGTGTTTCCTTTTCCGTAAAATACTTTTCAAGCACTTTTGAGCTGAAAAGTCTTGTTCTGAAGGAAGTTTGCAGACAACTGCCAAGCGTTTTGCCTTTTTGAGGATAAACTATAGCTGCCGGCAAAAGCCTTACAGCTCCGCACATTTCATCAGACGCTTCCGCAAGCAGGTCACCGATACTTTTGCTGATGCTTTTCGCGCAGCCGAAAGTTCCGTCCTGTCTGAAAGCTGAAACGATATCGTCAATCTGCTGTTCGCCAAGCTGTAAATCAGCGTTTCCCGGGAGTTCTGCACGTACGAAACGCACTGAGGAATTTACCCTGCCCAGAACAACTATAGCAAGTCTGAACAGTCCGTTGAACGGAGAAGATATACCGTCACCTATTTCAATAACCGCCTCTATTTTGCCGTTTTCAATCAGATTCATCCTTGCCTTGTTGTCTGCACTTCCCCTGTAAAGAGCAGACAAGGGTACTAAAATTACGGTCCTGCCGCCGAACTCTGTCAACTCAGCAGCGTAACCTGCGTAAAACCAGTATGCAACATTTGGCAGCGTAAGTTCTGGATTGTATGCCGCAAATGCGCTCGCTTTCTGCCATGCAGAGAAATCACAAAGTTTTTGTGTGAACGGCTGACAGACAAAGAGTCTTTTATATCTGCCTTCCGATGCAAGCAGCGTCTCTTTTTTAAACTGGTTAATACTGATTCCAAGCAACTTTGCTCTGATAAGCGCGACCACATAATTGCTATCATCACTTTCCGATATGCCATAGGAAACACTATTCTCGCATTCGGAAAAACAGTCTCTTATAAAATTACCGCTTCCAGCAGCAAGATTGACAACAACCTCACCGGCTTCAGGTGCAAGCAGTTTTGCTATAAGCCTGTTGATGCAGGGATCCAGATAGTTTGCCATATGCTCTCTCGGAGTATATGGCTCATAATACAGCAAACAGGCCTTTATAATCCGTTCCTTGCCCCGCAACATAACTTCTGCCTCTTTAAGTACATCAAATACGTCCGGAAGAGAATTCAGATAGCAGAACAACATAGAGTCTTTATCAATATTGAAGGCGGCGGCAAAAGACTCAAAGGTATTGAGTTTGTCCGGCTGTTCTGCCGCCGCCGAAAGAAGGGCAGTGTAAAGGAAGATGCAGAAGGCGGAATGTTCCATACTAAGCACGGGAAACCTGTTAACAAGTTCGTCAACAAAGAGCTGTCCCTGATTATCATACAGCACTTCAAGTTCGGTGAGCTCCTCTTTGGTCATTGCTTTCTGCCTCCTTTCTCTATTGTGGGAATATTATACCACACATTTTGGAATATGTCAAGTGGTTTTTTGTTACCACATTTATTTGCTGCAAGAGTTGTCTCTGATATACTGTCATAATGCCGGTTTTACACGCTGTTTCCGCTTTCAGAGAGACGTTTTGCGTAATAGTGACTTCTTCGAGCGTGAATATATTATACCATACAGCTTGGAATATGTCAAGTGGTAATTATATACCACACATAAAAAGACAAAATTTATAAAAACATTGTAGCGTGTTACAAATACAGCGTGAAAACAACACTCGCCCCGTTCGGGGAGAGTGTGTTCTGTGTTCAGAATATATCGCCGTTCTTCTGCGCTACATATACAATGACACGGCGCAGTAAACGAGAAGCAGGGCAAAGATTGTGTTTATCTGTTTTGCGTAATCGGAGAACAGTTTTTTAAGCAGTGCGCCGAGCGCCGCCCAAAGCACGGTTATTATAAAGCAGTTGAAGGCGAAAAAGACAGCGAACGCCGAAAGCAGCAATGGATCGGAAAAACGCGGGATAACGTAAATTTGGTAGGTCATAATACCGCAGAGCAGCACTTTCGGGTTTGCAAACTGCAGGGCAAAGCCTGACCAGAAGCCGCTTTTTGCGTCTGTGTCGCTGATTTCGCTGCTGTTGTATATCTTCCGCGCAAGCCAGAGCAGATAAACAACGCCGACAGGCTTCATTATCCGCGTGACTGTCGGCACAAGTATTGACAGGGTTTTGCAGAATGCCGCAATCATCAGCATAAGCAGCGTCATTCCGCAAAGCAAACCAAAATTGAAGGGCAGCGCTTTTCGAAGTCCTAATCTGCTCGCGTTGCTCATTGAGGTGAGGTTGTTCGGTCCCGGGGTTATGCTTGACGTGTAAAAATATGTGAGAAAACTAAGGTTTTCAAGCATTTGTTACTTTATTGCCACAACCTCGATTTCCACTTTAGCGCCTTTCAGAAGGGCTGAAACTTCTACGCAGGCTCTTGCTGGTTTTCTCTCGCTGAAATATTCGGCGTAAACTTCGTTGACTTTCGCAAAATCATTCATGTCTGTGACAAAGACAGTTGCCTTGACAACGTCTGTCAGTTTGTAGCCTGCGGCGTCAAGTATGTTTTTCACGTTTTCGAGCGCCTGTTTTGTCTGTTCTTTGATGTCATCTGACGGAACCTGCATTGTTTCAGGGACAAAAGGCATCTGTCCTGACGTGTAGAGTATTCCGTTTGCTTCGATTGCCTGTGAGTAGGGACCAAGTGCCGCGGGGGCGTTGTCTGTGTGGATTATTCTTGACATTTCCGATACCTTCCTTGTGATGGATTTATAGGCAGCAGGATAACGTTCGTATCATTTCACTCGTTTAGCAAAATCGTTAAAAACTTGCTGAGCGTAGTGTTTTGCTGTTTTGCTGAGCAGACGAAGTCTGCGATATGCTGAGCGAAGTATCGAGCGTTATGCTGTTATCCTGTTTTGTATGGTAATTTCACGGCGGCAAAAATGCAAGTGTTTTGTAACAAATTGTAACAAATTTTGTGATAAAATTCAGAGAAATTTATTGACATTGTGCCGGCAGAAGATATACTTATTACAGTCTTTAAGACGACTCGGAGAGGTCGGCAAGATGCCATAACGATGCGGTGTTGTGCCGCAGGTGTGTCTTGCCGTTCAGGCAAGGCTTTTTTGTATAAACAGTCAGTTTATGCAAAGGTTATGAAAGGAAGTCTTATAAATGAAACGAACAGACATCAGAAAGGTTCTTATTATAGGCTCAGGGCCTATTGTAATCGGTCAGGCGGCGGAATTTGACTACGCGGGAACTCAGGCGTGTCTTGCGCTGAAGGAGGAGGGTTACGAGGTTATTCTTGCGAACTCCAACCCTGCAACGATTATGACGGACACAAGTATTGCGGACAAGGTGTACATGGAGCCGCTTACGCCGGAATATATAGCGAAAATTCTGCGTATAGAACGGCCTGACGCGATACTTCCGGGAATCGGAGGTCAGACAGGCTTAAATCTTGCAATGCAGCTTGACAGGGCGGGTGTTCTGAAGGAATGCGGGGTTGAGCTTCTCGGCACGAGCAGTGAAAGCATTGAACGCGCCGAAGACCGCGAACTGTTCAAGGAAATGTGCCAGACCATCGGCGAGCCTGTCATTCCGTCGGAAATCACCTATGACCTTGAACATGCCAAGGAAGCGGCAAAGAAGATAGGCTACCCTGTTGTTCTCCGCCCTGCTTTCACTTTGGGGGGTACAGGCGGCGGTTTTGCGAATAACGAAGAAGAACTTGTCGCAATCGGTATCAACGCGTTTAAGCTGTCTCCTGTTCATCAGGTGCTTGTAGAAAAGAGTGTCAAGGGGTACAAGGAAATAGAATTTGAGGTTATGCGCGACTCCGCAGACCACGCAATCACAATCTGCGGCATGGAAAACATAGATCCCGTCGGTGTTCACACGGGAGACTCAATAGTTGTCGCACCTATTCTTTCGCTGTCCGACGCGGACAAAAAGATGCTGAACGACAGCGCCGTAAAGATTATCCGCGAACTGAAAATAGAAGGCGGCTGCAACGTTCAGTTTGCGCTTGACCCGCTGTCAGGCAAATATTATCTCATTGAAGTCAATCCGCGTGTTTCGCGTTCCTCCGCGCTTGCGAGCAAGGCAAGCGGCTATCCTATTGCGCGCGTAACGGCAAAAATCGCGGTCGGCATGCTGCTGGAGGAAATTCCTGTTGCAGGCGGAACCGCAGCCATAGAGCCTTCTTTGGACTATATCATCACAAAGTTCCCGCGCTTCCCTTTTGACAAATTCGCAGACGCGGACAACAGACTTGGGACACAGATGAAAGCAACCGGCGAGGTTATGGGCATAGGCGCAAATCTCGAAGAAAGTTTCCTGAAAGCCATTCGTTCGCTTGAGATCGGTGTCAAACATGTATACAAAGCAAAATTTGATAACATGACGGCGGAAGAACTGCTGGATTACCTCAGCGTGTTCCGCGATGACAGCTTTTTTGCGATTACGGAAGCGCTCTACCGCGGCGTTTCGGTTGAAAAACTGCACGAGGTCACGCAGATAACGGAGCTTTTCCTTGAATCCATGCAGAAGATTATCCGCATGGAAAACAGCCTGAAAGAGAAGCCGAAAGACATTGAACTGCTCAAAGCGGCAAAACAGATGGGTTTCTCCGACTATTTCATCGCGCGTCAGTGGCAGACGGAGGAAAACGAAGTCAGAAAACTTCGCTGTGACAACGGCATTGTGCCTGTGTTCAGAATGGTTGACACTCTGCACACAGGAAAATATATCGCGTATCTCTACTCCTCGTACACGGGTGAAAATCAGTCGCGTCTCACAGACAAAAAGAAAATCGTTGTGCTGGGCGCAGGACCTATTCGTATAGGTCAGGGGGTGGAATTTGACTACTCCACCGTTCATGCCGTTCAGACAATCAAACGTCTCGGCTATGAGGCGATTATCATCAACAATAACCCTGAAACGGTCTCCACAGACTACACCACAGCGGACAAACTCTACTTTGAGCCGCTTGTCACCGAAGACGTTATGTCAATCATTAACTTTGAAAAACCGGAAGGCGTTATCGCCTCACTCGGCGGACAGACGGCAATCAACCTTGCACAGCCGCTGGCAGACCTCGGTGTGAAAATCATCGGCACAGACTGCGAGGCAATCGACCGCGCGGAAAACCGCGACAGCTTTGAAAAACTGCTGCTGGAGCTTGATATTCCGCAGCCGAAGGGCAAGGCTGTTACAAACATTGAAGACGGTGTCAGCGCGGCAGCGGAAATCGGCTATCCTGTCCTCGTGCGCCCGAGCTTTGTTCTCGGAGGCCGCGCAATGCAGATTGTCGCAGACGAAGCGCAGCTGCGTCATTACCTCAGGAACGCGGTTGAAATTGACGTGGACAAGCCTGTTCTTGTTGATAAATACATTTCCGGCAAGGAAGTTGAAATCGACGCGATATGCGACGGCAGAAATGTGTTTGTGCCCGGGATTATGGAGCTTGTAGAGCGCACGGGGGTACATTCCGGCGACTCTATAAGCGTTTACCCAGCGTTCAGCATTTCCGACAAGGTTAAGGGCACGATTCTCCGTTATGCCAAAAAACTCGGGCTCGGCATAGGCATAGTCGGGCTGTACAACATTCAGTTCATCGTTGATAAGGAAGAAAACGTTTACATAATTGAGGTCAATCCGCGCTCATCGCGCACAGTGCCGTTTTTGTCAAAGGCGACAGGCTGCCAGCTTGCTGACATCGCAACAGAGGCAATTCTCGGCAGAAGCCTGAAAGAACAGGGCATTTTCGACATTTATATGGACGAGAAGAAACGCCATTATGTCAAAGTTCCTGTTTTCTCGTTCAACAAACTCAAAGGGCTTGACGCCTATCTCTCTCCTGAAATGAAATCCACCGGAGAGGCAATCGGCTATGACGACAAATTCAACCGTGCGCTGTACAAAGCGCTTCAGGCATCCGGAATGCTGCTTGCCAACTATGGCACGGTATTTGTCACTGTTGCAGACGATGACAAACCGGAAGTGTTTCCGCTTGTCCGCCGCTTCTACAGAATGGGATTTAACATTACCGCAACCGGAGGCACGGCGGCATTCCTCAAAGATAACGGCATAAAAACACATGTTCTGACGAAAATCAGCCAGGGCAGCGAGGAAATTCTTGACGCAATCAGAACGGGAAAAATAGCGTACGTAATTAACACAAGACAGGTCGGCGCGTCGGAACAGGAAAATGACGGACATCTCATCCGCAGCTGCGCTACGGAAAACAACGTCACGATTTTCACCTCGCTTGACACAGTCAGAATAGTGCTTGACGTTCTTGAAGAAACAACGCTGAACGTTTCGACGATAAACGCGTAAAACGCAGGAAAACGCTTACGCTCAGCATACCGCAGACTGTGTCTGTTCAGCAAAACAGCAAAGTCGTTAATGCCTTTGCTGAATGAGCGAAGAGAAAGTTATCCTAATTTGTTAAGAAAGGAAAATAGATGAAACAGGACATCTTTACCGTAACAGAAAATATAAAAATTGCGCCTGACGTTTTCAGAATGAGGCTTGAAGGCGAAGTTTCGGCTACAACAAAGCCGGGGCAGTTCATAAACATAAAACTGGACAGTTTCTACCTCCGCCGTCCGATTTCCGTCTATGACCTTGACGAAAACGGCGTAACGATAATCTACAAGGTTGTCGGACACGGTACGGAATACATGGCGTCGCTTGGAAACGGCGCGAGGCTTGACGTTCTCACAGCTCTCGGCAACGGGTACGATTTATCGCGCGCCGGAGAAAAACCGCTGCTTATTGGCGGAGGTCTCGGCGTGCCTCCCATGTATCTGCTTGCCAAAAGACTGATTGCGGAAGGCAGAGACGTTACGGTTATTCTCGGCTTCAACAAAAAGGAAGAAATCTTCTGCAAAGAGGAATTTGAGAAACTCGGCGCTAAAGTAATTGTCACAACGGCAGACGGCTCTTTCGGCATCAAAGGCTTTGTGACAGACGCGATGAAAGACGTTGCATACACGCATGTCTTCTGCTGCGGTCCTGAGGCAATGCTTCGCGTAGTGTACAAAAACTGCGAAACCTCCGGACAGTTCAGCTTTGAGGAGCGTATGGGCTGCGGTTTCGGCGCATGTATGGGCTGCAGCTGCAAAACAATCGCGGGAAACAAAAGAATCTGTAAGGACGGTCCTGTGCTGTTCAAGGAGGAAATCTTATGGGACGCTTAAACGTAAACCTTTGCGGCATTGAGCTTGACAACCCGATAATTCCTGCCAGCGGCACCTTTGGTTTCGGATATGAATTTGCCGAACTATACGACATAAATCTGCTCGGCACATTCTCATTTAAAGGCACGACACGCGAGCCGCGCTACGGCAACACGCCGCCGCGTATTGCGGAAACAGCCGCCGGAATGTTAAACGCGGTAGGTCTGCAAAACCCCGGCGTTGACAAAGTTATTTCGGAAGAACTGCCGAAGCTGAAAAAGGTGTTTCACAAGCCGGTCATGGCAAACGTCAGCGGTTTTTCTGTCGAAGAATATTGCGAAGTTTGCGAAAAACTTGACGCAGAGGAACAGGTAGGCTGGCTTGAAGTAAATATCAGCTGCCCAAACGTACACGGCGGGGCAATGGCGTTCGGCACAGACCCAAAAAGCGCGGCAGAAGTCACCGCCGCTGTTAAAAAAGTGACGAAAAAACCGGTAATAATCAAGCTGACGCCGAACGTCACAGACATAGCGTCCGTCGCAAAGGCAGTGGAAGACGCCGGCGCTGACGGCATAAGCCTTATAAACACAATACTCGCCATGCGGATAAATCTGAAAACGCGCAGACCGCTGCTTGCGAACACAACAGGCGGACTTTCGGGCCCCGCAGTCTTCCCCGTTGCTCTGAGAATGGTGTATCAGACTGCCCGCGCGGTGAAAATTCCTGTTGTTGGTCTGGGCGGCATTTCAGCCGCAGAAGACGTAATAGAGATGATGCTTGCGGGCGCAGCAGCAGTTCAGATAGGCGCGGCAAATCTTGTTGACCCGTTTGTCTGCCGCAACGTAATAGGACAGCTTCCGGCAGTCATGGACAAATACGGCATAGAAAATCTCAAGGATATAATCGGAGGTGCGCTCTAATGGAACGAGACGTAATAGTAGCGTGCGATTTTTCAGGCGCGGAACAGCTTTACGCATTTTTGGACAAGTTTACGGAGAGAAAACCGTTTGTGAAAATCGGCATGGAACTGTTTTACGCCGAGGGACCGCAGATTGTACGCGAAATCAAGGCGCGCGGTCACAAAATATTCCTTGACCTCAAGCTCCACGACATTCCGAACACCGTCAAAAAAACAATGGCGGTGCTTTCGCGCCTTGACGCAGACATCTGCAATCTCCATGCGGCAGGCGCAGCGGCAATGATGCAGGGCGCGCTTGAAGGACTGACAAGAGAAGACGGCACACGCCCGCTGCTCATAGCGGTAACGCAGCTCACAAGCACAGACCAGGAAATGCTTGAACGCGACCTGCTTATAAACAAACCGATAGACGAGGTCGTAATGCACTATGCCCAGACAGCCAAAAACGCCGGGCTTGACGGCGTTGTCTGCTCACCGCTTGAAGCCGCGAAGGTACACGAAGCGTGCGGAAAAGATTTTCTCACCGTCACCCCGGGCGTGCGTTTTGCCGACGGTGACAAGGGCGACCAGAAACGCGTTATGACACCCGCACAGGCAAAACTTGCCGGCTCTGATTTCATAGTCGTGGGACGCCCGATAACGGCGGCAGAAGACCCCGTTGCGGCATACAACCGCTGCGTTGCGGAATTTTTGGGATAAAAAACAGGATAACGCGGAAACTTAGGAAAACAGGAGCCCGCTGCGCTCAGCATACCGCATACTGCGTCTGCTCAGCAAGTTCTTTTTAACGATTTTGCTGAATGAACGTAAGTGAGTGTTATCCTGAGTGAACGCAGTGAACGCTATGCTGAATGAGCGAAGCGAATGATATTCTGAAATCTTTTATACGGAGGAGAATATAAATGCAGAAGAAAATCGCAAAAGATTTGCTTTCCATCAAGGCGGTGTTTTTCCGCCCGCAGGAGCCGTTTATCTGGGCAAGCGGCATCAAAAGCCCCGTGTACTGCGATAATCGTCTGACACTCACAGCGCCGGAAGTCCGCAATGACATAGAAAACGGACTTGCGCAGACAATTAGAGAAAACTATCCCGAAGCCGAAGTGCTTATGGGTACCTCAACTGCTGGAATTGCCCACGCCGCAATTACCGGACACATTCTCGGAATGCCTATGGGCTACGTTCGCAGCGGCGCGAAAGACCATGGCAGACAAAATCAGATTGAAGGCAGACTGGAAAAAGGACAGAAAGTTGTTGTAGTCGAAGACCTTATCTCGACAGCCGGCAGCGTGCTTGAAGTAGTAAACGTACTGCGCGAGGCAGGTGCGGAGGTGCTCGGCATAGCAAGTATTTTCACCTACGGCATGAAAAAAGGAGTTGACCGCATGGCAGAGGCAAACGTCAAAAACGTGTCGCTCACCAACTTTGACATAATCGCCGAAGTCGCCGCCGAAGAAGGCTACATCAAGCCGGAAGATGTAAAACGGCTTATCGCGTTCCGCAACAACCCGTCAGACGAAAGCTGGATAAAATAACGCTGAACGCTTAGCAAAACAGCAAAACAAAAGACCGCTCAATACTTCGCCCAGCATAACGCTGACGCTCAGCAAATGCTTTAACGATCTTGCTGAACGAGTAAAACGAGTGTTATCCTGAGTGAGCGCAGTGAACGCTATGCTGAATAAGCGAAGCGAATGTTATCCTAAGTGAGGTACGAACGCTCAGGAAAACAGCAAAACAAAAGACCGCTCAATACTTCGCTCAGCAGAACGCTGACGCTCAGCAAATGCTTTAACGATTTTGCTGAACGAACGTAAGTGAGTGTTATCCTGAGTGAACACAGTGAACGCTATGCTGAATGAGCGAAGCGAATGTTATCCTGAAAGAGGTACGAACGGTTTCCTATATTCATCTAAAGGGAGGAAAAATCATGCGCAGTATTATCGATGTTCCTGATTTGTCGCTTGAAGAGCTTGATTCTCTGATAGCAACAGCCTGTGACATAATCGAAAATCCAAAAAAGTACAGCGAAATCTGCCGCGGCAAAAAACTTGCCACACTCTTCTTTGAGCCGTCAACAAGAACACGTCTCAGCTTTGAAGCGGCAATGTATGAACTCGGAGGCAATGTAATCGGCTTTTCGGGAGCCGGCAACTCCTCTGCCGCAAAGGGCGAAAGCGTTGCGGACACGGCAAAAACCGTCAGCTGCTACGCTGATATTATCGCAATGCGCCACCCCAAGGAGGGCGCTGCGCTGGTTGCCGCGAACAACGCAACCGTTCCGGTCATCAACGCGGGAGACGGCGGACACTGCCACCCGACGCAGACCCTTGCCGACCTGCTGACGATACACCGCGAAAAAGGCAGCTTTACGAATCTCACAATCGGTCTTTGCGGCGACCTCAAATTCGGCAGAACTGTACATTCGCTTATCAACGCGATGTCACGCTACACGGGCAGCCGCTTTGTCCTCATTTCGCCGGAAGAGCTGAAGCTGCCCAGCTATGTCAAAAAAGACGTGCTGTCGCAGCGCGGAATACCGTACGAACAGACGACAGACCTTGAAGCGGTGATGCCGCAGCTTGACATACTCTATATGACACGTGTTCAGAGAGAACGCTTCTTCAACGAGGAAGACTATCTGAGACTGAAAGACAGCTACATTCTCACGCCGAAAAAGCTGACGAATGCAAGAAAAGATCTCTGCATAATGCACCCGCTGCCGAGAGTCAACGAAATCAGCGTTGCAATCGACAATGACCCGCGCGCCTGCTACTTCAAACAGGTACTGAACGGAAAATACATGAGAATGGCGCTTATGCTTATGCTTCTTAAGGAGGCGGGAAGAATATGAATATAGATTCAATACGCAACGGCATAGTCATTGACCACATCACCGCCGGAAGCGGAATGAAGCTTTACGAACTGCTCGGACTGGAAGAGCTGGACTGCTCTGTTGCCATAATCAAAAACGCCGTCAGCAGCAAAAAAGGCAAAAAAGACATAATCAAAATAGATGCCGACATCTCCGTAAACCTCGACGTAATCGGCTACGTTGACCCAACGGCGACGATTAACGTTATCAAAGACGGAAAACTTGTCGAAAAACGCATTATAGGACTGCCGAAAGAGCTGACAAACGTAATCCGCTGCAAAAACCCGCGCTGTATCACAGGCACGGAACAGGAACTTGACCACGTCTTCTACCTTGCTGACGAAGCGGCGAAAACCTACCGCTGCAAATACTGCGAAACAAAGGCGAATTAGATGTAACACACAGTATTGAGCCTCTTTTTCAGGATTTGACGCGCCGCGCATTCAGCACGCGGCAAAGAACAGAAGAACAACCGGCGGGATATTCCGCCGGTTGTTGTGTTTAGCCAAAAGATACTTAGTTGTTTGCCTGCACTGGCGACTAATTGTAGCAGCCGAGTCCTTTTGCGAGGTTGACGATAAAGTCCTGTACGTTTGTGACTATGCCTTTTGCGGACAGACTGCCGCGATCGGCAAGTTTGTTGACCGTAAATTCGGCAATGTCAACGCAGTAGAAATACACCTGACGGATTGTGCCGTCGGGCATCACGCGGAACGAAGGTGTCATGTTGCCTGTCGCGATGGTGTGAAGCGTTGTTGCCATGCAGATTACCGTTGTCGCGTTGCGCACTTGGTCGCGCATTGACGCGGCGGCTTCGTAAACATTGCCGTATACGGGCGGCAGAGGACCGTCGTCACGGATTGAGCCGGCGAGAACGTACGGCACGCTGTATTTTTCGCAGCTGTATATTATGCCGTTGTCTATTTTCTCCGCTTCGATGAATTTCTTGATTGACCCGTGGAAATTTACGCGGTTTATGGTTGCAAGGTGGTTGTAGTGTCCGTTGGGAACGCTTTCCTGAGTGTAAACGTTTTGACCGAGCGCGGTGTTCATGTACGCGGCTTCAAGGTCGTGCGTCGCAAGGGCGTTGCCTGCGAGCAGAGCGTCAACGTAGCCGCCCGCGATGAGCCCTGAAAAAGCGTTGCGCGCGTCCGCGTCAAAGGCAAAGGCAGGTCCCATAACCCAAACAACCTTTCCGTGCTCGCGTTCGTGTCTGAGAAGCTCGTAGAGTTCGTCATAGTCGCGAGAGTATGCCGTTTCGCGCGAACGGTTGCGGCGGAAGGAGAAAACGTCTCCCGTCGCCGACTCTTCGTTAAAGCCGTTCGGGTGAACGCAGATACCGTCTTCGCAGTTTTCTGTTCTGCCTGTTACAACCATGTCCCCCGCTTTCAGCCATCTCGGCTCTACAACAAGGATTTTTCCGTCTTTATAAACGGGAACACAGTCCATGCGGCTTTCTTCCGCAAGCAGCCATTTGCCTTCAACGTGGAAATATTCAGGGAAAATGCTCATTGCGTGGAAGTTTTCGGGCGCCGTTGCGTCAAAAGGCGCAGGCTTCAATACTGCCTCCGGCGCGTTTTTGAATTTTTCTTCCGTAAAATCGGGCGCGGTGTATTTTCTCAGTTCAAATGCCATAACACAACCTCCGTCTAAACTGTTTGTGCAACAATGTTTATTTTAACCGAAAAAGGTATCTTCCGGCAAATAAAATTTTGCTTGCATTTTCGAAAAATTGGGTTATAATAGCAAAGCTTGGACTCAAGACAGCAGGTGCGCGATGAGCGCTTAATATCCCGCCGAGGTCTGGTATAAGGCGTATTTATGCACATTTACGGCTTCCGGACTCACTTGAGCAGCGGAAGCCGATTTTTATCGTCGGCGTCCGAAAAATCCACACACAGGAGGTGAAAATCGAATGCCGACAGAAGCAAAACGTGCCAACATTGACGAACTTGTTGAACTTACCAAAAAGTCCAACGCCATCTACATTGTCGAATACCGCGGACTCACAGTCGCGCAGAGCACAGCTCTCCGCAAATCAATCCGCGAAGCAGGCGGCGAACTGAAGGTTTGCAAAAACACCCTTATGCGTATCGCTCTCAAAGAGAACGACATGATCACAGCCCCTGAGCTCGACTTTGGTCCTAACGGTTACGTTCTTTCCTACGGTGACGCGTCAGCAGTCGCAAAAGCGGTCCGCGACTTTGCCAAAGCGAAAGAAAACGCAGCCCTCATCGTCAAAGGCGGTATCTTTGAAGGCAGAGTTATCTCGAAAGAAGAAGTTTTCGCAATCGCAGATATCCCGCCGCGCGAAGTTCTCCTCGGAATGGCAGTACGCGCCATGGCTTCCCCGATACAGGGTCTCGTCAACGTACTTTCCGGACCTGCAAGAGGACTCGTCACAGCACTTTCAGCAATCAAGGACAAAAAAGAAAACGCAGCGTAACAGCTGCAGCCGCATAGCGGCGTAAAACAGAAAATCAGCCAAATTGGAGGAAAATATTATGACAAAAGAAGAAATCATCAGCGCAATCGAATCAATGACCGTTCTCGAACTTTCAGACCTCGTTAAAGAACTCGAAGACAAATTCGGCGTTTCAGCAGCAGCACCGGTTATGGCAGTAGCAGCAGGCGCACCGGCGGCAGCAGGCGCGGCAGAAGAAGAGAAAACAGAATTCAACGTTGAACTCACAGAGTTCGGCGCAAAGAAACTCGATGTCATCAAAGTTGTCCGTGAACTCACGGGACTCGGTCTCAAAGAAGCAAAAGAACTCGTTGACGGCGCACCGAAGATCGTCAAAGAAGGCATAGCGAAAGAAGAAGCCGAAGAAATGAAAAAGAAACTCGAAGAAGCCGGAGCAAAAGTTACCCTTAAGTAATTTAATCCTGCTATTGCACAAAAGCCCCCGTTTCGGGGGCTTTTTTCATATTTTTAGCCGTTTGCGCACGATTTCACCAAAAATTTTGCGGAATTTTGTTGTTTTTTGTTGTTTTTGCGGCAAAACTATTCAAAACTATTGACATTCAGCAAGTAAAACTGTATTATTTCCAGCACGCAGAGTATATTTGTCTGCAGTTCGGTCGGAAAGGAGACCTCGTTGTGAGAAAAAGCTTCGCAGTTGTCGTCATTATAGTCGTCATTATTACAGCGGGTCTGCTTGGATGATCGGCGTAAGATTTGCGTACTCATTCAGGCCGGACCCAAGAAGGGGCCGGCTTTTTTGAAACAAGCGAAATACGATAAACAACTTCTGTTCAGGAGGTAAACCAATGGCCAGTACGTTCAGTATTTTGTCACAAGACCAGCCGGGTGTGCTTATGCGAATTGCGGCGCTTATTTACCGGCGCGCCTACAACATTATCAGTCTGTCGGTATCGCCGACGGAAGACGCGGGAGTTTCGCGTTTCACCGTTGTGGTTGACGGCGAGGAGCGAATTTGCGAGCAGGTTCGCAAGCAGCTTGAGAAACTGACAGAGGTTATTTCGGTTACAAACCTCACAAAAGAGGGCAACACCGTCGAACGTTACCTAAAACTGATTAAAGTTAATGCCACGCCGGAGACGCGGCCGAGCATTTTCCAGACGGCAGAAGTATTCCGCTGCAGAGTTGTTGACCTCGGAGGCTCAACGCTGACGCTTGAAGTAACAGGCGCGAAGTCCAAAGTTGACGCGTGTGTCAAAGCATTGCAGCCGTTCGGACTGATTGAGACAGCCGGCTCCGGTCAGGTTGCGGTCAGCAGAAGCGGTTTTGACGAATAGGAGGATATTATGTCAAATACATTTTGTATCTACTCAGAAGACCGTCCGGGTGTTTTGATGAGAGTTACGGCTCTCATCTATCGCCGCGGTTATAATATTGTCAGCATTGCGGCAGGTCCTACGGAGGTCAAGGGAGTTTCGCGCTACACGCTGGTTTTTGACGGTGAAGAATCAACCTATGATCAGGTGCAGAAACAGCTGCAAAAGCTCGCCGAAGTTATTTCCGTACGCAACCTAACGCGTGAAGGAAACACCGTTGAGCGCTATCTGAAACTTATCAAGGTCAAGGCTCCTGTCTCGAAACGGCCGAGCATTTTCCAGACGGCAGAAGTGTTCCGCTGCAGAGTTGTTGACCTTGGCATAGACACGATTTCGTTTGAAGTCACAGGCTCAGAGTCAAAGGTTGAAGCATGCCTTGCTGCGTTTGAGCCTTACGGCATAATCGAAACAGCCGGCTCAGGACAGGTTTCGCTTGCCAGAAGCGGACTGAAAAAAGAGGAGTAATACAGCCGCGCGAAGAACGGAAATTCGAATTACCCTGTGCGCTGTTGTCTCCAAATAGCAGCTGATACTTGGTAAATTTGTTTATATTGGTTATTCCGGGTTTTATATCCCTGTGTTTTATACACCAGAATTATAATCCCGTATTCTTCATACCATTTCAAAGGAGTGTTTCACAATGGCAGTAAAAACGTATTACGACCGCGACGCAGACCTTAACTTCCTTAAGGGCAAGACAATAGCAGTTCTCGGCTATGGCAGTCAGGGTCATGCACACGCACAGAACCTTCGCGACAGCGGAGCAAAAGTTATCATCGGACTTCGCCCGAGCAGCAAATCAGTTGAAGTGGCAAAAAATGACGGATTTGAAGTTTATTCCGTACCTGAAGCGGCAAAACTTGCCGATGCAATCATGTTCCTCATTCCTGACCATCTTCAGGCAGCCTGCTACAAATCAGAAGTTGCGCCGAACATGAAAGACGACGCGATACTTATGTTCGCGCACGGCTTTGCCGTTCACTTCGGTCAGATTCAGCCCGGTGCGTCACATGACGTTGTCATGGTTGCGCCGAAAGGTCCCGGACACATTGTCCGCCGCACCTACACGGAAGGACAAGGCGTTCCCTGCCTCATCGCAATCTATCAGAACGCGTCAGGCCATGCGAAAGAATTTGCGCTTGCATACGCGTCAGGCATCGGCGGAGGCCGCGCAGGCGTCATCGAAACCAGTTTCCGCGAAGAGACGGAGACAGACCTTTTCGGCGAACAGGCTGTGCTTTGCGGCGGTGTCTGCGAACTCATGAAACAGGGCTTCAACACCCTTGTCGAAGCCGGTTATCAGCCGGAAATGGCATACTTTGAGTGCATGCACGAAATGAAACTCATCGTTGACCTGATTAACGAAGGCGGCATGAGCTGGATGCGCTACTCCATCTCCGACACGGCAAAATACGGCGACATGATCACAGGCCCGAAGATTATCAACGAGCAGTCACGCAAAGCGATGAAAGAAGTCCTCAAAGATATACAGGACGGCACGTTTGCGCGCGACTGGCTGCTTGAAAACCAGTCAGGCAGACCGCGTATGAAAGTCTGGACAAAGGCAATCCGCAAGGAACAGCACGAAGAAGTCGGTAAAAACCTCCGCGCCATGATGCCGTGGATGGCAAAGAAAGAAGCGCCGGAATATTAGTGATTTTAGGCACAGGGGAGCCGTTCGGCTCCCCATGCCGCTTATGAATTACGAATTGCCGGTTGTACGGCATAACCGATAATTCGTAATCCATAAACATAAAAACTGTTTTGGTATGCAAGAAGGTAAAAATACATAAATCAGGGGTGAAAAAAATGACGAAACTTACAGGATCGCAGATTCTCGTGAAATCTCTTGAAAAAGCGGGAGTCAAAACGCTTTTCGGACTTCCGGGAGGGCAGATTATACCTTTCTACAACTCGCTGTACGACGCAAACTTTAACAACATTCTTGTCCGTCACGAACAGGGCGCCGTACATGCGGCAGACGGTTTCTCAAGAGCAAGCGGCAAGGTTGGCGTCTGTATTGCGACATCAGGTCCGGGGGCAACAAACCTTGTAACAGGCATTGCAACGGCATATATGGATTCCGTGCCTCTTATTGCCATTACGGGGCAGGTGCCTGTTACCGTGCTGGGTACAGACGCTTTTCAGGAAGCTGACGTAATCGGCGGCACAATGTCATTTATCAAACACAGTCTTCAAGTCCACGATCCGGAGAAAATCCCCGACGCGGTCAAAAAGGCGTTTTACATAGCAACAACAGGCCGCCCCGGTCCCGTGCTTATAGACGTGCCGTCAAACGTGCAGATTGCGCAAGGCGAATTTAACTGGCCGTCAAAAATAGATCTTCCCGGCTATCACCCGAACGAAACGGTTGACCTTGAAAAACTTGATGCCGCGGTTGCGCTGCTGTCAAAGGCAAAACGTCCCGTCATTTACGCAGGCGGCGGCGTTATCCGTTCCCGCGCGTCAAAACAGCTTATGGAAATAGCAGACAAACTCAACGCGCCTGTGGTGACAACCCTGATGGGCAAAGGCGCGATTTCTGAGTCCCACCCGCGCGCGCTTGGTATGGCAGGTATGCACGGCACACCTGTCGCAAACCGCGCGCTTCAGGCAGCAGACGTAATCCTTGCCATCGGCTCACGTTTGAGCGACCGCACAACAGGCAGTGCGGCAAGCTTTGCGCCGAACGCGACAATGATTCATATAGACCGCGACCCGGCAGAAGTTGACAAACGAATCCTCACCGACGTGTGGCTCATCGGTGATGCCGCAAAAGCGTTAAAAATACTGACAGCGGAACTGCCGGCAGCAGCACCGGCGCGAAAAGAATGGTATGCGTACCTTGACAGCGTCAAGACAAAAGAACCTATGCCGAAGCAGGAATTTCCCGGCGCGATTACGCCGTGGCAAGTGCTTGAGACACTCAACGACATCACAAAAGGCGACATAACGCTCACAACCGAAGTCGGACAGCACCAGATGTGGGCAGCGCAGTATTTCCGCGTTGAAGAGCCGAATCATTTCATAACCTCAGGTGGACTCGGCACAATGGGCTTCGGCTTCCCTGCCGCGATGGGCGCTTATTTCGCGCGGCCGAACAGACCGGTGGTCTGCATTGCCGGCGACGGCAGCTTTATGATGAATATTCAGGAGCTTGACACCTGCGCGCGCTACAATATCCCTGTTAAAGTTTTTGTCCTCAACAAC
>JAZRZG010000149.1:0-10905 GCA_045601305.1 Synergistaceae bacterium
CGGCGTCGGTTTTTGCGTGCCTGACGCGTACGGCGCCAAAACAATTTTCTCCGGAATTGTTTCAATAATTGCCGGCGATATTCTGTTTGTTGCGGCGGATAAGCTTGTGGCACGAAAATATTTCCAAGTCGTTCCGCGCAGGAAAAAACTGCTGTTTGCGGCGGCTGTCGTCTGTTTTCTCATTTCATACGCGCTGTGCATGAAGCTGTGGGGATACAGCATTTACCATAATCTTACGGAGATGCTGGAGTTTGTCGTCGGCTTCCCGATAATTGTTCTTGCCGTGTCGTTCGCAGTCCGCGCGTACAAAACGCGAAAACTCAGGGCAGAATACGGAGACGGCGCGAATGGTGTTTTGGTTGACGAAGCTGATATTGAGGCAGTTAAAGACAGCTGCGGCGAAAACAGCGCAATTACAGGAGAGTATGACGAAAGCTGCGCCGTCAAAACGCGGACGGGTGTTTTTGTCGGAAAAGAGAGGAAGAAAGTCCGCGCGTTTCTCGGAATACCTTACGCGAGGGCTGAACGCTGGAGGGCGCCTCAGCCGCTTGAAAGTTCCGACGCGGTTTTTGAAGCGTACCATTTCGGACCTTCTGCAGTCCAAATACAAAGCAAGCGTAATTATGCGGGTTTTTTCCCGCAGTCGGAAGACTGTCTGACGCTGAACGTCTGGACTGCGGCGGGCAAGGCTGAAAAAAAATGCCCCGTGCTCGTGTATATTCACGGAGGGGATTTTGCCTGCGGAAGCTCGGCTGTCCCGTTGTATCACGGCAGGGATTTTGTCCGCAGGCACAAGGATGTTCTGTTTGTGTCGTTAAATTACAGGCTCGGGCTGCTTGGTTTCGCAAATTTCGCGGGACTTTCCGGAGCAGAGGAATATCCCGACAGTCAGAACCTGGGGCTGCTTGACCAGATTGAAGCTCTGAAGTGGATTAAAGAAAACATAGCGGCTTTCGGCGGTGACCCCGACAATATAACCGTAGCAGGCGAGCACGCCGGAGGCGTTTCAGCGCTGCTTTTGAGCGTTATAAAACAGGCTGAAGGTCTGTTTGGCAAAATTTTTGTCCTTGCTGGAAATTTAGAGTCTCTTTATACGCCGAAACAGCAGAACGAAATGTGTTTGAAATTTGCAAAGGCTGCCGGTGCCGGAAATATGGAACAGCTGCTTGCGCTTGCGCCGGAACAAATTCTTGACGCTCAGAAAGCGCTCGGCTACGACGTTACAATGCCTGTCTGCACCGGAATTGTTCCTTCCAACCCGTACCGCGAAATTGCAGACGGGGCTGCAAAGAATATCAATATTCTTGCCGGAATGGCTGAGAATGAATTCGGCTCGTGGGTTTCCTCCATGGGTGAGGCAGACAGCGCTGAAATGCTTGCTTTCTATCTGAAGGAGGCGCTTGAAGAGGATTCGGAAAGAGGCAGGCTGCTGAAAAAACTGTATGAAAAACAGCTTGAACAGGGCGCGGCGGAAGAAGATGCGCTGAATTGTATTTTCTCGCGTTTCGGCTGCGAGGCGGGACTGCTTTTGACGTGCAGACTTCAAAGCAAGGCAGGGGGCACAGCACGCTGTTTCCGTTGGAAAGCGGGTTCCCCGATTGAAAAATTCGGGGCAAGCAGCTATGCGTGCCTGTTCCATCTTTTGAGCAACAGCGAATATGCGGAGAAGTGCGGCTATCTCTGCCGTTCCGATTTGGAGGAAACGCTGCAGGCGTGCCTCGTCAATTTTATGAAAAAGGGTAATCCGTCGCTGTATCAGCATGAGGTTAAAAACGTTGGCGAAATAAAGTGGCAGACCTTTGCGAAAAAAGAGGCTGTTATGGAGTTCACGGAAGACAGCGCGGAATACGGTGCGGAGGACATAGTCGAATACTGCCGGAAATTTGACGAAATTCTGCTGAACGGTTAATGCAGACGTTGTTTTACCTGTTTTCAAAACCGCCGAGTACGGTTTTGTTTTTTGTCCTGTAAACGCTGCACAAAAGTTCGTACGAAAAAATGTGGTAATACAACAAAAGTTCGTACGAAAAAATGTTGCGCATAACCTTTTTGCGCTATAATTTGTGCGGGGTGGTTGACGTATGAAGTTTCTGAAACAGTTTGCTCTCATACTTGCCGTTTGTTTTGCAGGGGAATTTTTGCACGCGATACTTCCTTTTCCTGTCCCTGCAGGAATTTACGGTGTCGGCATTCTCTTTTTGTGCTTAGAATTTAAGCTGATTAAACTTTCGGCGGTGAAGGACACTGCCGATTTTCTGATTGAGATTATGCCTGTGATGTTTATTCCTCCTGCGGTCGGGCTTATCGAAGTGTGGGGCAGTCTTGAGGCTAAGTGGCATCTGTATTTTGCCGCGGCATTTCTCTCCACCTTCTTTGTGATGTTTGTTTCAGGCAGAACAGCGCAGTATTTTGCCGATAAAATCGCGAAAAGAGGCGAAGAGCGTGAAGTTTGATTCTGTTTTTTTTGCTTCCTTTGTGACTGTGTTCGCGTTTCTTTTCGGCTGTGCCGTGAAGCGCCGTTTTAAGTCGCCGCTGCTTAATCCGATGATTTTCGGCATTTTTATTTCCATCGGCGCTATTACTCTTCTCAAAATTGACTATACCGAATATGCGAAGGACACAAAATTCATCTCCGTTCTTCTGACGCCGGCAACTGTCTGCCTTGCAGTGCCGCTGTACGAGCAGTTTGAGCTTCTGAAAAGAAATCTTACGGCGGTTCTCTCAGCGATTGCGGCAGGAGTTTTAACAAACGGACTATTTATTTTCGCCGCTGCCGTGCTTTTCAAACTCGGTCACTACGATTACGTAAGCCTGCTGCCGAAATCGATTACAACGGCGATAGGAATTGCCGTGAGCGAACAGTCGGGCGGTTGTGTACCGCTTACCGTAGCCGCAATTTGCGTTACCGGAATTAGCGGCAATATGTTCGGTGAAGAATTTTGCAAGCTGTGCGGAATTAACAACCGTATTGCGAAAGGAGTGGCGATGGGCACTGCTTCCCATGTTATCGGCACCGCCAAGGCTATGGAAATGGGAGAAGTTGAAGGCGCGTTCAGCAGCCTTTCGCTGATAGTTACAGGAATAATATCGGTGTTTGTCATAAACGTATTTACGAAACTGATATAAAGTCCGGAATTCAGGTGACACGATGGATCTTAAGGCGAAACTTATGGATGAAGCGCAGATGCTGCGTTCAATAGCAAGAATGGCGCATGAAATAATTGAGAAGACTAACGGGGCAGAGAATGTTTGTCTTGTGGGCATAAAGCGGCGCGGAATTCCTTTGGCAAAACTGCTTGCCGAAAACATCAGAAAATTCGCAGACGTTGACGTGTCTGTCGGTGAAGTTGACATTACGCTTCACAGAGATGATCTTGACGTGCTTCACAAGCCTGAAACTGCCGAAAGCAATATACCCTGCGCGCTTGAAGGACGCACTGCAATTCTTGTCGATGACGTGCTTTACACAGGCAGAACTGCGCGCGCGGCAATGGAAGCGCTGCTGGATTTCGGCCGTCCCTCTGCTGTCCGACTTGCGGTGCTCGTTGACCGCGGGCACAGGGAGCTGCCGATACGCCCTGATTTTGTCGGCAAGAACGTGCCGACCTCGCATGAGGAACGCGTGCATGTCAGCATTACGCCGATAGACGATAAAAATGACGTTGAACTTTACGGAGAGACAAAATGAGCAAAATTGAAGTGCGTTTCGCCAAAGAAAGCGAAACTGAAAAGATACTGTTTTTCATCAAAAAAATCGCGGAGTACGAACACATGGAAGATCAGGTGGAGGCGACAGCCGAGACGCTTCGGCAGTCAATTTTCGTGCGCCGCGAAGCAGAAACGCTCTTTGTGTCGCTTGACGGTGAAGATGTCGGCTTTGCGGTGTTTTTCCAAAATTTCTCAACCTTTGTCGGCAGAGCAGGCATTTGGCTTGAAGATTTGTACGTTCTGCCGGAGCACAGAGGAAAAGGGTGCGGCGAAGCACTGTTTACTTACCTTGCGAAACTTGCGAAGGAACGCGGCTGCAAGCGGTTTGAATGGTGCTGCCTTGACTGGAATACGCCAAGCATAGAGTTTTACCGCGCGCACGGCGCAAAACCGATGAGCGAATGGACAACGTGGCGGCTCAGCGAAAAAGAACTGGATAAATACGGAAAATAAGGAGGCAGTGTTATGAAAAAAAACAAACAAATACTTGTAATTCTTGCGTGTTCGGCGCTGCTGTTGTTTGCGCTGCTTAACCTATGCGGTTCCGAAAGAAAATATCTGAAAAAATATTTGCCTGATGACAGCGTTCGGCAATTGATTTTGGTAAAACAGACATGGCGGTCGAAAGCAAAACTGTGCCTTTACGTTAAGGAAAACGGCAAATGGGAAAAGAAAATTCAGAACAAGGCATTTATCGGCAAAGCAGGAACAGGCAAAACAAAAGAAGGCGACATGAAAACGCCGCTCGGTGACTATAAATTTACGATGGCATTTGGTATAAAAGATGACCCGTGCAGCAAAATTGCCTATACAAAACTGACGGACAGTATGTACTGGTGCGGCGACAGGGAATATTACAACCGCTTTGTCGATACCTCAAAAATTCAGCATAAATGCGGGGATAACAGCGAACATCTGATTGAATACACGAAGGCCTATGCTTACGCGCTTGCGATTGACTACAACAAAGAAAACGAATGGGGCAAAGGCTCCGGAATATTCCTGCACTGCTACGGAAACCACGAATACACCGCAGGCTGCGTAGCTGTTCCTGAAGATGTTATGAAAGAAATACTCTGCACGGTCGAACCCGACGCGCACATTTGCATCTATAAATGGTAAGCGGCGCAAACACTGACTGTCGCTGAAAATTCCGCGCTTGACTTTAGGTTGGCGATAGTTTAGACTTTAGATTGGTTGAAAATTTAGTCAAGTACGATTTGCCAAATCGTACTTGACTAAATTTTAGCAAAAAAGAATTCTGCGTTAATTTCTCAGACAGCCTATTGGAACAACCAACACTCCGTCATTTCTTCTGTAACCGTATTCTCCGCCGGTTATGACAAGTTTCAGAGCAGGCAGTTGCATTGGCGCCAGTTTCTCTGTTGCGTTACGTTCCGGAAGTTGTTCAATGTAATTTGCCACATAAATTGAACAAATGTGCTATGTTTTACTTGACAGATTTGTTGTGATTCACTTGACAGATTTGCGCTGAAATTATTTGAGACTGATATAACGCTGTCAAACGTACGTAAACGAAAAACAAAAAAACAACTCCGCCTGTGCTGAACTCGGCGGAGTTATCTTTTTGCCTTGACCTCTGAAATAAAGAACTGATCCTTTACATAGCTGTAAACTTTGAATTTCTCGTCAGGTCCCAACTTTGTCAAAAGCTCAAGCGTTTCTGAAACCGTATTGTCCGTATTTTTGAAACTGCACCTCTCGCACTTGTCATCTTTTTCCTTGTATTCAAACAATTCATTCGGCGAACAGCCTAGCAGGTCGATAATAGACAAAACAATCTGCAGAGACGGGCTTTTCTTGCCTGTTTCAATCTCTGATATGTAGCCTTTTGTCACAAACAGCCGTTCAGCCAACTCGTCCTGAGTCATTCTCGCAGCCATTCTGAAGTCCTTAATTCTCTCTCCGAGCATTACTTTCACCTCGTTTAATAATAGTATGAGCGAAATTTTTTGAAATTGGTACGCTGTAAGCATTGACATAATATACTTGTGGCACTACAATCTGAATATAATCAGACGATGGGTATTATGTTGTCGTGCTAACTATCCTTGAGTTTGGCTTTTACCATGTTGAAAGTAATGTGTAGACAACGAAAATTTGTAGTAAATGTAACAAATTACAAAATATACAACAACGTTATATCGTGAGTTAACGGCGTTGTATGTACAAAATAGCTATAAAAGAACTTGGCACGGGCGACTGTGCGCTGTATGAGGAGTGAAATAAAGTATGGCTATAACTCAAATTATTAAGTATGAGGGTGATAACAAAACATTAGTGTGGAAGCATCCAAGTGAGGATTTTAACACTACGTCCCAGTTGATTGTACATGAGACTCAAGAAGCCGTTTTCTTTATGAACGGTCAAGCATTGGACTTGTTTGGACCAGGCAGATATACGTTAGAAACCGAAAACATTCCGATTCTTAGGAAAATAACAAATTTACCAACTGGCGGAGAGTCGGCATTTCATTGTGAAGTCTATTTTATCAATAAAACTGAACAGATGGCAATTACATGGGGAACGCCAAGTAAAATTCAGTATATTGATCCAACTTATGGCTTTCCGCTTTCTATTGGGGCGAGTGGTGAATTTGCTATTAGTGTGTCTGACTCTAGAAAGTTACTTGTGAAGCTTGTAGGTACTGAAAATATCCTTAACCAAGAACAATTTGTGTCATTTATACGGGCTTTTGTGATTACAAAAGCTAAGACATACATGGCACAGGAAATGAAATCCAGCACAATAAATATATTTGAGATTGATGAAAGATTAGAACAATTTTCAGATGGTATCAAAGCAAGGCTGGATAATGATTTTTTGGATTATGGCATGAACTTGAAAAAATTTTTGGTTACGACAGTTGTTAAGCCAGATGGTGAGCCACAGTATGAAAAATTCAAAGAATTACATTTTCGCCAGTATTCAGATATTAAAGAAGCCGAAATCAGGCAAAAAGTAGGGCTAATTGAACAGGAAACAAAAGCTAAACAGATGGTGATTGAAGCGCAGGGACTTGCACAAAAACGTGCAACGGAAGGCTATACATACCAACAGGAACGCGGTTTTGATATAGCTGAGGGCGCAGCTAAAAATGAAAGCGGTGGAAATAATTTTGCGAGCATGGGCATAGGTTTAGGTATGATGTCTGGAGTCGGCAGTACAGTGGGTAATGCTGTTGGCGGAATGGTTAATAATGCATTTGTCGGATTGACTATGAATCAAGCGCAAACAAATAAATATTGTGACCAATGTGGTGCCGAGCTTATAGAAGGTTCTGCATATTGTGATAAATGTGGCGCATTGCAGCAGATAAGGGAAATATGTTCAAACTGCGGCTATGAATTTACACGCCCGGGTATTGTATGTCCAAAATGTGGAAGTAAAAGGAGTGCGTCCAATGAAAAATAGACAATATGGATACATTATTATAGGTATTCTATTGATAGTGTTTAATGTAATGGTATTTGCGTTGGTAGAAGAACAAAATTTTACATTTGCTATTACGTGTGTGTTTACTAATATTGCTATTATTGCCCAAATATTTATTTGGAAAATATCCTTTGATAATACTAGCAAATTAAAGCAAGTTTTTATGGGAATGCCGGTGGCTTATGTAGGTTTTTTGTATTTACTCGTGCAGTTTGTGGCATGTTGTGCTGTATTAAGTTGTAATGCTGAAGTGAGCCATGCGCTTGTTGTTTATACTATCATTGGTGGCATTTTTGCTAGTTTTATTATCGCTTCTACATTTAGCAGAAAACATATTAATATTACGGAAAACCAAACAAAGAATAATGCAGTATTTTTAAGGAATTTAAGTAGAGATTTGCAAATTTTGACTTGCGAAGAAGATAATCCTGAACTTAAATGCGAATTACAGAAAGTGTTAGAGACGGTTAAATTTAGCGATCCGATTTCAAATGAAACAGTATTCAATATCGAAGACGATATTGTGACTATGGTGGCTAAAGTAAAAATGATAACAATTGCCGAAGAAAAACATATGATAATTAAGGAAATTCAAAAATTGCTTGCTGAAAGAAATATCAAATGTAAGGCAATTAAAGAATAAAAAGAAGGGGTGTCGCCTATGTCTGTTGATTTGGAAACAATGGTCTGTCCGCAGTGTGGTTCTAATGATATTACGGTTGAGAGCGAGCACAGCGCAAAATGTAACAGTTGTGGTTCTGAGATTGCTATTAGTCAACACGGCAGTCAAATTATCTACAATATCTACAATCTCGGAGCATCTAATGATGAAGAAGATGATGTGTGTGAAAAAGAACAAATTCATGTTACCAGAGGGCAACATGAATTTATGAGAGGGGCATTGATTAGTCTGCTTGACGAGAATACGCCTCTGAATATATACGATTCGGAATTCTCTGAGCCTATTTTGAAACAACGTCAAATTTTAAAAGAGATGATGGCAGTTGATATTTCTTATACAGTTAGTGTTGGACATGACAGAAAAGAAACCTATACTGAATATGTAAAGGTTTCTGACGGTCATGGCGGTTGGCAAATGGAGCCAAGAACAAGGACTAGAACTGTTACTGATTGGACACCATTTAATGGGCAGCATTCTACTACTTCGGAAGTATTAATCAGTAACGATGAAGAGTCAATTAATGTTGAACGTTTTGAGGCTGATTATCAAAAAGTCAGTAATATGGAAAAAGAAAAAATTACTGGCGAGGTCGCTGATAATATACAGCCGAATGGAGCAGCTCATGAGGCTGCGGCTAATATGCATGCAGAACAGCACCGTGCTTCCTTGGAAAGAAGTATACCTGGTGATCACCATAGAGATTTGAGCTATAATCGCAGTATGTCAGGTTTTTCAAGTAAGATTTTTGTTGCGCCAGAGTATTCAATGTCTTTCAAATACGGTGATGAAACTTATGTTAGAAAGGCATTTGCGTTTGGTGGAATGCAGATAGGCGGAAGTGAGATTAGAGGAGGTAAGTCCGAACTTTCAAATGCTTTATGGGCTGAAACGAAACAGTTGGATTTATGGTCAATAGGGGCATTAGCGATAACGTTGTTTTTTGTGGGGTTTCTTGCACCAGTATATTGTTTTTTTTGGTATTTGACATGGCTGATGTATGTTGGTGCGGTAATACTATATGTTTATGCCTTTAAGAAGGGGCTGGAACACAAAAGAATTATCCAAAAGAACTTTAAAGATTCTAAAATAGCATCATTAAATAGAAAATTACTCCAACTTAATTTAAGCAGTTATCAAGGTTAGTAGGGGGTGTCATTATGCTTAAAACAAATATTGCAAGAACAGTTGCGACAGGTTTACTTATAGTTACTACGTTGTGTTTGTTCAACACTCCAAAACCCTATCGTATGGAGGTAGAAAAAATTGTAGAAGCAACTAATGTCGAAGCAGATAAGGTTACAAATGTAACCTCTCAAGAAATGCCTCAATATGAAACCCAAGAACAGGAAGCTTCAGAAACTACAATAGAACAGACATCTGAAGACAGAGCAGAAGATGCCTCTGAATCTAGTAATATTTCTAATGATAATTATGAAGAGAAACCTCAAGAGGAAGAACAGTGGGTTGAGGTAGACAATAATACAAGTTTTAGAAAACTTGGTGACGACAAGGCTATGGTGAAAATGGTAAAGCCAAATGCCACCGAAACATATGAAATGACTTTTTACGATACGTATTTTATTGTTAACTCTGTTGCGTCGGATAATGCTGCAAGGGAACAACAAATACAGAAAGAAGTCGGTATGCAACAATTGTATTCTAACAACCCGCGTGTAAATGCTGTTAAGAATAGAGCCTTTGGGATTCCTGGCAATGATTAATCAATAATACTATTCAGTTTCGGTATGCCTGTAGTTATTGAGAAGTAAGGTTGTTATTAAGGAGCCAAAAGAAGGCAAAAACCCTCCTGTGGTAAAATAATGAAACCGCAGGAGATTTTTTTGTAATGCGGGATAAGGCTATTCTTGATAGGGGGGGCGTGACTTGAAAAGGAAACTGATTTTTGTGTTGGTTATTCTGTTGTTGCTGTTTGCAGGAACATCTTTTGCCGGAAATTACGCGGACGGAGTTGCAAAAAGGATGAAAGCGGCAAGAAATGTGTGCGATAAGATATGCGCTAAAGGTGATATGTTCGACACACGTATGGCGCAGAGTGATTATCTTGAATTTTTGGACAAAGAACTGAATAAGGTTTATAAGAAAATTATGGCGCTTTTACCGCAAAAAGAAAAAAATCGCCTGCGCAATAAAGAACGAAAGTGGATTAAGACAAGGAACGGGCAGGCTGAAAAAAATTCGGTCGAGTATGAGGGTGGTTCAATGGAGTTTGTCGTATATGGCAGGACGCTTATAGAATACGATGAACAGCGTATTATGTATCTTGCAAAATATTATGACCGAGTAAACGGGAAAAAGTAGAATACAAAAAAACGAGGACGAACAGTCCTCATTTTTTGTATTCCGTGTCGGGTTCAAAGTGAGCGCCGTGTTCATCTTCGACGATGAAGTCCTGATGTTCGACAAGGTCGGTGCGAAGCACCATACAGCGGTTTGTCTTGTCCAGATAAATTGAAATAAAGGGAACGTAGCCTGGGCGTTTCATTTCTTCCGGTATGATTTTGAATACGTTTCTGCCGAGTATCTGCCGCAGCTCTTTTGTCAGCGGCGCAGTCTTGCAGAATTTCAGCCGCTCCGTGCCTGATACCTGAAAGCGCAGACTTTTGCGTGTTCTGATGTTTTTCGGTATCTTGCTGTTTTCTTTCAGTTTTCTTTTCAGCTTGCGCTGACGTTTCAGTTCTCTGTCTTTTTCGCGAAGCATTTATAACTCTCCTTTCTGTGTAAAAAATAACGGCAAGCAAAAGAACATAAGTCCAAATGCCTGCCGCTTTGAATTCATTTGTTTTACGTCGGTTACGTGCCCGACAGCCCGCCGTGATAGTGAACAGCGTTTTTGTCCGGGGGCCCTGCCGCCAGCCAGCTTGCAGTTACCGAAGATCCCCCATTCATACCAAATTTGGCAGCTGGTTTGCCACGGTTTGGATGGACCACGCACGCGCAATGCGATTTTAAGTTAATTGCAAATACTTTGAGCGATGTACCGGGACGAATACTGCCTTGTGCGCCCACACTTTCTCCCCGATACAATGTACCGCAAGCCA